>CADCTL010000173.1 GCA_902805625.1 uncultured Acetobacteraceae bacterium
GCGGCGGCGTCAAAGGGTGGGAGAACGCGGCGGAGACCGGCGGCCTCACGGCGGCCCTGCGCGGGCGGGGCTACGGACCGCGCGAGGTCGGGCTGCTCTGGTCCGGCAACTTCCTCGGGGTGATGCGGGCGGCGGAGGGTGCCGCTGAATAAAAAAGCCGCGGGTCGCTGAAGCGGTCGCACCGGCCCGCGCGAGGCCGGCCCTCGGGCGTGCCTCGCGCGGGAAGGGCCGCCGGGGTGGCCTCGTGCAACGCTTCCAACCGCGACAGCTCTTGGCCCTTGGCGTGCTCCATGCCGGCGATCATGTGCTGGCACCCGAACTCGTCGGTGCGGCACATCGCTTTGTGCGCTCGAATCGGTTGGTCGAAACGGCGAAGAGTCTCGGCCGCGCGGGCCGCGAAGCAGAGGTTCCGTTCCTGCGCCCCCGCGAAGCGCATGGCCGGCAAGGCCGCGTCGAACGCCGGCGCGCGGAGCGGTGAGCGGCCCCGGCCATCGCCCGCCTCAGCGAACTCGTGCTCGCCGGGAGCGATGCCGCGGCGGCTACTGCGGAGCGGGTGTCGCCTTCCGCAACTCCTCCAGCCGCGCGAGTTCCTCGTCCCTGGCGCGCCCCATCTCAGCGATGGTGTGCTGGCACCCGAACTCGTCCGCGCGGCACATGGACTTCCGCGCCCGGATCGGCTGGTCGAAGTGCAGCCGGCTTTCGTCCATGCGGTTTGCGAAGAAGCGGTCCCGCTCATCGGCGGTGGCGAACCGCACGGGCAGCAGCGCGACGTCGAGCCTGGACGGGTAGCGGTGCGCGCCGCCCAGCACCGGCTCAGCGTACATCGGGCCCGCCACCGCGGCGACCACCGCCGCCGAAACGAGCTCCCCCCTGTCCGGCCCGACAGGCAGCACGGCAACGACCGGGGCGTGGCCCGCAAGGGTGCAGAACACCCGCACGTCGCGCGGCGCCTGCTCGAGTCGCACGACCGCCGGCGCGGCCGGCACCGCACCGACCGGCTCGGCGCCGCCGGTCAGCAAGCAGGCCGCTCCGGCCGGCTCGGTGGCGATCGTCACGTCAAAATGGCGGCGGAGGTCCGACGGAGCGCAGCCGCAAACGCCGGCCACCAAAGCCGCGACGAGAAACGCCCGAACTTCCTGCACGCCTGATCCTTCCCGCGCTGACCGGGGGCCGGCACGCATAAGGCGTTTCAGCGAGACCCTCAACTTCCGATTTAAATGTTGGCAGCACGCTTTACTCTTCCGAACGGCATGAGCATCGCCCGCGTCCTCAGCTTCGCCTTTTCCGGCATCGAGCCCGTGCCGGTGGAGGTGCAGGTCCAGATCGCCTCCGGGCTGCCGGCCTTCCTCGTGGTCGGGCTTCCGGACAAGGCGGTGGCGGAAAGCCGCGAGCGGGTGCGGGCGGCGCTGGCCGGGCTCGGGCTCTCCCTTCCGCCGAAGCGGGTGCTGGTGAATCTGGCCCCGGCCGACATCGCTAAGGAGGGCTCGCACCTCGACCTGCCGATCGCCCTCGCGGTGCTGGCGGCCATGGACGTGCTGCCGCGCGAGGAGTTGGCGGGTTACGCGGCCCTCGGCGAACTGTCGCTGGACGGCGCCATCAACGGCGTGGCCGGCGTGCTGCCGGCGGCGCTCGGCGCTTCGGCGCGGGACCTCGGCCTGATCTGTCCGGCGTCGCAGGGCGGCGAGGCGGCCTGGGCCGGCCGGATCGAGGTGCTGGCGGCGGACAGCCTGCTGGCGCTGATGAACCACTTCCGCGGCACGCAGGTGCTGACGCCGCCCGAGCCACCGCGGATCGACCCGGCGGCGCCGCGTCCCGGCCCGTGCTTGTCCGAGGTGAAGGGGCAGGAGAGCGCGAAGCGGGCGCTGGAGGTGGCGGCGGCCGGCGGGCACAACCTGCTGATGGTGGGGGCGCCCGGCGCGGGCAAATCCATGCTGGCGACGCGGCTCCCGGGCCTGTTGCCGGACCTGACCCCGGCGGAGGCGCTGGAGGTCAGCATGATCCACTCGGTGGCTGGGCTGTTGCGGGAAGGGCGGCTCGTGGTGCGGCCGCCGTTCCGCGACCCGCACCACTCGGCCAGCCAAGCGGCGCTGGCCGGGGGCGGCAACCGGGCGCGGCCGGGCGAGATCAGCTTGGCGCACCACGGCGTGCTGTTCCTCGACGAGTGGCCCGAGTTTCCGCGCCCGGCGCTGGAAGCGCTGCGGCAGCCGATGGAAACGGGGCACGCGACCATCAGCCGGGCCAACGCGCACGTCACCTATCCCGCGCGCTTCCAGTGCGTGGCGGCGATGAACCCGTGCCGCTGCGGGCACCTCGGCGACCCGTCGCGCGAGTGCGGCCGGGCGCCGCGCTGCGGCGAGGACTACGCGATGCGCCTGTCCGGGCCGCTGCTGGACCGCATCGACCTCTCGATCGAGGTGGTGCCGGTGCCGGCGTCCGAGATGTCGCGGGCGTTGACGGGCGAGACCACGGCCACGGTCGCGGCCCGCGTCGCCGAAGCGCGGGAACGGCAACGCGCCCGCTACGGCGCCGACGGCCCGCGGTGCAACGCCGTTGCGGACGGCGCGGCGTTGGAGCGGGGCTTGGAAGTCGACGCGGCGGCTCGAGCCTTGGCGGAGCAGGCGGCCGAGCGCTTGCGCCTGTCCGCGCGCGGCTTCGTCCGCACCTTGCGCGTGGCCCGCACGATCGCCGACCTCGCCGGCAGCGGCGCGGTCACGCGGGCGCACGTGGCGGAAGCCCTGGCCTTCCGGCACCGCCGAGCCGACCGCGCCCAGGCCGCGGCGGTGTAGCGCGCCGGGGCGCTCTTCCCTTCGCGGGCGGGTGGCATAGAAGGGGTAGGCCCTTCGGCAAAAGGCGCCACCATGGCCCGGCTCGTCCTCTTGTTCCTGCTGGTGCTGGCCGCGCCGGCCCGTCCGCAGCCCTCCACCGTCGCCGAGCGGCACATGATCTCGGCGCCGCACGCGCTGGCCGCGGAGGCCGGCTTGGCCGTGCTGCGCGAAGGCGGCGGCGCCGTGGACGCGGCGGTCGCGGCGCAGGCGGTGCTGACCTTGGTGGAGCCGCACGCTTCGGGCATCGGCGGCGGCGCGCTCATGCTGCACTGGGACGCCGCCGCGCGCCGCGTTTCGGCTTGGGACGGGCGGGAGGTCGCGCCGGCCGCGGCGACGCCGGGCCTGTTCCTGCGGGACGGGAAGCCGATGGGCTTCCACGAGGCGGCGGTGGGCGGGCGCGCGGTGGGCGTGCCGGGCGCGTTGCGGATGCTGGAGGCGGCGCACCGGGCGCACGGCCGCCTGCCCTGGCCGCGGCTCTTCGCGCCCGCCATCGCGCTGGCCGAGGGAGGCTTTCCCGTTTCGCCCCGACTCGCGGCGACGATCGCGCACGAGGCGGAGCGCCTCGGCCGGAACCCGGCGGCGCGCGCGCTTTTCCTGTTGGCCGACGGTTCGGCGCCACCGGCCGGGCACCGCCTGCGGAGTCCGGACTTGGCCGCGACCTTGCGTGCGATCCAGGCCGGCGGCGCGGACGCCTTGCATCGTGGGCCCATCGCGCAAGCCATCGCGGAGGCGGTGCGTTCCAGCCCCAACCCGGGCGGGATGACCGTGGACGACCTGGCCGGCTACGCGCCCGTGCGGCGCGACGCGCTGTGCGCCCCTTACCGGATCTACACCGTGTGCGGCTTTCCACCGCCTTCGTCCGGTGGCGTGGCGACCCTGCAAATACTGGCTTTCCTGTCGCACCAGGACGTGCCGGCTCTGGGTCCGCGGCGGCCGGGGCACGGCGCCGCGCAGGCGCTGGACGCGGCGCACCTGCTCGGGGAGGCGGGCCGCCTCGCCTTCGCCGACCGCAACCGCTTCCTCGCCGACGCCGACGTGGTGGACGTGCCGGTGCGGGGATTGCTCGATCCGGTGTACCTGCTCGCCCGAGCGCAGTTGCTGGACAGGGACCGGGCCATCGCGCCGCTGCGGCCCGGCAACCCGCCCTGGCACCGCCCGTCGGCGCCGCCGGCGAGCCAGCCGCCGCAGCCGGAGAACGGGACCAGCCATCTCTCCATTGTGGACGGCACCGGCAACGTGGTTTCGCTCACCACGACGGTGGAGGACGTGTTCGGCGCGCGGACGGTCGTGGGCGGGATGGTGCTGAACAACCAGCTCACCGACTTCTCCTTCCTGCCGGAGATGGGCGGGCGGCCGGTGGCCAACGCCGTCGCGCCGGGCAAGCGGCCGCGGTCGTCCATGTCGCCGACCATCGTTTTCGGCGCGGACGGGTCGCCGGTGGCGGTGGTCGGCTCGGCCGGTGGCTCGCGCATCATCGGGCACGTGGCGCAGGCTTTGGTGGCCATGCTCGACTGGGGGCTCGACCCGCAGGAGGCGGTGGCCTTGCCGCGGGTCGGCGGCCGCGACGCCGTCGTGGAGGTGGAGGCCGGAACCGCCGCCGCCGCGCTGGCTGACGGGCTCAGGGAGCGCGGCGTGCCGGTGGAGGTGCGCTCCAACATGTCCGGTTTGCACGCCATCCGCATCGTCCGCGGCCCGGCGGGGACGCGCTTGCTGGGCGGCGCCGATCCGCGGCGTGAGGGTGTCGCGGTCGGGGACTGAAACCGGACGGGCGGCGCGGCGTCCTGCTTTCGAACGAAACGGAGAGTGCCATGCGGCGCGCGCTTATAGGCCTTGGTTTGGCCTTGTCTTTGTCCTTGCCGGCCCTCGCCGACGAAACCAAGGAGGTCGGGCACGTCAACACGGCGCTGACCAACCTCGGCCTGACCCGCAGCCACCGGGTGGTGGTGGAGCGGTTCGACGATCCGAAGGTGCGGGGCATCTCCTGCTACATCAGCCAGGCGCGCACGGGCGGACTTTCCGGCATGGTGGGCTTGGCGGAGGATCCGGCGCGGTTCTCCCTCAACTGCACGGCCACCGGCCCGGTGCAGGTCGCCCAAAACGCTCGTCGCGGAGACAACGGCGAGCGGGTGTACGAGAGCGACACCAGCCTGTTCTTCAAGGAAACGCGGGTCCACCGCTTCATCGACGAGGAGCGGGGCGTGGTGGTGTACCTCGCCTGGAGCACCAAGCTGGTGGAAGGGTCGCCGCACAACGCGGTGGCGATCGTGCCGATTCGGTGACGTCGGGACTCGCGGCGCGCGCCGGTGGGGACGCCTTTGTTCCTTACTTTCCGCCCGCCTTACTTCCTTACCACCTTACCATCTTGCTTTCCGGCCGAGACCTTGGCCGGACCAAATGGCCGTGGAGCGGATTCATAACAGTTTACGAAGGGAGTATTCCTAAGCGGCACAGGCTTGGTCAAGGCGTGATCGCCGGGCTTCGGCGCTTCCGCCTGTTCCTGCCCGGACGCTTCGGCGACGGTTTCTAGGCCGAGGTCGCCGGGCTGCTCCCGACGCGCTCCAACGGGGGCACAGCGGTCGGGCCGGTGTCCCTCCCCTCCTCCACCGCGTGGCAAGCGACCATCGTCTGAGGCGTGCCGCGCGCGGGCTTTAGGACCGGGTCTTCGCGGCGGCAGCGGTCGTTCGCCAGGGGGCAGCGCGGGTGGAAGTGGCAGCCGCTCGGCGGGTTGATGGGGCTGGGCACTTCGCCACCCACCGGGATGCGGCGGCGACCGATCATCTCCAGATCCGGGATCGCGTCCATGAGGGCGCGCGTGTAGGGGTGGCGCGGGGACACGAACACGGTTTCCGCCGGCGCCAGCTCGACGATGCGGCCGAGGTACATGACGCCGATGCGGTCCGAGATTTGCCGCACCACCGCGAGGTTGTGGCTGATGAAAAGGTAGGTCAGCCCGAGGTCGCGCTGCAGCCCCTTCATCAGGTTGAGGATCTGCGCCTGGACGGAAACGTCGAGCGCGCTGGTGGGCTCGTCGCACACCAGGAAGTCCGGGTTGGAGGAGAGCGCGCGGGCGATGGATATGCGCTGGCGCTGGCCGCCGGAGAACTCGTGCGGGTATTTGGTGCCGTCGAGCGGCGAGAGGCCGACCTGGGTGAGGAGCTGCGCCACCCGCTCCCGCCGCGCCGCGCCGCCCTGCACCAAGCCGAAGGCGCGGATGGGCTCGGCCACGATGTCGCGCACGCGCCAGCGCGGGTTGAGGCTGGCGTACGGGTCCTGGAAGATCATCTGCATCCGCCGGCGCTGGTCGGCGGCGGCGCGCGCGCGGTCGAGGTCCACGCCCTCGAACAGCGCCCTGCCGCGCGTGGGCGGGTAGAGCCCCACCGCCATCCGCGCCACCGTGGACTTGCCGCAGCCGCTCTCGCCCACGAGCGAGAGCGTGGTGCCCTTGGGGATGCTGAAGGAGATGCCGTCCACGGCGCGGAGGATGCGCCGCGGCTCGCGCGAGAGCAGGCGTTGCAGCGCCGGCCGGGACACGTCGAAGTAGCGGGCGAGGTCCTCCGCTTCGAACACCGTGGCCGGCTCAGACATGCGGGGCCTCGGCACGGTCGTAGAGCCAGCAGGCGGCGCTGGTGGAGCCCGCGTCCAGGAGGTCGGGCCGTTCGACGATGCAGCGGTCGAAGACCTTGGGGCAGCGCGGGTTGTAGGGGCAGCCGGGCGGGACGGCGTTGAGGCGCGGCATGGCGCCGTCGATCTGCGCCAAGCGCTCGACGCGGTGGTCGAGCGGCGGGATCGAGTTCATCAGGCCGATGCTGTAGGGGTGGTGCGGGTGCTTCACCACCTCGCGCACAGGGCCGATCTCCACCACGCGGCCGGCGTACATCACCGCGACGCGGTCGGCGGTCTCCGCGATCACGCCCATGTCGTGGGTGACGAGCATCATGGACGTGTTCTTCTCGCGCGCCAGCCGCTTCAGCAGCGCGATCACCTGCGCCTGGATGGAGACGTCGAGCGCGGTGGTGGGTTCGTCGGCCACCACGAGGCGCGGTTCGGCGCAGAGTGCGAGCGCGATGACGACGCGCTGGCGCATCCCGCCGGAGAACTCGTGCGGGTAGCTGTCGATCCGCTGCGCGGCCGCGGGGATGCCCACCATCTCCAGCCAGTCGATCGCGCGCTTCCGCGCCTCGCTGTTCGACAGGTCGAGGTGGGTCTGCATGGTCTCGGTGAGCTGCCGCCCCACCGTGTAGAGCGGGTTCAACGTGGTCAGCGGGTCTTGGAAGATGGCGCCGATGCGGCGGCCGCGGATGCGGCGCATCTCGTCTTGCGAGAGGTTGTCGATGCGGCGCCCTTCCAAGAGGATCTGGCCGCCGGCGATCCGGCCCGGCGGCTCCAGCAGGCGGATGATGGCGGCGCCGGTCATGGACTTGCCGGCGCCCGACTCGCCCACCACGCCGAGGATTTCACCCGGTGCGATGGAGAAGGACACGTCGTGCAACGCGACCAGCGTGCCGCGGCGGGTCGGGAACTCGACGCGGAGGTTGCGGACTTCCAGGAGCGGAGCGGCCGTCATCGGAGCCGCGGGTTCAGGGCGTCGCGCAGCCAATCGCCCAGCAGATTGACGGACAGCACCATCGCCACGAGCGCGACGCCGGGGAAGATGGTTATCCACCACTCGCCGCTCATCAGGAAGTCGTTGCCGATGCGGATGAGCGTGCCGAGCGAGGGCTGCGTCGGCGGCACGCCCACGCCGAGGAAAGAAAGGGTCGCCTCGGCCAGGATGGCGAAGCCGAGGTTGAGGGTGGCGATGACCAGCACCGGGCCGAGGACGTTGGGCAAGACGTGGGTGAGCATGATGCGGAGGCGGGACAGGCCGATGACGCGGGCCGCCAATACATACTCCTTGTTGCGCTCGACCAGGGTGCTGCCGCGGACGGTGCGGGCGAATTGCGGCCAGTTGCTGATGCCGATGGCGAAGATGACGACGAACAGGGCGATCTGGTCGTGCGTTTCCCGCGGCAAGGCGGCGCGCACCACGCCGTCCACAAGCAGCGCCACGAGGATGGAGGGGAAGGTGAGCTGGATGTCGGCGATCCGCATCAGCAGGGCGTCGGCCGTGCCGCCCAGGTAGCCCGCCGTCAGCCCGACCGAGACGCCGAGCAGGGTGGAGAACAGCACGGCGCAGACGCCCACCAGCAGCGACACGCGCGCGCCGTGCATGATGGCGGACAGCACGTCGCGCCCCTGGTCGTCGGAGCCGAGCGGGAAACCGGCGTCGCCCTCCTCCGCCCAGGCGGGCGGCTTGAAGGCGTCGGACAGGTTCAGGGTGGCGAGGTCGAAGGGGTCCTGCGGCGCGATCCAGGGCGCGAGGACGGCGCCCCCGATGCAGAGCAAAGCCACGACGGCGGACAGGACCGCGACGGGCGAGCGGCTGAACGACCACCAGAGGTCGCTGTCGAAGAAGCGCGCGGCGGCGGCGGCCATGCGTCAGGTGCCCCTCACCGCGCCGCGGTCGGCCCGGAGGCGTGGGTCCACGGCGAAATAGAGCAGGTCCACGACCAGGTTGATCGCCACGAACACCAGCGCGATCAGCATGAGGTAGGCGGCCATCACCGGGATGTCCGCGGCGCCCACGCTCTGGATGAAGAGCAGCCCCATGCCCGGCCACTGGAACACGGTCTCGGTGACGATGGCGAAGGCGATGATGGAGCCGAACTGGAGGCCGGCGATGGTGATGACCGGCACCAGCGTGTTCTTCAGCGCGTGGCCGAAGTTCACCGTGCGGTCGGCCAAGCCGCGGGCGCGGGCGAACTTGATGTAGTCGGTCCGCAGCACCTCCAGCATCTCCGCCCGCACCAGGCGCATGATGAGGGTGAGCTGGAACAGGCCGAGGGTGATGGAGGGCAGGACGAGCGCCTTGAGGCCGGCCCCGGTCAGGAAGCCGGTGCTCCAAGCGCCGATCTGCACCACCTCGCCGCGGCCGAAGCTCGGCAGCCAGCCGAGCCAGACGGAAAAGATCAGGATGAGCAGGATGCCGATGAGGAAGGTGGGCAGGCTCACCCCGATCAGGCTGAAGGTCAGGAAGAAGCGGGACAGCCAGGAGCGGCGATAGAGGCCGGTGAAGACGCCCATGGGCACGCCCACGAACAGCGCGATGGCCGCGGCGCAAGAGGCGAGTTCGAGGGTGGCCGGCGCCCGCTCGGCGATCAGCTCCGCGACGGGCCGCGACAGGCGGTAGGACAGGCCGAACTCGCCTTGGACCGCGTTGCCGACGAAGCGGGCGAACTGGACGAAGAAGGGCTGGTCCAGGCCGAGGTCGCGCACCAGGGCGTCGCGCTGCGCCTCCGTGAAATCCTGGCCCAGCATGATGGAAACCGGGTCGCCGACGTAGGCGAACATGGCGAAGGCTATGAGCGCCACCACGAGCATGACCGGCAGCGCCTGCAGCAGCCGCGAAAGGATGAAGGCGAACACCCGGGAGCCCTCAGTTCATCACGGCCCAGCGAAAATAGGGCTGGTTGTTGGCCGCGTGCGGGATGCTGAGGTTAGAGCGCATCGCCCAGGGAATCATCTGGTGGTGCAGCGGGATGTGGGGCACGTCCTCGCGGTACAGGCGGAGCGCGTCGCGTATGGCGGCCTGCCGGGCAGGGCCGGTCTCGGTCTTCATGCGAGCGATCAGCGCGTCCATCCGCTCATTGGAATAGCGGCCGTAGTTCCAGATGCCGTCCCCCGGCGCCGACCCGCGCGACGCCAGCAGCGACTGGAAGGAGTAGAGGGCGTCCAGCGTCGGGACGCCCCAGCCCAGCATGTAGACGGAGGTGTCGTCGCGCTGGATCTGGGCGAAGAACGGCGCGATCGGCTGCGCCTTGAGGGACGTCCGCACGCCGACGCGGGCCCACATGGCGGTGATGGCCTGGCAGATCTGCTCGTCGTTGATGTAGCGGTTGTTGGAGCAGTCGAGCGTCACGGAGAAGCCGTTCGGGTAGCCGGCCTCCGCGAGCAGGGCGCGGGCGCGGGCCTGGTCGTAGGGGAGCCGCACGTCCTCCTCGCGGACGTAGCCGTTCACCTGCTCCGGGAACAGCGTGCCGGTGACGACGCTCTGGCCGCGCATGGTGGTGCGGTGGATCGCCTGGATGTCTATGGCATGGTAGAGTGCCTGCCGGACGCGCAGGTCCTTGAACGGGTTTCGGCCTTTCACGTCGCTGTAGAGCAGCTCGTCGCGGAAGGTGTCGAAGACGATGTAGAGGCTCCGCACCTCCGGCCCTTCCAGCACCTTCGTCCCCGACGCGGAGCGCAGCCGGTTGAGGTCCTGCAAGGGCGGGTCGAGCACGAAGTCCACCTCGCCCGAGAGCAGCGCCGCGATGCGCGTGGCGTCGCTGGCCACGGGCCGGTAGACGATCTCCGTGACGTTGCCGCGCGGCCCTTCGCCCTGCTGCTGCTGTTGCCAGCCCCACCAGGCATCGTTGCGGGCCATCACCGTGCGGACATCGGGTTCGCGCGCCGCCAGGCGGAACGGGCCGGTGCCGTTGGTGTTGCGGACGGTGTGGGTTTCTTCGCGGGCGCGGGTGTTCTGCGGCCGGGCGGCGTTGTTCGCCTCCGACCAGGGCTTCGACATCATGTAGACGCTGATGATCTTGTTCGGGAGGATCGGGTCCGGGACCTTGGTGATGATGTCCACCGTCCGCTCGTCCACCGCTACGGCCCGGTCGATGGTGTCCACGAAGATGCCGAAGTTGCTCGTCGGCTGCTGCGCGCGCACGAAGGAGAACACGACGTCCTCGGCCGTGAAGGGCTCGCCGCCGTGGAAGCGCACGCCCTGCCGCAGGTTGAAGCGCCAGCGGGTCGGCTCCTCTTGCGACCAACTCGTGGCGAGGCCGGGCGCGGGCGAGAGGTCCGGATTGCGCGTGACCAGGCCCTCATAGATCTGCTGGAGGACCATGGTGACGGTGCCGACGTTCTGGCTGTGCGGGTCCAGGGTGTTCGGGTCGCCGCTCGCGGCCCAGCGCACGGTGCGCGCCGCCGCGTCGTCCACCACCGCCCCGAGCAAGAGCGCCGCCAGGGCGCCAGCCCGCATCCATGCCCGCTTCATGGCCCGCATCTCCTCGCCCTTTAGGCGGAAACCGAGCCTTCTCGGGTCCGCCGGCGGGCTTCTTACAGCCTTACCTAGGGCGCGGCCGGGTGTCGCGGAAGTGTCTCTTCGGCGTGCCGTTCGTCCACGGCGCCTTCTGTCGCCCAATCCTTGAGCAGCATGTAGCCCACGGCGAGCAGGACCGGGCCGAGGAAGAGGCCTAGGAAGCCGAAGGCCAGGACGCCGCCGAGGGCCCCCAGGAGCGTCAGCAGCAGCGGCAGGTCCGCCCCGCGGGAGATGAGCCAAGGGCGGATGAAATTGTCCGCGCTGCTTATGCCGAAGGCGCCGTAGAGGCCGAGGAAGATGGCCCAGTAGGTCCGGCCCTCGCTGAACAGCCAGAGCGTCGCCGGTATCCAGATGATCGGCGCCCCGACCGGCAGGATGGAGATCACCCCGGCGATCACGCCGAGCAGCACGGGGCGCGGCACGCCGCTGACCCACAGGCCGAACGTCGTCATCAATCCCTGGACGAGCGCGGTGCCGAGGAGGCCGAACACCACCCCGCGCGTCACGTCGCCGGTCAGGTCCATGAGCCGGCGGGCGCGGGTCCCCGCCAAGCGGGTCAGCACCGCCTCGCCCCGCGCGGCTATCGCGAGGCCGTCGCGGTAGAAGAAGAAGGCGAGAAAGAGCGCCAGGAAAACCTCGGCTATGCCGGACAGGACGGTGAGCAGCACCGAAAGCAGCGCTTCGGCTATGCCCCCCGCGTAGGGCTGGAGGAGCTCGACCAGGCCCGTGATGCCGAAGTCGAATCCCTGCGTCCAGGACGCCAGGTAGGGCCCGAGGACAGGCAAGCGCCCCAGCCAGTCGCTCAGCCCCGGCAGGCCTTGCGTCAGCAGGGCTTGCACCGAAGCGCGCAGCCCTTCGACGTCCTCCAGGCGCTTCGGCGTGGCGAAGACCAGGGGGACGCCGATGAGGAGGAACTCGACCGCCACCATGACGAGGGCGGCCCAACCGGCGGAGAAGCCGGCCTTTTCGCGCAGGAGCCGGAAGGCGGGCCAGGTGGAGTAGACGAGGATCGCGGCCCACAGCAGGGCCGACATGAACGGCCGCAGCACCAGGAAGCAACCGATCGCCAGCGCCGCGGCGGCGAACAGCGCGGCGACCAGTCCCAATGCCTTGGCGGGGGTGAAGCTGTTCTGTTCCATCGCGCTCCGGTCCGGGCGCCAACATGCACGTTTCGCGGCGGGCGGGCACCCCTCGCGCGCCCTTGCTCCGCGTCCGGCCGCCGTGGGTGGTCAGCCCGTGCCGCAGCGTTTAGCGTGTTCGGCGCCGCGAGCGGTTTCAGGAGAACATCGCGCCATGCCGCGCTTCGCCGCCAACCTGTCCATGATGTTCACCGAGGTTCCGTTCCTCGACCGCTTCGCGCGCGCCCGTGCGGCGGGGTTCGGCGCCGTGGAATTCCTGTTCCCTTACGATCACCCGGCCGCCGAGATCGCCCAGCGGCTGCGCGACAGCGGCCTGTCCCAGGTGCTGTTCAACGCGCCGCCCGGCGACTGGGCCGCGGGCGAGCGCGGGTGCGCCGCCCTGCCCGGCCGCGGCGGCGAGTTCAAAGACGGGATCAAGCGCGCGCTCGACTACGCGAACGCCTTGTCGTGCCCTCTGCTGCACGTCATGGCGGGGCTGGCGCCGGCCGGCGTGCCGCGGGACCGCTTGCTCGCGACCTACGCCGTGAACCTGGCCTGGGCCGCGGAGGAGTGCGCGAAGGCCGGCGTGAAGCCGGTGATCGAGCCCATCAACCACCGCGACATCCCCGGCTTCTTCCTCAACACGACGGATGAAGCGGCTTCGGTCATCGAGGCGGTGGGGCCGGAGCGCATCGGGATGCAGTTCGACCTCTACCACTGCCAGGTGACGGAGGGCGATCTGGTGCCGCGGGTGGAGAAGCACCTGCCGCTCACCGCGCACATGCAGGTGGCCGACACGCCCGGCCGGCACGAGCCCGGAACCGGGGAAGTGAACTGGCCTTTCGTGTTCCGCCGCATCGACGAACTCGGCTTCGGGGGCTGGATCGGCTGCGAGTACCGGCCCGCCGGCGCGACCGAGGACGGCCTCGGCTGGTTCGCCCCCTTCCGCGCCTGACACAGGAGCACACCACGACCATGAAGATCGGATTCGTCGGGCTCGGCATCATGGGCAGGCCGATGGCCATGCACCTCAAGAACGCCGGCCACGAGATCCACGTCCCGGAACGCGCCAGCCTGTCCGACGAGATCCGAGCGGCGGCCACGGTGCTGCCGGACGCGCGCGCCGTGGCGCAGGCGACCGAGGTCGTGATCCTGATGGTGCCGGATACGCCCGACGTGGAAGCGGCGCTGTTCGGTCCGGCTGGCGTTTCGGCGGGCCTGTCGCCAGGCAAGCTCGTGATCGACATGAGCTCGATCAGCCCGACGGCCACGCGCGACTTCGCGGCGCGCATCAAGGAGAAGGGTTGCGACTACCTGGATGCGCCGGTGTCCGGCGGCGAGGTCGGCGCCAAGCAGGCGACCTTGACGATCATGGTCGGCGGCTCCCGCGCGGCGTTCGACCGCGCCCGGCCTTTGTTCGAGGCCATGGGCAAGAACATCACCCTCGTCGGCGAGGAGAACGGCACCGGGCAGACCTGCAAGGTCGCCAACCAGATCGTCGTGGCGTTGACCATCGAGGCCGTCGCGGAGGCTTTGGTGTTCGCGGCGAAGGCCGGCGCCGACCCGGCGAAGGTCCGGCAGGCCCTCATGGGCGGCCTCGCCACGTCCCGCATCCTGGAGTTGCACGGCGAACGGATGATCGAGCGCAAGTTCGCGCCCGGCTTCAAGATAGCGCTGCACCAGAAAGACCTGAACTTGGCGCTGCAAGCGGGCCGAGACCTGGGCGTCGCCCTGCCCAATACGGCGTCCACGCAACAGCTCTTCTCCGCGTGCGTGGCGGCCGGCGGCGGCGAGTGGGACCACTCGGGCTTGGTGCGCGCGCTCGAAGCGATGGCGGCGGGCGCGGTGGCGCCAGATCCGGCCTGAGGCACCCCCGGTTGCAGGCCGGAGTCCTAAACTCGCCGGACCGTACATGTTTTTCGGCAACTATTGAGTACGGTGAGATTTCATCTAAAATCCTGGGCCGCTGGGTGAGTCGCACTAGCGACCGGAGGCTTGGATGAAATTCGCCGATATCGGGCAACAATTGCGGGCCTACCGCCTCGAATCGGGCCTGCGTGCCGAAGAGATCGCGGCGCGGCTAGGCGTTTCGCGTGCGGCCCTGTACCGGTACGAGAAGGGCGAAGTCATCAAGCTCGACACGGTCCGCAGGCTGGCCGAGCTCCTGAAGATTTCGCCCCTGTCGCTGCTCGGGATCGGCGTCGAGTACTTCGCCCGTCCCTTGGCTTTCTTGGAGCGGCTCCGTCAGATCGAGGAGCAGGTCGAGCAGATCATCCTGTTCGGCGGCGCTTTGTGCTACCAGACCTCCACCGACGCCTTCGACGGCGCGGTGGCGGAGGCCTGGACCGAGGCCGCGGACGCCCTCCCCGACCGGTTCGCGGCGCGGGCGACAGCGGAGCAATGCCTCGGGTTGCTCGGCTCGCGGCGGCGGGCGCACCAGCAACGCCGCCCCAACGTGCTGGCGATCCTGTCGGAAGCCTCTATCCAGCGCTTCTTGGCTGAAGGCGTGGCGTCCGGGCTGGCTCTCCCGGAGCGGGTCCGCACCCGCTGCCGCGCCGTGGCGCAATCGGAAGCGGAGGCGATGGCGGGGTTGATGGAGGCGGTGCCGATCGGCGTGCAACTCGGCCTCGCGGCGGGTCCGGACCCCATGGGCAGCTTCATGGTGTTGCGCGGCCGCGACCGGGCCAACGTGATCGGGGCTCCTTTCGCGCCCGACGCCGCGCCCTTCGCGGCGACCGGCGTCGCCAGCATCATCGGCGCGGACGACGCCATCGCCGTCCACCAGCGCGTCGCCGAAGCCGGGTGGCGCGACGCGCTGAAGGGCGCGGACGCGGCCGCGCGCGTGCGCGCCTTGGTGGCCGAGGCCAAGCGCTCGGAGTGAGCGGACGCCGCGCGGCACGGGCGCGCCTCAGGCCACGTCGCGCTCCGCGACCATCACGCCCTCCTCCGCGGCGGAGCGGCGCACGGTGAAGCCGAGACGCCGCACGAAGGCCAGCATCGGAGCGTTGTCCGACAGCACCTGTCCGACGACCTTCCGGACCCCGTTGTCCTTGGCCCATTCGAAGAGCCGATCCATGAGGAAGCGGCCGAGGCCGTGGCCTTTCACCTCGTCGCCCACAATGATGGCGAACTCCGCTTCCTCCCCGTCGGATTCGCGGACCAGGCGTGCCGCGCCCACCGTTTCGCCCGTCGCCTCGCGGGTGGCGATGAAGGCCATCTCGCGGTCGTAGTCGATCTGCACGAGCCTGGCGACCAAGGCCGGCGACAACTCCCGGATGGGGGAGAAGAAACGCCACCGGATGTCGGCGGGCGCGATCCTGCGGAACGCTTCCGCGTGCGCCTCGGCGTCCTCCGGCCTGATCGGGCGGACGGTCAGGGTTTCGCCGGTCGGCGTCGCGAACGGCCGTGCCAGCTCCGCCGGATAGGGCGGGATGGCGAGCGATCCCCCCTCGCCCTTCGGCCTCAAGGTGAACGACGCGTCCAGGGCGAGCACGCCCCGGGCGTCGGCGATCAGCGGATTCACGGAGCACGCTGCGATCTCGGACCAGTCCACCGCGATCTGCGACAACCGGACCAGCGCCTGGGCCACCGCTGCCCGGTCGGCCGGCGGCCAGTCCCGGAAGCCGACCAGCAGCTTCGCCGCGCGGGACCGTCCGATGAGTTGCGACGCCAGCGCGAGGTTCAACGGCGGCAGATCGTAGGCCTCGTCTTCGGCGATGTCCGCCGCCGTGCCGCCCTGGCCGAAGCCGATCCACGGCCCGAACATCGCGTCGTCGCCGAGGCGCAACCGGAGTTCCAGCGCGCGGCTCGCTTGGCGCTGCACCAGGAAGCCGCGGACCGTCGCGCCCGGCCGGAGCGCCCGCACCCGTTCCAGCATGGCTTCCGCCGCTTCCCTGACAGCGCGGGGCGTTTTCAGCCCGAGAACCACGCCGCCGACCTCGCTCTTGTACTCCAGGGCGGGGCTGAGGACCTTGAGCGCGACGGGGAATCGCAGCATGGCCGCGGCGTCGGCCGCTTCGGCCGGGCCCGCCGCGCGCCGGCCCGGCACCGTCGGCAGTCCGTAGGCGGCCAGCACCGCCAAGGCCTCCTCCTCGTCGAGCGCCAGCCGTCCGTCGCTGCGCGCCCCGTCGAGGATGCGGCGCACGAGCGAGCGGTCCGGCTTCAGGTCGAGCACGTCGCGCGGCGGCAACTCCGCGGCGGCGGCGCGGTTGCGCCGGTCCTGCGCGAGGTGCAAGGCGCCGCGCACCGCGCCTTCGGGGGTGGCGAACACCGTCAGGCCCGCGCGCGTCATCGCCTGCCGTTGCGGCGCCGCCGTTTCCTGCCCTGTCCAGGCGATCAGGACAGGGGCGGCCCGGCCGCGGCGCACGGACGCCGCCGCGATCATGGCTTCGGCCGCGGCCGCGTCGTCGCCGTGGGGGGTGGGCGCGTGCAACGCGACCACCGCGTCCACTTCCGGCGCCACCGCGAGGAGGGCCGCGGCCTCCGCCAAGCGCGTGCCCGCCGCGGCGCCCAGGGAGAGCGGGTTCGAGGCCGGCTCCGCGTCGGGCAGATGGACCTGCAAGCTCTCGCGCGCCGCCGGAGTCAGTTCGGCCAATCGGCCCCCGCCCCCGATCAGGGCGTCGGAGCCGATCCGCGCGATGCCGGCGCCGTTGCTGACCAGGGCGACCCGGTTTCCGTGGCGGAGATCGGTGGAGCGCACGCGCACGCGCGCGAGGGTTTCCGCCGCGGCGAGCAGGTCTTCCAGGCCGGACACCCGGAGGACGCCGGCGCGCCGCAGCGCCGCGTCCATCACCGCGTCGCCGAGGCCGGAGCCGCCGCCGGGTCCGCGGCTTCCCGCCCGAAGCGCCACGACCGGCCGGGTGCGGGCGACGGCCCGCGCGGCGGAGATGAACCCGCGTCGGTTCCGGATGCGCTGGACGTCGAGGAGCACGGCGCCCGTGTCCGGATCCCGCGCGAGCCAATCGAGCGCCGTGGCGAAGCCGACGCTGGCGTTGCCGCCCACGCCGATCACGTGGCTGAAGCCCAAGCCTTCCGCGGCGGCCCAGTCGAGCACCGCGCGCGACGTGGACGCGGACTGGCTCACCAGCGCGAGCCGGCCCGGGGACGGTTGCAAATGGGCGAGCGACGCGTTCAGCCGCAGGCCCGGCACGCAGAGGCCGAAGCTGTCCGGGCCGAGCGCCCGCACGCCCGTGCGGGCGGAGATTTCCGCCAAGTCGGGCGCCGGCCCGGTCACGACGGCGGCTCGGCATCCGCGCTGCGCCAGGGCGGCCATGGCGGCGGCGAGGGCTGGTCCGCCCATGCAAAGCACGGCCAAGTCCGGCGCGGCGGGCAGATCGGCGATGCCGGCCACGGCTTCCAGGCCCGGCGCCGAAACGCCCACTGCGTGCAGCGCCCCGGAAAAGCCGCTGGCGACCATGTTCCGGGCCACGACGTCGGCGTCGTGCGTGTCGCCCTCGGCGACGAGCGCAACGCTGCGAGGCCGGAACAGCGCTGCGTTTCTGGTGGGGGAAAGCTGGGGCGGCTGGTTGTGCGGGCTCATACCGCAGCGCAGCATGACCCGGCCGTCCCCTTGGCCGCAAGCGGCCGCGCCACGAGGGGCCGTCGTGGGCCTTTCCCGATGGGTCGGACATCTCGACCGAGTGCGGTTCGGCTACGGGCCTGGACGGGTGCAAGATCGGTGCTCGCCGACTGCGGGAAAGGAGGAGGGATTGAGTTCTGGATCGCGCGACGAGCCCGCTTCGGCGGCGAGGGCGGACACCGACGAGGACCAGCCGAGGCGTGCGGCGCCCGTGACCCCAGACGCGCCCCTCGCCGTCGTGCGCCCGGAGTGGGTGGACAGCTACGGCCACATGAACATGGCGTTCTACTTGGCCGTGTTCGACATGGCGACCGATGCGCTGTGGCCCAGGCTCGGGTTGGGCGGCCCCTTCAAGGCACTGGGGCTGGGCACCTTCGCCGCCGAAACCTGGGTGAATTACGTCCGAGAGGTGCGGGAGGGGATGCCGCTCGCCTGCGAGAGCGAGGTGCTGGCCTTCGACGGCAAGCGCCTGCTCGCGCTGCACCGGATGCGCCACGCCGCCGAGGACTGGCTCGCCGCCGAGAACGAGGTGCTCTACCTCTGCGTGGACCTGTCGGCGCGGCGCGTGGCGGCTTGGCCGCCCGCGGTGGTGGAGCGCTTCGCGGCCGAGGCGACGGGGCGTGCGCCGCGCCGCTTGGCGCTCGCGCGGCGGGACCGCTAGACCGGGCCGATCCGGCGCCTGAGGGCCTCGACGTCCTCCGCGCGCGGGTGGGCCGTTCCCGGGCGCATGACGGCGGCCGCGCCCGCCGCCATGCCGAGCGCGAAGGCTTCGCGCGGCGACTCCCCGCGCGACAAGGCGAACACCATCGCGGCGAGGAAGCTGTCGCCCGCGCCCACCGCGCCCACGGCCGGCACGTCGAGGGCCGGCAAGCGCAGCAGCATGCCCCCCGGCTCGGCGAGGATGGCGCCTTCGTGGCCGAGCGTCACCGCGACCAGTTCGGCGGTCCCGCCGCGCGCCAGGCGGAGCGCCGCCGCGTCCTGCGCGTCCGGGGTTTCCAGGGCCATGCCCATCAGGGTTTCGCACTCGCTCCGGCTCGGCTTGATGAGCGCCAAGCTGCGGCCCAGCGCGGCGCGCAGCGGCGGGCCGGAGGTGTCCAGCACGAAGCGCCGGTTGCGCCGGGAAGCGTCGGCGGCGGCCTGGGCGTAGAAGTCCTCCGGCACGCCCCGCGGCAGGCTGCCGCTGGCGACGATCCAGCCGCCCTGCGAGGCTTCAAGCGCCTCCAGCGCGGCCTGCCACTCGTGTTCCGCCAAGACGGGGCCTTCCGGCACGAAGCGGTATTCCTGCTTCGCGCCGAGGTCATGGACCGTGTAGCTGATCCGGGTGCGGGCGGCGATCGGGATGGACGCGCGCGGCACGCCGCCTTGGTCCAGCAGTTCCTCCAGCAGCCGGCCGCTGACGCCTCCCGTCGTGACCACGGCGAGCGTGTCCGCGCCCAGCTCCCGCAAGACGCGGGACACGTTCACGCCCCCGCCGCCCGGATCGAAGGTCTCGTCGCGCGTCCGGACTTTGCGGACGGGCCGGACAGCGTCGGCGTCGGACGCGATGTCCACCGACGGGTTCAGGGTGAGCGTGACGATCCGGTCGTTCATGGCCCGAGCCGGGCGACGGGACCGACACGCGCGTGGGGCACCGTCACTCGGACGACAGCCCCGCCCTGCGGATGATGGAGGCCCAGCGGTCCCTGTCGCTGGCGATCACCGACGCGAACTCGCCGGAGCCGCCGCCCACGGTGTTCATGCCTTGCGCCTGCAACTGCTCCTTGGTGGCGGGCAGGCGCAGCCACTCGTCCAGCGCCGCCCGCAGGGCTTCTCTCGCCGTGTCGGGGAGGCCTGCCGGGCCGAGCACGCCGTACCAAAGGTCCACCTCGGCGCCCGGAAAGCCCGCCTCTGCCATGGTCGGGACGTCCGGCACCGCGGCGGACCTCTGCGGGCTGCCCACGGAAAGCAGCCGGATGTGGCCCGCCGTTGCGAGGGGGATCGCCGTGTGGACCGGCAGCACCATGGCCGCGACGCGGCCGGCGATGAGGTCCTGAATCGCGGGGGCGCTGCCGCGGTACGGGACGTGGTTCAAGGGGATGCCCGCGACCAAGCGGAACAGCTCCATCCCCAGGTGCTGCGGCGTGCCGTTGCCGGGACTCGCGTAGGCCAGGGAGTCGTTGCGCGCGAGCGCCGCGAAGGATCGGGCGTCCGTGGCGGACACGCCGGGGTGGACCGCCAGCACGAGGTCGCCGCGGGTGAGCCGGATGATCGGCGTGAAGCTGCCGACCGGGTCGTAGGGCACCTGCTTGAACAGGCTCGGGTTCATGACGAAGGTGTTGGCTTGGAGCAGCAGGGTCCGGCCGTCGGGCGCCGCCCGCGCCGCGGCCTGCGTGCCGATGTTCCCGGACGCGCCGGGGCGGTTCTCGACGATGAAGGGCTGGGCGAAGCGGGCCTGGAGGAACGGCGCGATGAGCCGCGCGAGGATGTCCACGCCCGTGCCGGGCGTGAACGGGACCAGGATGGTGATCGGTCCTTCAAGCGCTTGCCCGTGCGCCGTCCGGGCGCTCCCGGCGGCCAAAGCCAGCGCGGCCAAGCTCCTTCGATGCAACATGCCCCCACCTTCGCTGCCGCGGCGCGCCCGGTGCGCCGACTGTCCTGCCTCAACTATTGCTTGGGTGAGGTGGGCGCAACGGAGTTCGGCGCGGATCGCGCCTCAGTCCACCTTGATGTTCATGCGCTGGAGGAGCGGACGCCAGCGGTCCATCTCCCGGCCCAGGAAGGCCGCGTACTCGCCGGGCGAGGAGCCGACGGCGAACTGCCCCTCGCTGAGCAGGCGGTCGCGCAGCGCCGGCTCCTGCAACGCGCGCGACGCCGCCGCGGAAAGGCGCTCGACCGCCGCGGCGGGCGTCCGCGCCGGCGCCGCCAAGCCGAACCAGGTTTGGCCCACCGCTTCGGGTGCGACCTCGGCGAAGATGGGCACGTCCGGCGTCATGGGCATCCGGCGGTCTCCGGTCCAGGCCAGGATGCGGCCTTGCCCGTTCCGGTGCGGGCCGATCGCCGAGCTTCCGCCCACCACCAGGACGTCCAGCGTGCCCGCTACGAAGTCGTTGAGCTGCGCCGAATCACCCCGGTAGGTCACGTCCTGCATGCGGATGCCCAGGGCTTCCGAGACGAGCACCGCCACGATGTTGTTGAAGCTCGACGGGCCGTTGGTGCCGTAGTTGAGCTGCCCCGGCTTGGATTTGGCGAGCGCGACGAACTCCGGGATCGTGGCGGGCAGCCGGTTCTGGACCAGGAACGCGAAAGGCAGCGTCGCCAGCAGGGACACCGGCGCGAAGGACTCGGGCCGGTAGGACAGGTTCCGCATCAGCAGCGGGTTGATGGTGAGCGTGGTGCCCGAGTTGACCAGCACCGTGTAGCCGTCCGGCGCGCTGCGGGCGACCGCCTCCGCGCCGACCACGGTCGCGGCGCCGGGCTTGTTCTCCACCAGCACGGGCTGGCCCAGCAGGGGCGCCATGCGCTCGGCGAGCAGCCGGGCCATGACGTCCGTCGAGCCGCCGGGCGGGAACGGGACGACCAGCGTCACCGGACGGTCCGGGAAAGCGGTTTGCGCCGACGCCGGAGCGGCCAAGGAGCCCAGGCCGGCCGTGAGCACGGCTCGCCGGCCGCACGACCATCCCGCCATGGCGATCCTCCCGCTTGTTTCGCAGGACGTTGGCACGGCGGGTCGGCTTGAGGAAGGTCGGCGCCGAGGACGCCGCGCGAGGACCGGACGGGCCGCCGCGCTTGACCCGCGGATTGCAGCGTGGCGACATGCCCCCTCGCTGGCGCGCAAGGAACAGGGCGGAACTCCCCGCCGGGCTTCCTGCTCCGGCCCAGACCCGGAAGCCCGATGAAGGAGCACCGCGCCATGTCCCTGGTCGCCAGCCTCGAGGGTCGGCTCTCCCTCCCCGCCATCGCGGCGCCTCTCTTCATCATCTCGGTGCCCGACCTCGTCGTGGCGCAATGCACGGCGGGCGTCGTGGGCTCCATGCCGTCGCTGAATGCCCGCCCGATCGAGCAGTTCGAGGAATGGGTGGTCGAGATACGGGAACGCTTGGCGGCGCACGACGCGCGCCACCCCGAGCGCCCGGCCGCGCCCTTCGCCATCAACCTCATCGTCCACCGCTCGAACGACCGGCTGGAGCAGGATCTGGCGATCTGCGTGAAGCACCGCGTGCCCATCATCATCACCAGCCTGGGCGCGCGGCCGGAGGTGAACCAAGCCGTCCACTCCTACGGCGGATACGTGCTGCACGACGTGATCAACCAGACTTTCGCGCGCAAAGCGGTCGAGAAGGGTGCGGACGGGCTGGTGCTCGTCGCGGCGGGGGCGGGCGGGCACGCCGGCTCGCTCTCGCCCTTCGCGCTGGTGCGGGAAACCCGTGCTTGGTTCGACGGGCCGCTCGCCCTGTCGGGCGCGATCTCGCACGGCGCCTCCATCCTGGCCGCCGAGGCCATGGGGGCGGATTTCGGCTACGTCGGCAGCGCGTTCGTCGCCACCGCGGAGGCGCGGGCCGCGGACGACTACAAGCGCATGGTCGTCGAGCACTCCGCGGACGACATCGTCTACACCAACGTCATCACCGGCGTGCACGGCAACTACTTGAAGCCGTCCCTGCGCGTCGCCGGACTCGACCCGGACAACCTGCCGACGTCCGACCCCACGCAGATGAACTTCGGGACCGACCGCAGCAAGCGGCGCTGGAAGGACATTTGGGGCTCGGGCCAGGGCATCGGCGGCGTCGGCGCGGTGGTGCCCGCGGGCGAGCTGGTGGCGCGGCTGCGGCGCGAGTACCACGAGGCGCGCGCGCGGACAGGCTCGGTGTCGGCGATGCTGAACCCCGCTTGGACGGCGGCGCTGGACGCCGCCGCCGAATAGCGCGCGTCAGTATTCGAGTTCGTAGGACAGGCCGAGCCGGTCCCCGGCCGGGCCGGTCGCGGTTTCGCCTTCGAGCTTCAGGCGGGGCGTGATCTCGACCTGCACGCCGACGCCTGTCTGCCCGCCCTGCGTCCCTTGCCGCACGCCCAGGAAGACGCCCGGCGCGACGTAGCGCCCCGCTTCGACGGTCGGGTTGGTGGACCTGCCGCTGCCGCTGCCTCCCCCGACCCCGAGGCGGTCCAGGCCCAAGGCGCTCCGCACCCGGTCGAGCGCGCCGCCGCCGCCACCGCCACCGACGCCGGTGAGCTGGGCCACCGCGGCGGCGATCTGGGCGATCTCGAACGGCGACAGGCTGCTGGTCGCGCGGCCGAACAGGAGCTGCGCGAGCACCTCGTCCTGCGGCAGCTCCGGGACGGAGGTGAACGTCACCTCCGGCGCGGTCGGCTCGCCGCGGATGAAGACGGTGATGGTGTTCTGCCCCGAGGTCGATTGCGCTTGCAGGTCGAGCTGCGGCACCAGCGTGCCGGGGGCGAAGGTGATGGTGCCGCGCTGGAAGTTCAATCGCCGGGTCAGGAGGCTCAGCGTCCCGCGGCGGAGCGAGAGGCCGCCGCGCGGCGCCGGCGCGGCGACGGTTCCGCCAACGGTCACGTCGCCGCCCAGCTCCACATCGACGCCGCGGCCGCGGATGAACACGGCGCGCGGCGCCACGATCCGGACGGCGAGGTTCAGGGGCGGACCGGCGGCGGCGGCCGGCGTCGCCGCGGCCTGCCGAGGACCCGGCCGCGGCCGAGAGGGCGCCGGACGCCCGTTCGGCGGCCTCCCCACCTCGCGGACGTTGGTGAGCGTCGGGACGCTCGCCGGCAGACGGTCCGGGATGCGGATTTCGGCGTTCTGGATCCGCACCTCGCCGGACAAGGTGCCCCCGCCGGTTATCGGGCCCGCCAGGCGCAGGTCCGCCCCGAGCGTGGCGGTGACGAGGTCGGACGTGACGGGCCTGGCGTCGCGCGCGGTGATCGTGATGTCGGCCGGCAGGCCGGCGGCGCCGACGTCCAGGCTGCCGGCGACCGAGATCGTGCCGTTGCCGGCCGTGCGACCTTCGAAACGCTCGATCACCAAGCGGGAGCCGTTCCCGACGACGCTGCCGGCGAGGTTGCCGACCCGGACGCCGTAGAGGCTGTTGCGGTACTCGCCGTCCGAAAGGGTCGCGCGGCCGGCCAGCACCGGGGCGCCGACCGTGCCTTCGGCGCGGAACGCGACGGCGAGGCGGCCGGTGAATCGGTCGGCGCCTGCGGCGAGGAAGGGCGCGGCGAGCGGCGCGAGGTTGAGGTTCCCGTTCAAGCCCGCTTCGAGCAGCGCTGTCGGCCCGAAGCCGCGGGGCAGCCGCGCCGTCGCCACCAGCCGCCCTCCGGCGCCCGCGTCGAGTTCCGCGCGCAACTCGGCGGCTTGGCCCGAGAGCCTCCCTTCGCTTCGCAGAGACGCGACCGGGAGGCCCCTGCCCCAATCGGTTCCGAGCCGGAGTCCATTGGCCTGCACCGTCCCGCGAATGTCGGGTTGGCCGACAGGACCCGTGACGCGGACCTCGGCCGAAGCCGTCCCTTCAGGCCGTAGGTCTGGGGCGAAACGCCCGGCGAGCGCCAGCGGCAATGCGGTTACGGTGGCGGTCAGGTCCGCGCGTTCCGGCCCCCATCGGCCGGCCGCCTGCAACCGCCCACCGCGGCCGAGCGCTAGGGCGAAGCCTGGAAGCCGCACGCCGCCATCGGCGTCTAAAACGACGTGCGTCGCGGACACCAAGCGCAAGGTTTCGCCGAGGCCTTGGACTTCGAGGGTTTCGACATCCAGCCTGCGCCCGCCGTCAGAAGCGGAGACTTTGCCGCGGCCCGAAAGGCTCCCGTCCGGGGCGCGCCCTTGCACCGCCCATTCCAAGGCGGACGGCGTTCCCTTGGCCGTGGCGCGGACTGTGCCTTCGTTGCCCGCGTACACGAGGCGGGGAGCGTCGAGCCGCAGATCGAAGCTTTGCTCACCGCCCGGCGCGCGGGCGAAGGACGCGTCCAAACCGAAGCGGCCCGCCAAGCCGGTTTGGCCCGCCAAGCGCCCGAGCGGCGCCAGGTCGGACGCGTCCAGACGGGCCGTGCCTTCGAAGACCGGCGCGCCGGCGGTGTCCAAGCGTCCCGCGACGGTCAGGCGTGCCGGGCCGAGTTGTGCGACGCCCTCTTCCAGCTTCACCGCCTGGCCGTCCGGTTGCGCGCGCACAGCCACGGAGATCGGGAGATCCTCCACCTCGCCGGAAACGCGCACGTCCGCCGTCGGCGAGGAAGCGGGCTGCTTGACGACGGCGCTGATGGCCAAGCGCTCCAGCACCTTGCCCGCGGCTTCTATGCGGCCGGATCGAGCGTGCAGGGTGACGTCGGGATCGGTTCTGGGCCCTTCGGCGCGGAGATCGGCTTCCAAGGCGCCTTCCGAGCCGGCGCCAAGAACCGCGAGGTTAGGCACCGACACTTGCGCGTCCAGGGAAAGCGTTTCCGCCAAGCTGCCGCGCACCGACAAGCCGGCCGCAGCTCCCTCCAGGTTCGCGTCGATGGATGGCCCGGGCAGCGCGGCGCGGAGCGCGAGGCGCGGCGACGGCCCGAGCAGGGCGTCCGCCTGCGCGATGCCGGTGCCGAGGGCGTCGGTCCGCACCTGGAGGTCAACGGAGGGTTGGGCGAAGGTGCCGCCGATGGCGGCATTCGCGCTGACGGAGCGCCAATGCAGCGTTTCCGGGACGAGAGGGCGGAGGCGCTTGGCCTCGGGCAGGTCCAACGCCACCCGGAAATCGAGCGCCTCCGTGGAAAGGTCGGCTTGCCCGGTCCCGGAAAGGGTGGCGGCCGGCAAGCGCAGTTCGAGCCGCTCCACGGTCACGCGCCGGTCAGCCCCGAGACCCGCTTGCAGCGAAAACGCCGCTTCCTCCGCGAGGGGGGCGGTGTCCGGAGGCAGGAGGGCGCGCAATCTGGCGGTGCCGTCGAGGGATGCGCCCGCAGAGCCGTCCGCTGCGGCCCGGATCGTGCCGTTCGCGGCGAGCGTGAGATCGGGCCCTAGGCTCGCCCGAAGGTCGAGGGCGGCGCCCGATGCCGGTCCGTCCAGGCTGAGGTCGAGCGCCAGCGGTTGTCCGGGCTGCTTGAGCAACGCCGGCACCACGCCGTCGGGTCCTTCGCGCACCGACGCCTTGGCGAGCAGCCGGTCTTCTCCGGGAGAAAGGCGCAGGTCGAGCGCCACATGCCCCTCGGCGTCGAGCCGCTGCATCTCAAGGGCCGCACGCAACGCCCCGTCGCCGAGATGCGCGTCGGCCGATACGGCGAAGGCCGCAGCCGTGCCGACGACCGGCGCGCCGATCTCCAGCCTGCCTATGGCCAGCCGGTCGAGCGCGATCGCCACCGGCAGGTCGGGCAACCGCGGCAGAACACCCTGCGAAGGCGGCCGCGGCTCGGGCGTCGCCGCCGACGACGGGAGCGGCGGTCGGCTGATTTCGACCCGCGCCGCTTCGACGGCCTCGATCCGGAACACCCCGCGCAGCAGTGCCGAGTAGTCCAGGGCGAGCCGCGCCTCGTCGATGGTCAGCCAAACGCCGTCCGCGTCGGCCAAGGTGATGCGGGCGGCGCCCGCCTTCGCCGGGAACGGCCCGTGCAGGCCTCCGATCGTCAGCCCAGGCACCTGCGCCGAGGCGAGCGCCGCCAATCGGGCTTGGCCGCTTTCCGTGTTCGCCCAAGCGAGGACGCCGACCAGGGCGAGCACGGGCAGGCTCACCAGCACGAACAGCAGGAGGAGCGTCCACCGCAGGAAGCGCACGGTCAGAACGCCTGCCCTATGCCCACGTAGAGCCCGAAGTTCGACGAGTCCCGTTGCTTCACCAAGGGCACCGCCACGTCGGCGCGGATGGGCCCGATCGGGGTGTGGTAGCGGAAGCCGAGGCCGGCGCCGACGCGCAGGTTGGAGAACTCCGGGGCGGAGCTGCTCCCGACGCTGCCGGCGTCCACGAAGGCGACGGCGCCGATGTCCCCCCAAACCCGCTGCCGCCACTCCATGCTGGCTTCCACCAAGCTCCCGCCGCCCGAAGGCCGGTTGCGCTCGTCCCGCGGGCCGATGGACTGGTAGTCGTAACCGCGCACCGAGCCGCCGCCGCCGGCGTAGAAACGGATGTGCCGGGGCACATCGGACAACTGCGCGCCCAGCAGCGACCCGAGCGTCCCTCGGGCGGCGAGGACGCTGCGGCGGTTCCCGAGCACGTCCCAATAGGTGCTTCCCGTCACCCGCATGGGAGCGAAAGGGGCGCTCGTGGAAAAGCTCCAGGACGGCGTGACCGCGCCGTTCAGCCGCCAGCCCTGCGAGGGGTCGAGGAGGCTGTCGGTCCCGTCGTAGCGCCCGCCGAAGGTCAGGCCGGCGATCTGGTACGACGCGAGCCGCCCGTCGGGCGGTCCGCTGCGCCCGAAGTCCGCCGTCGGCCCCGCCTGCACGAACAACCGCTCTGAAAGGCGCTGCTCGAACAGCACGGTGCCGGTGATCGCGTCCCGGTCGTAGGCTTCCAAGCGTTCGCGGAGGGCGAAAAGGCTCACCACCAGCGTCAGGTCGCGGCCGAACAGACCGGGGTCGCGGTAGGTGACGCCGCCGCGGTAGGTCATCTCCCCGACCGAGCCGCCCGTGCCGATGCGCGCCACCTCCGCCTCGACCCGCAGGCGCTCCGCGCCGCCGAGGAGGTTCCGGTGCTCCCAATAGGCGCGCACGGACGGGCCGTAGTTGGTTTCGTAGGCCGCGCTGAGGCCGACAGCGTGCCTCGCACGCTCCGTGACGGTGAAGGTCGTCGGCAGCCGCCCCGTTTCGTCGAGCCGTTCGGCCGCGCGGGCGCGCACCGACGCGAACGGGCCGAGCGCCAACATGCCGCGCCGCGCCCGTTCCAGCCGGTCCGGGCTGTATGGCTCGTTTTCCAAGCGGCCCGCGGCGTACCGCCTGAGGAAGCCGGCGTCCACGCGCTCCGCGCCCTCCACGTCGGGCGCGGCGAAGCGCGCCGCCGGTCCTGGAGCCAAGCGCCAGACCACCGCCATCTCGCGCCGGTCGTGGTTGACCACCGTTTCACGCCCGGCCACGACCGCCAACGGGTGCCCCGCCGCCAGCAGCCGGTCCAGCAAGCGGCGTTCGGCGGACAACACCGGCTCGGCGCGGGCCGGGTCGCCCACGCGCAAGCCGAGGTCCCGGGCCGCTGCGGCGACGGCGTCCGTGCCGTCCGGCGTCGCCGACCGCACGGCGAGCTCGCCGATCTTGTAAGCCTCGCCCTTATCGACGGCCACGACGACGGGAACGGTGCGGTCGCCGAAACTTTCCAGCCGTTCCGGGAGCTCAGGCGCGTCGAGCGACAGATCTGCGACCGTCACGCGCGTCGTTCCGCCCCAGTACCCCTCAGACTCCAAAGCGCGGGCGAAGCGGTCCCGGTCGGCGCGTGCGCGACCCAGCAGGCCGACGGCGCCCGTTGGCGCGCGTTCCTGGAGCTGGACCAACTGGGAGACGGCTTGGAAAGCCGCGTCGAGGCGAGCGTCGCCCGTCTGCTTGATTTCGGTGCGGTACGACAACGCTGCCGGCTCCGCCGGCGGCTCTTGCGAGGACGCTGCCCCGACGAGGAGACACAGGCAGAAGCTCAGGACCTTTAAAGTTCGCAACACGGATCGAAAAGCGCTTTTCCTGTTGGAAGTTCCCGCGGCTGGGATTGGCCATCCGGGGGAGCCCACCTTAGCCTCAGCGCCATGGAACAGTCTTCCGTTGAACTCACCCGTTGGCGGCGCCACTTGCACGCGCATCCCGGCCTCACCCTGGACGAGGGGGAGACCGCCGCCTTCGTGCTGCAGCGGCTCCGCGAAATGGGCGTGGAAGTGGAGAGCGGGATCGGGGGCCACGGCTTGGTGGCCACGATCCACGGCCGGGGCGGCGAACACGCGTCCAACCGCTCGGTCGGTTTGCGGGCCGACATGGACGCGCTCCCGATCCAGGAACTCAACCCGGACCTGCCCCACCGTTCGACCGTGCCAGGCGTCATGCACGCCTGCGGCCACGATGGCCACACCACCGCGTTGCTGGGCGCCGCCGCGCTGCTGAAGGCCGATCCGACCTGGTCCGGCACCGTGCGGCTGGTGTTCCAGCCGGCGGAGGAAGGGGGCGGCGGGGCGCGGGCGATGATCGCCGACGGCCTTTTCAAGCGCTTCCCCATGGAGCGCATTTTCGGCTGGCACAATTGGCCGGGCCTGCAAGCGGGCACCGTCGCCGTCCACGAAGGCCCGGTGATGGCCGCCGGGGCGAGGTTCGAGATCGCTTTCGAGGGGCACGCGGGCCACGCCGCCCTGCCGCACCTGACGCGCGACCCGATGCTGGGCGCGGGCCATTGCATCGTGGCGCTGCAATCACTCGTGTCGCGCAACGTCGATCCGTTGGACGCGGCCGTGGTGAGCGTGACGGTCGCGGAGGCCGGCGAAGCGCAGAACCAAGTGCCGCAGCGGGCGGTGCTCAAGGGCACCATGCGCTTCCTGCGCGACGCCACGGGCGACCTTTTGGAGGAGGGCATACGCCGGGTCGCCGACGGCGTTGCGGCGAGCTACCAGCTCGGGGCGGAGGTCGCCATCCGGCGCGGCGTCCCGGTCACGGCCAACCACGCCGACGAGCGGGATTTGGCCGCGGAGGCCGCCCTGGCGGTGAGCAGCCTCCGGCGCGACCTCCCTCCCGCGATGACCGGCGAGGATTTTTCCTGGTTCCTGCGGGAGGTGCCCGGCGCCTTCGTGTGGATCGGCAACGGCGACGCCGGTGGTGGGCGGGAGCTGCACAACCCCAGCTACGACTTCAACGACTCCATACTGCCCGCCGCGAGCGCTTGGCTGGCGGAGGTGGCGAAGCGGGCGCTGGCCGCGCCGCCTTAGTGGATCTCGTCGGCCTTCGAGAGGGCCTCCCGCAGCGCGGCGATGTTGAAGTCGCTCCGCTTGCACATGTCGAGCACGACCTTCTCGCGGCGCGTGATGAGGTCGATGGCCGCCGGCACCGCCCGGACCGCGTCGGCCGGGATGACGACCGCCCCGTGCCGGTCCGCGTGCACCACGTCCTCGTGCGAGCACGGCATCCCGTGCACGACGACGTCGCCCCGGAAATCGACGATGTGGACATGGGCGTGCGACGGGTTGACCGCGCCGCCGATGATCTGGAACCCCGGCGCGAGCATGTCCAGGTCGCGGAACGAGCCGCTCGTCACGCAGCCGAGGACGCCGAGCCCCTTGTGGACGTTGGTGTTCACCTCGCCCCAGAACGCCCCAATGCCGGGCGTTTCGTCCAGGTCTTCCAGCACGACCACGGTCGGGAGATCGGCGGCGGCGACGTACTCGTACCAGCCCAAGCGGGCGTCCCGGTCCTGCTCGCGCGTCCTCCCCGAAGGCGCGGCGGCGCGTATCCGCCCCGTCCTCGCCACGCCGCAGATCGGCGGGAGCGCGGGGTCGGCCGCGGTGAAGGGCTTGAGGGTGAAGCCCCGGCCGCGGCGGGCGGGCGCCACGATTTCCAGCGCGTTGCAGATCGTCGGCGTGTCCCACCGGCGCAGCGCTTCCAGGTCCGCCGGTTCGAAAAGCCGTTCGGCCATGCGCCATCCTCCCCAAGAACGTCTTCACCATCCGACGCGCCGCAGAGCCCGTCAAACACCCCGGTTCGGCGACGGGCGTAGCGCCCACCAACGCCCCCCCGCGGTCGCGCCCTGCGCGAGCCCGCTCGACCCGCCCGACTCCGGCCCGGAATTCAGAAACGGCCCGCTTCGCCGCCCTGCCAGATTTCACAACGATTGACCCAACTTTTTGGTTCATTTAGGCTAAGCTCGGCCGGCCAGCGGTTTAGCCTTGAGGATTTGGCGGGAGTTCCAGGTTGATGCAGAAGCATCGGAAGATTTTCTTCGCTTTGGCGTGCGTGCTCTCGCTGGCGCCGGCCGGGCAGCCCGCTGCGACGGAGGTGCCCGGTCTGCCTCAACTCATCGAGTTGTTGCGTCCGCCGGGCGAACGCGGCGGCCAAACCTTCTCCACGACGTCGCTCAACTCGCCCAGGGCACGGCCGGCCGTGGATGAGGCGGCCGCGCGCACGACGGCCCCCGAAGGGACGGCCGCGGCGGCGCTGGCGTTGCCGTTCCAATCGGGGTCGGCGACGTTGACGCCGGACGCGGAGAAGGTGCTCGACGCGCTGGCTCGCGCGCTGAATTCGCCGGAACTCGCGAGGTACCGGTTCAGGATCGAGGGCCACACCGACACCGCGGGCGAAGCTCCGGTCAATCTGGCCCTGTCGGAGCGCCGGGCCACGACGGTCCGCGAGCACTTGATCAGCCGCCGCGGCGTCGCCGCGTCCCGTCTGGAAGCCGTCGGCCTGGGCGAAACCCAACTGCTCGTGCAAACGCCCGACGCGACCGCGGAGCCCCGCAACAGGCGCGTGCAGGTCGTGAACGTCGGGGGCTGAGTCCGCCGACGACGGCCAGCGTTCAACCGTCCAAAACGGCGCCCGGGTCGCCTCCTGGCGTTGCGCGGCTGTTCCTTTTGCTCGGAAACCAAACCACTCGGCGGCACACGCGTCTAAGCTCCCGGAGTTGACGAGCCGCGGCGGACTCCTCCTCAGCCGCCCCGATCGGCGGCCCGTTGCCCGGCATGACCCAAAGGACGCACGGCCATGCTGGACACGGGAGACGAAGCGATACCCTCGGGAACACCGGACAACGCCACGCCCGGGCTGGAAGGGTTGTTGCGCGTGGACATGGGGGCGCTCGAGGAGTCCCTCCCGAGCTTGGTGGACAGCGCGGTGAGAGGCCCGGTCGTCCTCACCAGGAACGGGTCGGACACGTTCGTCATGCTCCCGCTCGACGCTTATTGCCGCTTGTGGGCACAGGCGCCCCGACCTCCGGTCATAGACGCGGTGGACGAGACGGCCGCGTGAGGGTGTCCTGCCTTCGTTTCAGGGCGCCCCGCCCGCGATGCGTCAGCTCCGCTGCGGCATCGCCGTCGGCACCACGGTCTTGACCAGCGTGGCGTCGAGCGCCTCGTAGGCGGCGTAGTCGATCGTTTCGTAGAGCTCGGCCCGGGTCTGCATCCGGTCCACCATGTTCTGCGTGCCGCCGTCGCGGCGTATGCCGGCGTAGAGCTCCTCCATGGCGCGCGCGGCCACCCGTAGGTGCGACACAGGCCAGATCACCATGGCGTAGCCCATCTCTTCGAACTCGGAGGCCGTGAAGAAGGGGGTGCGGCCGAACTCGGTCATGTTGGCCAGCAGCTTCACGCCCGGCATCCGCCGCGCGAACTCGCGGAACATCTCCGCGCTGTGCAGCGCCTCGGGGAAGATGGCGTCGGCGCCGGCCTCCAAGTACAGCCTCGCGCGCGCCACCGCGCCGTCCATGCCCTCGCTCGCCGCCGCGTCGGTGCGGGCGATGATCTGGAGGTGTTGCCGGGCCTTGCGCGCGGCGGCGACCTTCGCGGCCATGTCGCGCGCGTCCGCGAGCTTCTTGTCGTTCAGGTGCCCGCACTTCTTGGGAAGGAGCTGGTCCTCCAAGTGGACCGCGCCGGCGCCGGCTTCCTCGAAGGAGCGCACCATGTGCATGACGTTCAGCGCCTCGCCGTAGCCGGTGTCGCCGTCCACGAGCATGGGCAGGCCGGCGGCGCGCGAGACTTGCCGGATGTGGAAGCAGACTTCGTCCACCGTGATCATGCCGAGGTCGGGCAGCCCCATCGTCGCCGTCATGGCCGCGCCGGACAGGTAAAGCGCTTCGAAGCCGGCCCGCTTGGCGAGCAAAGCGGCGATGCCGAGGTGCGCCCCTGGCATTCGCAGGATCTGCGGCCGGTCGAGGAGGCGCCGGAACCGCAACCCGGCGGGCTCGCTCGGCAGATCGTCGGCTATGACGTAAGGCATCGGCGAACATCCTTCGTGGTTCCAGGGGAAGCGGCGCTATCGGCGGCGGATGCAGCCGCGGCGTCGTTGCGGTCGGCAACCGCCTCCGGGCAGTAGGGTTCCCCTGGCTGGAACGGGACCTTAAACTTCCCGCCAAGACGGGAGCAAACCATGGAAATGACCGGCGAGCGGCGCATCCCCGCGCCGCGCCAGCAAGTTTGGGACGCCCTCAACGACCCCGAGGTGCTCCGCGCCTCCATCCCGGGTTGCGAGAGCGTCGAGCGGGAAGGCGAAGACCAGTTCAAGGCGAGGGTTTCGGTGAAGATCGGGCCCATGTCGGCCAAGTTCGCCGGCAAGGTCAAACTGCAGAACATCAACGCCCCCGCTGGGTACACGATCTCCGGGGAAGGCAGCGGCGGCGCCATGGGCTTCGCCAAGGGCGGCGCGGACGTGGCCCTCGCGGAGACGGGCCCTGCCGAGACCTTGTTGAATTACAACGTGAAAGCGCAGGTGGGCGGCAAGATCGCGCAGTTGGGCGCGCGGTTGGTGGACAGCACCGCCAAGCAGATGGCCGACCAGTTCTTCGACCGTTTCACCGCCCACTTCCCGCCGCCCGAAACCGAAGCTTCGCCCCAACCCGAAGCCGCCACGCCCGTTGATGCCACGGCAAATGGAGAGAGTGGCGTGGCGCAGCGGGCTCAGACCAACACGGACACCGAGTACCTGGCCCATTCGGAGGCGGCCGGGCCGCTCACCCAGCACGGGGCAGACGGGCCCAGCGCGTCGGGCCGCCCGGTGCACCGGCCGAACCCGCGCCCCGTGGACACGGAGGCGCTGCGGCCGCTCCGGCTGCTCACCACCATGCAGCCCTTCGGGTTCCCGTTGCAGTTCTGGATCGGCGGGGCGGCCATGCTCGTCATCGCAGCGCTGATGTTCCTGTGAGCGTTCCGCCGGACACCGTGGACGCCATGCGGCAGTTGCTGGCGCGGGGCGGTTACGTCGCCGACCAGGCTCTGGCGACCACCGTCCACCTCGCGCTCCGCATGGGCAGGCCCCTCTTCCTGGAGGGCGAGCCCGGGACCGGCAAGACCGAGATCGCTAAGGTGCTGGCGGCCCAATTGCCTCGGCGGCTGGTGCGCCTGCAATGCTACGACGGGCTGGACCTGTCGGCGGCGGCCTACGAGTGGAACCACGCGCGCCAGCTCATGGCGATCCGTTTGGCCGAGGCGAGCGGCGAGACGGACCGGGACGCCATCGAGCGCGGCATCTACGACCGGCGCTTCCTGCAAGAAAGGCCTTTGCTGCGCGCGCTGAGTTCCGAGGGGGGCCCGGCGGTGCTGCTCATCGACGAACTCGACCGCGCCGATGAGCCGTTCGAAGCCTTCCTGCTCGAACTGCTGGCGGACTTCCAGATCACCGTGCCGGAACTCGGGACGATCCGCGCCGAAACGCCGCCCCTCGTCGTCATCACGTCCAACCGCACGCGCGAGGTCCACGACGCCATCCGTCGGCGGTGCCTGTACCACTGGGTTGACTACCCGGACGCCGCGAGGGAGCGCGCGATCCTGGGCCTGCGCGCGCCCGGCTTGCCGGAACGCCTCTCGGCCGAGGTGGTGCGCTTCGTGCAGCGCGTGCGCGGCGGGGATTACTTCAAGCTGCCGGGCGTGGCCGAAACCATCGACTGGGCGCAAGCGCTGGCCGCCCTGGACGCGCGGGAGCTGGAACCCGGCCCGGTGGACGAGACGCTCGGCGTGCTGCTGAAGTACCAGGACGACATCGCCAAGCTGCGCGGCGCCGAAGCCGCCCGGCTCATCGCCGAATCCAAGCAGGCCGCGGCGGCGTGAGCGACCTCGCCGCCGCGGCCGCCCTTTCCGGCTTGGGCGGCGCGGGCGGCGGCGCGCTGTCGCTGAACCTGCAAAGCTTCGGGGGCCTGCTGCGGCGGGCGGGGCTGCCCGTCGGCCCGAACGAGACGCTCGCGGCCATGGAAGCCCTCACCCACATTCCGCTGGACGAGCGGCGCCAGGTGCACGCGGCGTTGCGCGCCGTGATGGTGCGCCGGCGCGAGCATTTCGAGATCTTCGACCAAGCCTTCTTGCTGTACTGGCGCAACCCGGACGCCGCGCGCAACGCCGCGGCCATGGCGCTGCTCGACGGCGCGAAGGAGCGTGGCAAGCCGCCGCCGGGCAGCCGGCGCGTTTCCGAAGCGCGGTCGCCGCCCCGGCCCCCGCCGGACCGGCCGCCGGCGCCGGACGAGCCACCGCCGATGGACGTGGCGCTCACGGTGAGCGAGCGCGAGCGGCTGCAAGGCATGGACTTCGAAGCCATGTCGGCGGACGACATCGCTCGCGCCAAAGACGAAATCCGCCGGCTGACGCTGCCGCTCGACGCCCGGCCGACCCGGCGTTTCCGGAGCGACCCGCGAGGGCCGGTGACGGACCTCCGCGCCACCATCCGGGCCAGCTTGCGGCAGGGCGGCGAGATACTCAGTCTGGAGCGTCGGCGGCGGGTGGTGCGCCCTCCGCCGCTGGTGGCGCTGTGCGACATCTCCGGCAGCATGGCGCGCTACGCGCAGGTGCTGCTGCACTTCCTCCACGCCGTGACCAACGACCGGGCCCGGGTGCACAGCTTCCTGTTCGGCACCCGCCTGACGAACGTGACCCGGCAGTTGCGCCACCGCGACCCGGAGGTGGCGTTCGAGATGGTCTCGCACATCGTCCCCGACTGGTCCGGCGGCACGCGGATCGGCGAGTCGCTGGCGCTGTTCAACCGCCAGTGGGCCCGCCGGGTGCTCGGCCAAGGCGCCGTCGTGCTGCTCATCACCGACGGGCTGGACCGCGAAGGGGCGCGCGGGCTGGCGGAGGCCACGGCCCGCCTGCGGCGGTCGTGCCGCCGGCTCATCTGGCTCAATCCCCTGTTGCGCTACGAGGGCTTCCAGCCCAGATCAGAAGGGATCAGGGCGATGCTGCCCCACGTGGACGAGTTCCGCACGGTGCACAACCTCAACAGCTTGCGCGCCCTCGTGGAAACCCTCAGCCACGTCCGATCCGGAAGGACGCTTGCGGCATGAGCGACGAAGACGTGCTGGCCACCGCCGCGACATGGGCCGCCGAGGGCGAGGAGGTGGCGCTCGCCACGGTGGTCGAGACCTGGGGCAGCTCCCCTCGCCCGGCCGGATCGCGCTTGGCCGTGACCGCCTCGGGGCGGATGGCCGGCAGCGTGTCCGGCGGCTGCATCGAGGGCGCCGTGGCCGAAGCCGCCCAGCGCACGATGGAAACCGGGGCGCCGCAGTTGCTCGACTTCGGCATATCGGACGAGCGCGCCTGGGAAGTCGGGCTGGCCTGCGGCGGCAAGCTGCAGGTCTTCCTTGAGCGGCTGGCGTGACACCGGACCTGCTCGCGCGGCTGCGCGAGGCGCAGGCGGCCAAGCGCCCCGTCGCGCTGCTGACGCGCCTCTCGGACGGCAGGCAACGCCTTTGGCCGGACGACTCCGTGCCGGCGGCGCTTTCCGAAGCGGCCGAAGCGGCGCTGCGCGATGACAAGGCCAGCGCTGTCGCGCTCGACGGCGACAAGTGGTTCGTCCACCCCCACAACCCTCCCGCGCGCCTGATCGTGGTGGGCGCCGTGCACGTCGCGCAAGCCTTGGTGCCGATGGCGGCGACGCTCGGCTTCGCGGTGACCGTCGTCGATCCGCGCCGTGCTTTCGCCACGCCCGAGCGCTTCCCCGGCGTGTCCTTGTCGTTCGATTGGCCGGACGAGGCCATGGCGGCTTTGGCCTTGGACGGGCGCAGCGCGGTCGTCACCCTCACCCACGACCCCAAGCTGGACGACCCGGCGCTGGACGTCGCGTTGCGGTCGCCCTGCTTCTACATCGGGGCCCTCGGCAGCCGTCGCACCCACGCCAAGCGGGTGGCGCGGCTGCAGGAGATGGGCCACGGCGAGGGCGCCATCGCCCGCATCCGCGCGCCCGTGGGCCTCGACATCGCGGCCGTGACGGCGTCCGAGATCGCGCTCTCGGTGCTCGCCGAGGTCGTGGCGGCGCGGCGCGGCGCCGCCCTGGCCCAACGGAACGCGCCGGCGGTGGCCGCAGCATGATTTTCGGCCCCACCCCTCTCGCCGAAGCCCGCGGGGCCGTTCTCGCCCACACGGTCCGGCTCAACCGCCGTGTGCTGAAGAAGGGCACGGTGCTCGAAGCGGCGGACATCGCGGCCCTGCAAGAAGACGGGCACGCCTCGGTGGTCGCGGCGCGGCTGGAATCCGGCGATGTGCCGGAAAACGAGGCGGCGGACAGGGTCGCACGCGCGCTCCTGGGGCCGTTGCTCACCCGTTCCCGCGCTTCGACCGGGCGGGTGAACCTGTTCGCCGAAACGGCCGGGCTGCTGGTCGTTGACGCGGAGGCCGTCAACCGGCTGAACCGCATCGACGAGTCGATCACCTTGGCGACGCTGGCGCCTTACCTGCCGGTGCGGGCCCGGGAGATGGTCGCCACCATCAAGATCATCCCGTTCGCCGTTCCCGGCGGCGTCCTGGACGTCGCGGAGTCGCTGGCGCAGCAAGCCCGGCCCTTGCTCTCCCTTCATCCCTTCCAGCCGCTCAAGGTCGGGCTGGTGCTGACGGAACTGCCCGGCTTCAAAGAAAAGGTGATGGAGGGAGCCGTCGAGGCGACGCGCGACCGCGTGGAAGCGCTCTGCGGCACTCTGCTGCCGCCCGAGCGCTGCCGGCACGAAGCGTCCCCGGTGTCCGACGCGCTCACCCGCCTGCGCCGGGCGGGCGCCCAGATCCTGCTGGTCGCCGGCGCGTCGGCCGTCGTGGACAGGCGCGACGTGGGGCCGGCCGGGATCGTCCGCGCCGGTGGCGCCATCGACCATTTCGGGATGCCGGTGGACCCGGGCAACCTGATCTGCCTCGGCCACATCGACGGCACCCCGGCGCTGGTGCTACCGGGATGCGCGCGCTCGCCCAAGCTCAACGGCATAGATTGGGTGTTGCAGCGGCTTTTCGCCGGCTTGGCCGTACGGCCGGCCGACGTGATGGGCATGGGCGTCGGCGGCCTGCTGAAGGAGATCGACACCCGCCCCCTCCCCCGCGCCGAAGCGGCGAACGCCCCGGTGCCGGCGCAGGCTCCACGGCGGGCGCGGCGGGTGGCGGCGCTGGTCCTCGCGGCCGGCCGGTCCCGCCGCATGGCGCCGTTGAACAAGCTCCTGGTGCCGGACAACGAGAGCGTCCCCATGGTGGCCCGGGTGGTGGACAACGTGCTCGGATCGCACGCCCGGCCCGTCGTGGTCGTGACCGGGCACGAGCGCGAGCGCGTGGAGGCCGCGCTGGCGGGCCGGCCGGTGCTTTTCGCCCACGCCGAGGACTACGCGGAAGGGCTCTCGGCCAGCTTGAAGGCCGGTTTGGCGGCGCTGCCGCCCGGCCTCGACGGCGTGGTGGTGTGCCTGGGCGACATGCCGCTGGTGGCCGGACCGCTGATCGACCGGCTGATCGCCGCCTTCGATCCCGAGGAAGGCCGCGCGATCGCCATGCCCACCTTCCGCGGCAAGCAGGGCAACCCGATGCTCTGGTCGCTGGAATTCCTGCCCGAGATGATGGGCATCACGGGCGATGTCGGCGCGCGCCACCTGGTCGGGAAGCACGCCGACCGGGTGGTCGAAGTCGAGGTGGCCGACGACGCGGTGTTGAAGGATTTCGACACCGCCGACGCGCTGCGGAAGGCCCCGGGCTTCTCGACGGTCGCGTAAGGCGGCGCTGGTTAGGCCGCGGTGGCCGCGGCGCGGACCCACTCCGCCCAGGTGAGCGCCGCGCGGTCCTGTCCGAAACCCGTCACCACCTGCACGCCCAGGGGCAGGCCCTTCGGCCCTTCCCCAGCCGGCACGGTCACGCAGGGCACGTGCAGCAGCGTCCATAGCGAGTTGAAGGCGGGATCGCCGGTCCAGTCCAGCCCTTCCGGGGCCTCGCCCGGCGCGGAAGGTGTCAGCAGGACGTCGAAGGGCGCCACGGCGTCCGCGAAGGCCAAGCGCGCCGTCACGAAGGCCAGCCGCGCCTCGTCCAACATCGCGGGCGGCTGTGAGCGCGCCCAATCCATGCGTTCACGCAGGACGGCCGAGATCTGCGCGGGGGCTTGGTCCAGTTCCCAAGCCAGCGCTTGCGCGCTCTCCATGTTCATCACGACGGGATGGGCTTCCATCGCGCCCTCCATCACGGAAGGAAGGCGCAATGCGGTGACGGTCGCGCCCGCCTTGCTCGCTGCCGCGCCCACGCGATCGAGGAGGGCCAGGGTTGCGGGCGAGGCCTGGTCCGCGGTCGGGCCGAGGCAGAGGCCGATGCGCGGCGCGGCGTCGGGCCGCGCCTCCGGGCTTCCGAAGTCGCGCCCCGTCAAACCGCCCATGAACAGCGCGCAGTCGCCGACGCTGCCGGCGATGACGCCGATCGTGTCGAGCGACTCGCTCATCACCTTCATGCCGCCGCGGTGCAGCATGCCGAAGCTCGGTTTGAAGCCCACCGCGCCGCAGAAGGCCGCTGGCCGGATGATGCTGCCGGCCGTTTGCGTGCCGAAGCTGGCGTGGAAGAACCCGGCCGCCGCCCCCGCCGCCGAACCGGAAGACGATCCGCCGGGCGTGTGCCCGGGACTGCGCGGGTTCACCGTGGGCCCCGGATAACGCGTGGCGAATTCCGTCGTCACCGTTTTGCCGACGGCGATGGCCCCTGCCCGCCGCGCCATGGCCACCGCCGCCGCGTCCGCGCGCGGCCGGTGCCCGGCCCAGATCGGCGAGCCGTACTGCGAAGGCATGTCGGCGGTGTCCAGCACGTCCTTGATGCCGAACGCCAAGCCGTGCAACGGCCCGAGCGGGCGGCCCGACCGCAGCGTCGCGTCGGCGCGGGCCGCCGCCCGCCGCGCCGACGCCGGGTCGTGCCACGCGAAGGCGCGCAAATCCGGCTCGCGGGCCGCGATGCGGGCGAGGAGCGCGTCGGTCAGCTCCGAGGCCGAAAGGGTGCCGGTCCGCAGGCCGCGGACGGCGGCGGTGGCGGGGAGGAGGCTGGGGTCGCTCATGCAACAGCATCCTGGCACGCGGCGCGGCCGAAGCGAAGACGGTGGCGCGGCGCGCGCAACGGTGCCACATCCGCTCCATGCCCCGCTCCATCAGCGTCGCCCACACGGCGACCGGCGCCATCGCCTACCTCGTCCCCGTGCCGCCCGAACGCCTGCCGGCGGTGTCGCCGGGAGATTTGCTGCGCGCTTGGAACGTCGCCCGGCACGGCGCGGTGGAACGCCGGTGGGGCGCGCCGCGCTTCCTCCGCTTCGCGCAGCAGGGCGAAAGGGAGCCGACCGAGATCGCCATCGCCGATCCGGACGCCGGCGCCTGGACGGAGGCCATCGACCGGGTCTTCGGGCTCGAGAACCTGATGGGCCTTTCCCTGTGCCTCCGCCTGCTCGCGCTCATCGAGGTGCTGACGCGAGCGGCGCGGCTTGAACCCTTTTTCGACGTCACGCCGGCCGGCGTGGATCTGCACCCGTCGCTGCTGGCCGCCGCCGCCGCCTCGCCGCTCGACCCCGCCGCCCGGTTCGACGAAGCGGTGTTGATGGAACGCCTGCCGTTCAGGGTGCCGCACGAGGCCGGCGCCCTCAGCCCCACGAGGCACCCATGATCCGCCCCCTGCTCCTCCTGGCCGGTGCCGCGGTCGCCGGTGCGCCCGGTTGCGCCGGGACGGCGTTGGAGCCGCCTCCGCCGAGGTTCGCGGCGTCTTCCGTGCCATCCGCTCCCGGTGTCGCCGCGAGGGGTTCGGCGCAGGCGGCGGGCCCGGGCCGGACCTTCTCGTCGCCGGCGCCGTCGCAGGCGGTCAGGGACCGGGCGGCGTTGGCGGAAGCGTGCCGCCGCGACGCGGACCGGGTCGTGCTCTACCGCGACCGCGGGCAGCTCATGCGCGAGGACGAGCGGGACGCCCGGATCGGGACGGATTCGAGCATCTACGCCCGCCGCATCGAGACCGACCGCCTCGGCCGCGTTTTCGAGCGCGACCGGATCGCCTCGGACTGCCTGGAGCAAGGCACGCAAGGCGCGCGTCCTCCGGTTCGGCGCTGACGGCGGGAGGCAGCCTCCCCCTTGGCCGGGTTCAGCGGCACAGGCGCCCTCGGGCGCGCGCTCTCCCATCGCAACGCGCGGTTGTTCTTCAGCGCGTCGGCGATCGCGTGGACCGGGCTCTGGATCCACCGCATCGCCGTGGCGTGGCTGGCGTGGGACATGACGCGGAGCGCCTTCTGGGTCGGCATGGTGGCCTTCTGCGACCTGGCCCCGGCCGTGCTGTTCAGCCCGGTCGCCGGGGCCGTCGCGGACCGCGTGGACCGGGTGCGCCTGACCATGCTGTCCCAAGCCGCCATCGCCGCGCAGGCGGGCGTCATCGCGCTTCTGCTCGCGGCCGGGCAGTTGGGCATCGGCCTGTTGCTGGTGCTGGAGGTCGTGGGCGGGATCGCGGCCAGCTTCTCGCAGCCGGCGCGGCAGAGCCTGATGCCGTCCCTCGTGCCGCGGTCCGACCTGCCGGCGGCGGTCGCGTGCAACTCGCTCTGCTTCAACGTCGCGCGGTTCATCGGCCCCGCCATCGCCGGGCCGCTCATCGCCACCTCGGGCGTGGTTCCGGCCGTCGCCCTCAATTGCCTCGCTTACATCGTGGCGACCGCCACCATGCCGCTGCTGCGGATCGACGCGGCGCAGCGCCGGGGCCACGCGCCCGGCGCTTCCCTCTTCGCGGAAACCCTTGCCGGCGTCCGATACGCGGCGCGGCACCCCGGCCTCGGGCCGATCCTGGGCTTCGCCGCCGTCGCTTCCGTGCTGCTGCGCGGCGTGCAAGAAATCCTGCCGCCCTTCGTCGAGCGGCTGTTCGCGCGCGGGCCGGACGGGCTCGCGTTGCTGACCGCCAGCATCGGCGTCGGCGCGCTCGCGTCGGGCCTGTGGGTGGCCAACCGGGGGCGCATGGCCGGCACGGTCGCCCTCGCGGTGGGCGCCGTCGCCGCGCAGGCGCTCGCCACGATCGGGTTCGTCGCCACCGGCATCTTTCCGTTGGCGATGGTGTGCGGCGCGCTGATGGGCGCGGCCGGGTCCGTGCACGGCATCTCGGTGCAGACCCTTGTGCAGAGCGCGTCCGACCCCGCCATGCGCGGCCGCGTCCTGAGCCTCTGGGGCATGATCGTGCGCGCCTGCCCGGCTTGCGGCGCCCTCGCGCTGGGGGCGAGCGGAGAACTCTTCGGGCTCCGCCTGCCGACCTTGACGGCGATGGTCCTCGCGCTGCTGGTGGCCGCCTGGGGTGTGCGCCGCCTCCCGCGCATGTCCGCGGAGCTTGAAGGGCCGCAGGACGCCGCGGCGGCGCGGCGCTGACCCCCTCCGCTTGCCGCCCGTCCCCCTGCGGCTTAGAACCGCCCGGGTCTGCAAGGAGGAGCGCGGCGCATGGCTAAGATCACGCGGATGGGCAGCAACGCCATCCTCTCGAACTCGGTCGAGTACCACAACTTCGTCTTCCTCGCCGGCATGACCGCGGACGACCTTTCGCAGGACGTGTCCGGGCAGACGCGGCAGGTGCTCGCCAAGATCGATGCCGCGCTGGAAGCCAACGGCACCGACAAGACGCGCCTGCTCAACGCCCAGATCTGGCTCAAGGACATCCGCGACCGCGACGCGATGAACAAGCTGTGGGTGGAGTGGCTGGGCGACGAGGGCCGGCCCGCCCGCGCCTGCGTCGAGGCCAACATGGCCGACCCCCGGCACTTGGTGGAGATCATGGTGAACGCCTGCCGTTAGGCTTCGGCGCTCCCGCTTCCCCTCAAGGCTCCTGCCGGCGCCGGTGCGCCAGCAAGGCCATCAAACGCCGGTCGCGCCACGCGCTCCGCTCTTCGATTTCCGCCAGCGGCAGCGCCGCGCGGCGTTCGCCGGCCACCTTGTCCACGGTGGTCGCGTCGAAGTCGTAGGGCGCTTGCTCGGCGGTGATGCTCCCCAGCAGCGGGCCGAACCGGGCGGCGTAGTCCGCCACGCCGCCGGGCGCGTTCAGGTCGATGGTTTCGAACGGGCCCATGAAGCTCCACCGCAGGCCCAGGCCGTCGCGCACGCAGGCGTCCACGTCCTCCACGCTCATCACCCCGTCGCGCACCAGCCGGAAAGCCTCGGCGACCAGCGCCGCCTGCATCCGGTTCAGCACGAAGCCCCGCGTTTCCTTCATCGCCGTCACCGGCACCTGCCCTACGCGGTGCATCAGGGCGCGCGTGCGCGCCACCGCGTCGGGGCTGGTCCAGGGCGCGCCCACGAGTTCCACCAGAGGCACGAGGTAGGGCGGGTTCACGGGGTGCGCGACCAAGCATCGGGCCCGCCCCGGCAGGGCTTCGGTGAAGGCGCTGGCCGGGATACCGCTGGTGGAGGACGCCAGCACGGCGTCCGGCGGACTCCGTTCGTCGAGTTCGGCGAAGAGTTCGCGCTTCACCTCGACCCGCTCCGGCCCCTGTTCCTGCACGTGGACGGCGCCGGCCAAGCAAGCGTCCAGAGTCGCCGCCGGCTCGATGCGCGCGGCGATGGTGGCCGGGGCCTCCTCCACCAGTCCAGCCGCCTGGAGGTCGCCCAGGCGGGCCCGAATCTGCTCCATGGCCGCGTCCGCGACGCCCGGGAGCTTGTCCCAGAGCGCGACCGAGCAGCCGGCCCGGGCGAACACCATTGCCCAGGCCCGCCCGATCAGCCCCGCGCCCACCACCGCAATCCGCTCCATCGGTCCGCTCCATCACCTTTCGCCGGCCGGTCTTGATCGGCGGGGCCGCGGGAGCGATCTAAGGGCGCGCCATGACACCGCGCAACGACCGGTCCGATCCGCCGCCGCCGGCCCTCTACACGCCGCTCGTCTGGGCCGGAGGCGGGCTGTTGCTGACCGTGACCGTCTGGTTCACCAGCATGGTGGCGCTGTTCCGCGGCTTCGGCAGCCTGTTTTTCTGATGGCGGACAACGTCCTCAAAGGCTGGATCGGGCTCCGGACCCGCGCCAGAGGCTTCGGCCTGCCCTTCTTCGCTTCCCCGCTGATCCCGGCCGCGCTGTTGGGCGCCATCGGCGGCGACGAGATGATCGTGGCGGGCAGCGCGCTCGGCTTCGGCTTGACCATGCTGGCGGCGCGGGTGCTGCGCCGCGGCCGACGCGGCGACACGGACTTGGCGGCCTGGATCATGGCCGCGGCCACCGGTTCCGCTGCGGGGCTCGCGGCAGGCATGGGGGTGATCTTCCCTTTCGTGTTGGCGACCGGCGCGTTCTTCGGCACCCGCATGTCGTTCCAGGCTCTGCCTGAGACCGCGCCGCCCCCGCCCCCTGTTCCGCCGACGCCCCCAGGTCCGATCGAACTGGCGCGCGAGCGCGTGGCCCGCCTCGAAGGCACCGCCATGCGGTTGAACGAACCCCGCGTCCTGGGCGTCGCGCAGGCGATGAGGGGCGTGCTGGACGATCTTTCCGAGCGGCCTGAGCGGCTGCCGCAAGCGCGCCGGTTCCTTTCGGTGCACCTCGACGGTCTGGAGCGCATCACGGAGCGGCTCGAAGGCGGGGCCGCGCCCCCCGAGCGCTTGCCCGCGCTGCTGGAGGACCTTTCCCGCACGGCCGGAGAACTGCGGGAGCGGTTGCGCCGCGAGGAGACGGAAGCCTTGGACATCCAAGTGAAGGTCATGTCTGACCGGTTGCGGGAGGAGGGTTACTGATGAGCCAGGGGCTGAACGAGGCTCCCGTGACCGACACTGCCGTGGCGGCGCGGGACGCGACAGAGGCGTCGCTGAAGGCTGCCATGGAGGCGCCGCCCCCGGCGGAGCGCAGCCCGCATATCGAGCGCCTCGCCGCCCAGATCACCATAACGGACCCGGGCAGCGTGCTCCGCTTCGGCGCCGAGGCGCAGAGCCGCGCCACGGCCGCCGCGGACGCGATGCTCGAAGGCGCGCGCAACCGCGAGGCGGGCGAAGCGGGGGCGACGCTGTCGAGCCTGCTCGGCACGCTGCGCGGCTTCGACATGAGCGGCTTGGCCGCAAAACGCGGCTTCTTCGCCCGTATCTTCAACCGCGCCGGAGCCGAGGCGGCGCGCGTGCTGCAGCGCTACGAGACCATCAAGGGTCAGGTCGAGGAGGTGGGCGACCGGCTCGACACGCACCGCACCCGGCTGCTCGAAGACGTCGAGAAGCTGGAGCGGCTGTACGGCGCCACGCTGGAGTGGTTCCACGCCCTGGGCGACCACATCGCGGCCGGCGACGCCGTGCTGAAGCGCGTGGACTCGGAGGCCATCCCGGCCGTGACGCGCGAGGTGGAGGGCGGCGACGCCGTCGCGGCGCAGAAGCTGCGCGATCTGCGCTCGGCGCGCGACGAGCTGGAGCGGCGCGTGTACGACCTGCGCCTGACGCGGCAGGTGGCCATGCAGGCCCTGCCGTCCATCAGGCTGATCCAAGAGAACGACAAAGCGCTCGCGTCCAAGATCCAGAGCGTCATCGCCAACACCGTGCCGTTGTGGCGACAGCAGCTCGCCCAGGCGCTCGCCATCCAGAACATGCGCGAGGCCGGCCGGACGCTGAAGCAGGCGACCGACCTCACCAACGAGCTGCTGACCGCCAATGCGGAGCGGCTGCGCGAGGGCAACCTGGAAGCGCGCACGCAGCTTGAGCGCGGCGTCTTCGACATCGAGGCCGTGAAGAAGGCGAACGCGTCGCTGGTGGCCACGATCGAGGACAGCTTGCGCATCGCCCAGGACGCCCAGGCTCAGCGCGCGTCGGCCACCAAGGAACTGGAGAAGGCCGAGGGCGAAATCCGCCGGGTGTTGGTCGCGGCCAAGGGGCCGCGCCCGGATGCGCGACGCCCTATGTGAACCTCCCAAGCCGTACTTTCACGCGCGCCGAGTCAGGGCACGAAACGGGTCGGGGCAACACCAGACCGGGTCGCGGCGGTCGACGCGTTTTCGACCGTCGCGGCCCTGTGTAACCGCCGGTCTCACCTGTCGCGGTCGGGACCGGCACCGGCCGGGGGTGATTCGCCGAAGTTGTGTGGGGCTTCCGCGTCGGCGTTCGTCTGAGACCCGCCTTGCGGCGCTGCGGAGTCCTGCTCGCCGCCCAGGTGTCCGAGGATCTGGCGCAGCATCGCCCCAATGCCGCCTTCGGGCATCTCTCCCTGCGTCGGCAAGCGGCCTTGGGGCGTCATCCCATCGACCAAGCGGGGCAACATCTGGCTGAGAAGGGCTAGCAACCCGGGCCGCTCCATGCCGGTGTTCGACGCGAGGCGGTCGGCTTCCTCCGTGCTCAACGCTTGTTCCAGCTCCTGCGGGGCGACGGGACGGTTGGCGCCGGCGGAGATCCAGCTCTCGACCCGATCCCCCAATCCACCGCTGCGGAGCTTCTCGACAAGGGCCTCCAGCCCCGAGGCGCCTTGTTGCCCACCCATCAGGTGGTTGAGGATCTTGTCCAGCGGCGTGCCCTTCAGATCGTTCAGGGCAGCACCGCCCAGACGCGACAAGAACTCGCTCATGGGACGTTCTCCTGGATGCTTCCGTTGGAGAACGTTCGCCCCGGGCCGCCGTTGCTCCGGCCCGCTTGACCCTCAGACGCCTGCATTGTCCCATCCCGCCACAACCATTGTTGTCGGGAGGATTTGTCATGCGAGCTTGGGCCGTCGTCGAAACCGGGCAGCCGCTCCGCGAGATGGAGCTGCCGACCCCCGAGCCCACCGGCGAACAGGTTCTTCTGGAAGTGACCCATGCCGGTGTGTGCCACTCGGACCTGCACATCTGGGAAGGCGAGTACGACCTGGGCAGCCGCGGCAAGATGCGGCTTACGGACCGCGGCGTGGTGTTGCCGCTAGCAATGGGGCACGAAATCGTCGGCCGCGTCGTCAAGCTCGGTCCGGAGGCCGAGGGCAAGGGCGTGAACCCCGGAGAGACCCGCTTGGTCTACCCTTGGGTCGGCTGCGGCAAGTGCGACGCGTGCCGGGCGGACGAAGAGAACATGTGCCTCACGCCGCGCAGCCTGGGCGTGTACCAGCACGGCGGGTACGCGACCCACGTGCTCGCGACGAGCTGGAAGCACCTATTGGACATTTCCGGCGTGGACCCAGCGTTGGCGGCGACCTACGCGTGCTCCGGTTTGACGGTGTACTCGGCCATCAACAAAGCCATGCCGATGCCGCCGGACGAGCCGGTGGTGCTGGTCGGCGCTGGCGGCCTCGGCATGAACGCGATCGCCGTCCTGAAAGCGCTCGGACACAGGCGCATCTGCGTCGTGGACGTGAGCACCGAAAAGCTGGAGAGCGCCAAGTCGCAGGGCGCGACGGACACCGTGCAGGCCTCGGACGAGGGCACGACCAAGCGGATCACGGACGCTTGCGGCGGCCCGGTCGCCGTCGTCATCGATCTGGTCAACGGCACACAGACGGCGCGCTTCGCTTTCGACGCCCTTCGCAAGGGCGGAAAGTTGATCCAGGTCGGGCTGTTCGGCGGTGAGATGTCCATTCCGCTCCCCCTGATGCCGATCCGCGCCTTGACGATCCAAGGCAGCTACGTCGGGAACGTGAAGGAGCTTAGGTCCCTGGTGGACATCGCTAAGGCTGGCAAGATCCCCGCCATTCCCATCGCAACGGAACCCCTCAGGAACGCCGATGCGGTGCTCAACCGACTGCGCGATGGGAAGGTTTTGGGGCGGGTCGTATTGACGGCCTAGGACCGCAGCCGGCCGGAGCCGAAGCGTGTGACGGGATCGGGAGGCAGCCGGCGTGACTCGAGGCCGGCTGCCTTCTGCACAAGACCCGGACCTAAACCCCGCGCACAGCCCCAAAGATGAGGGAAAGCAGGAACAGCACCAGGAAGATCACGAACAGGATCTTCGCGATTCCCGCAGAAGCCGAAGCGATGCCGCCGAAGCCGAACAGACCGGCGACCAAGGCGATCACCAGGAAAACCAGTGTCCAGTAGAGCATGTGAGCCTCCAACCCTCTACGGCCGGAACAACGCCGCACTGCCGCGGCGGTTGCTGATCGTAAACGATTAGGCGCGTGTGGCCGCTGGAGCAGCCAACGCCGATGGTTACAAGCGAACCTGCCTCACACAGGCCGTACGCCGCGCGTCACGGCTTGGTAGGTGGCCACGGCCAACGTCGTCGGATCGAACGGCTTGGTGATGACGAAGGCGGGCTCGACGGCATCTCCCGTCAGAAGGCGCTCCGGAAAGGCCGTGACGAAGATAACCGGCGCTGTGACGTCGCGGAGGATGCGGGCAACCGCGGTGGCGCCGTCGCCACCGGCGCCCAGGTTGATGTCCGCCAGCACCAAGCTCGGGCGTTCGGCGCGAGCGATCTGGACCGCCTCGCTCTCCGTGGCGGCGATGCCGACAACACTGTGGCCGCACCGCTCCACCAAGTCTTGGATGTCGAGCGCGATGATCGGCTCGTCCTCGATGATGAGGACGCGGGCCGCGGCGTTGGCGCGCAATCCATCGCGCGCGGCGCGCAACTCGCGCTCAGCGACCTCGATCTCCAACCGGCAGGCCGCCGCCGCCGCCGCCAAAGGCTGCTCTTCGAGCGCGGTGAGCAAGAGCAGCATCCGCTGCAAGAGGGACATGCCAGCGTCACTGGCCGGTTGCCTACCGTCCGACGAAGCGCGGCGCACATCGTCGCTGATGGCGAGATACAACGCGGCGCGAGCGCCCGCATCGCTCAGGCCCGGCTTTAGGTCGGCAAGCGCGGAACGCAGGGCGGCTGCGACCACCACATCCCCTTGTTCCTGGCTGCCGAGGAGGGCGCGGCCGTACAGGCGCGCGTAGGGCAGAGCGCGCACGAGCGCCGTCCGATAGGAACCGCTCATCACCTTTTCAT
>CADCTL010000174.1 GCA_902805625.1 uncultured Acetobacteraceae bacterium
CGAAGGCGACGCCGGCGGCGCGCCGCAGCGTCCCCGCGGCAAAGGGCTGCTGCGGCGCCGCCTCCGCCGCCTGCGCCGGCCGCGCACGCGGCCCCGCACCAGCGGGCCGTCCTTCAACCGGCTCATCCCGAACATCTTGACCATGCTCGGCCTCTGCGCCGGGCTCACCGCGATTCGCTTCGCCACCGAAGGGCGGTGGGAACCCGCGGCGGTGCTGATCGTGGTGGCCGCCGCGATCGACGGCATCGACGGGCGTTTGGCGCGGCTCCTCAAGGCCACCTCGCGCTTCGGGGCGGAATTCGACAGCCTTTCGGACTTCCTCTGCTTCGGCGTGGCGCCGGCGCTGGTGCTGTATCTCTGGACCATGCACGACGGCCCGCGCGGCCTCGGCTTCGCGCCCTGCCTCCTGTTCGCGGTCTGCTCGGCGCTGCGGCTCGCGCGCTTCAACGCTTCCATCAGCGACGCACCGGCCATGCCGCTGGCGGGCCCGCCGCCGCCCAAGCCGGCCTACGCGCAAAGCTTCTTCACCGGCGTGCCGGCGCCGGCGGGCGCCGGGCTGGCGTTGTTCCCGCTGTTCGCCTCGCTCGCCTTCCGCGAGTGGGACTGGCCGGGGCTGGCGCGCGCGGTCCAGCACCCCCTCGTGACCGGGGTGCTTCTCGTGGTCGTCGGGGCGCTCATGGTGTCCACCCTGCCGACGTGGAGCTTCAAGAACTTCAAGGTGCGCGCGGACTACGTGCTGCCGCTCCTGCTCGGCATCGGCGCCTACGTGGCGGTACTGCTCACCGAGCCCTGGGCGGCGTTGGCGGCGGGGGGGCTGATCTACGGGGGGATGCTGCCCTTCTCGGCGCGCAGCTACGCGCAACTGAAACGGGACGCGGAAGCGATGCTGGAACCGGACGCCGCCGACCCCGAGGAGGGCGAAGCCGCCGCCTGAGCGCGCGGCGGGCGCGGCGGCTTCCGCCATTCCCATCCCGGCACTAGGCTGTCCGCAGCCCGCGTGATCGAGCCGCGCCGACAGCCGGGAGGAGCAGCTTGAGCGAACCCGACACCGCCACCGTGGACATCAACGGCTTTCCCACGCGCATCTGGCGCAAGGGCAGCGGGCCTTTGCTCGGTTTCCTCGCCGGCTTCGGCGGCCTGCCGCGCTGGGTACCCTTCCTCGACCGCTTGGCCGAGCGCCGCACGGTCGTGGTGCCCTCCCTGCCCGGCTTCCCCGGCGGCGACCGCGGCCACAGCGTGCTGGACAGCCACCTCGACTGGCTCCTGGCCACGCGGCACCTGCTCCAAGCGGCCGGGCTGGACGGGGCGGACCTCGCCGGCAGCTCCGTCGGCGCGTCGCTGGCGGCGGAGATGGCGGCCGTCTGGCCGCAATCGGTGAAGCGCTTGGCGCTGATCGCGCCCTTCGGCCTGTTCGACGAGCAGGACCCGCCGCAAGACCCTTGGGCGCAGAAGCCGGACGTGCTGGCCGCGCTGCTCACCGCCGACCCGGAGACCTGGAAGGCGCTGAAGGCGATGCCCGAGGGCGCCAACTCCGTGGAATGGCCGGTGGAGCAGACCCGCGCGGCGGAAGCGGCGGCGCGGATCTTCTGGCCGCTCGGCGACACCCGGCTGGCGAAGCGGCTGCCGCTGGTGAGGGCGCCGACGCTGCTGCTCTGGGGCGAACAAGACCGGTTGGTGCCGTCGAGCTACGCGCGGCGCTTCGCCGAGCGGCTCGGCGGCCCCAACGAAACACGCATCATCCCCGGCGCGGCGCACCTCGCCGAACTCGACCGGCCGGACGAGGTCGCGCGCGCCGTGCTCCACTGGACCAACTGAGGAGCGCACCCACCATGCCGCTCGACCCCGAAGCCCAACGCGTCATCGCGCTCATCCGCGAGATCGGCCGCCCGGCGCTGCACACCTTGCCGCCGGAAGAGGCGCGGCAGGCCTACACCGGCTCGCGCACCGTGCTGCAACCCGACCCGCCCGAGGTGGCGGATGTCGAGAACCTCACCTGCCCCGGCCCCGCCGGCCCCATCCGCCTCCGGCGCTACCGCGGCGCAGGCACGGAGGCCGAAGCCGCCCTGCCCTGCCTCCTCTTCATGCACGGCGGCGGCTGGGTGATCGGCGACCTGGAAAGCCACGACCAGGTCTGCCGCGCGCTGGCGAACTACGCCCGCTGCTGCGTGGTGGCGGTGGATTACCGCTTGGCGCCGGAGCACAAGTTCCCCGCCGCGGTGGAGGACAGCGCCGCCGCCTTGCGCTTCGTCGCGTCCGAAGCCGCGCGGCTCCGCATCGACCCGGCGCGCATCGCCGTGGGCGGCGACAGCGCCGGCGGCAACCTCGCCGCGGCGCTGGCCCTCATGGGCCGCGACGGCGCGGTGCCGTTGCCAGGCTTCCAGATGCTGCTCTACCCCGCGGTGGACCTCGGCGGCACCCGGCCGGCGCACCAGCGCTTCGTGGACGGCTACCCGCTCGTCACCGTCACCATGCGTTGGTTCATCGACCACTACCTCGCGGAGCCCGCGCAGGCGCACGATTGGCGGGGCTCGCCGCTCCGGGCCGCGAGCCTTTCCGGCACGCCGCCGGCCTACGTCATGACCGCCGGGCACGACCCGCTGGTGGACGAGGGGATCGCCTACGCGCGGCGGCTGGAGGAGGAGGACGTGCGCGTCACCCACGTCCACATGACCGACCAGATGCACGGCTTCCTCACCATGGGCCGCTTCATCTCCGCCTCCGACCTCGCGTTGCGGCAGGCCGCGGCGGCGCTGGTCCACCACTGGGCACGGGAGGGTTGAACGCGATGCCTGGCATGCTGGACGGCAAATCCGCGCTCGTGACCGGCGCCGGTTCGGGCATAGGCCGCGCGACGGCGCTGGCCTTCGCGCGCGAGGGCGCCTGGGTGGCCGCCGCCGATTTGAAGCTGGAATCGGCGCAGGAAACGGCGCGGCTGGTCGAGGCGGCCGGCGGGCAGGCCGTGGCGGTCGAGGTGGACGTCACGGACGACGACGCCGTGGCCGCGATGGTGGGGGCGGCGGTGAGGGCCTTCGGCGGCCTCGACTGCGCCTTCAACAACGCCGGCATCGCCCCCTATCAGGTCAACGCCAGCGGCCAGAAGATCGCCGACGTGGCGCCCGAAGCGTGGCAGCGCCTGCTCGACGTGAACCTCACCGGCGTGTGGCGCTGCCTGCGGCACGAGGTGGCGCAGATGCGGACGCAAGGCGGCGGCGCCATCGTCAACACGGCTTCAGTGGCCGGGCTCGTGGGGCTGCCGAACTCCTCGGCCTACGTCGCCGGCAAGCACGGCGTGGTGGGCCTGACGCGCACCGCGGCGGTGGACCACGCCGAGGATGGCATCCGCGTCAACGCCGTGTGCCCCGGCTACATCGAAACGCCGATGACGGAAGACACGATGCGGCGCCGCGGCGAGCGCATCATGGAGCGAGTGCCCCTGGCGCGCATGGGGAAGCCGGAGGAGATCGCGGAGGCGGTGGTTTGGCTCTGCTCCGACCGCGCCTCCTTCGTCACCGGCGCGGCCTGGACGGTGGACGGCGGCTACACCGCGGTCTGATCCGGAGTCAGCCGCGCTCGCCCAATGCGAACACCCTGAGCGTGCTCGCCAGCGGCCGTGCCGTGTCCGCGCGGCCGGCGTCCAGGTCCTCGACCAGCGAGGCCAGGGTCTGTTCCCGCCGCCCGGCGGCTTCCTCCAAGGCCTGCCAGAACTCCGCCTCCAGCGCGATGGAGGTGCGGTGCCCCGCGATGCGGAAGCTGCGCTTCAGGAGGTGCTGCGGCGGGCCCGGCGCGCTCACCCGCCGTCGAGTGTCGCGCCCGGTTCGGTCATCTGCTCGGGCCGCACCCAACGGTCGAAATCCTCCGGCGAAACCAAGCCGAGCTTCGCCGCCGCGTCCTTGAGGGTCAAGTTCTCGGCCAGGGCCGTTTTGCCGATGCGGACCGCCGAGTCGTAGCCGATGCGCGGGTTGAGCGCGGTGACGAGCATGAGCGAGCGCGCCAAGTTCTCGGCGATGCGCTCGCGGTTCGGCTCCAGCTTGGCGACCATGTGCTCGGCGAAGCTCTCGGCCGCGTCCGCCAGGAGACCCGCCGACCGCAGCACGGCGTGGACGATCACCGGCTTGAACACGTTGAGCTGCAAGTGCCCTTGCGCGCCAGCGACCGTCACCGTGGTGTGGTCGCCCATCACCTGCGCGCAGACCATGGTCAGCGCCTCCGACTGGGTCGGGTTGGTCTTGCCGGGCATGATGGACGAGGAGAGCCCGTCCGCCGGGACGACCAGTTCGGACAGGCCGGAGCGCGGCCCGCTGCCGAGCAGCCGCACGTCGTTGGCGATCTTGTTCAGCGACACGGCGAGCGTGTTCAGCACGCCCGACAGCTCCACCAAGGCGTCGTGCGCGCCCATGCCCTCGAACTTGTCCGGGCTCGGCGCGAACGCGAGTCCGGTGCGCTCCGCCAGGATCTCGCAGAAAACGCGGTCGAAGTCGGCGTGCCGATTGAGGCCGGTGCCGACCGCCGTGCCGCCCTGCGCCAGCGGCAGCAGCCGCGGCATCGTGCCGCGCAGCCGGTCGATGCCGAGCTCCACCTGCCGCGCCCAGGCGCCCGCCTCCTGGCCGAGCGTCATCGGCACGGCGTCCATCAGATGCGTGCGGCCGAGCTTGACGATGCCGGACCACTCCGCCGCGCGGTCCCGCAGCGCCGCGTGCAGCCGCGACAGCGCGGGCAGCAGGCGCCGCTCCACCGCCTCCGCCGCCGCGATGTGCATCATGGTCGGGAAGTTGTCGTTGGAGGACTGGCCGCGGTTGACGTGGTCGTTCGGATGCACCGGCTTCCGGCTGCCGAGCGGCTGCCCGAGCATCTGGTTGGCGCGGTTGGCGATCACCTCGTTGGCGTTCATGTTGGTCTGGGTGCCGCTGCCGGTCTGCCAAACGGGCAACGGGAACTCCTCGTCGCGCTCGCCGGCAGCGATCTCGTCCGCGGCCTTGGCGATGGTGCCGGCGAGGTCCGCGGGCAGTTCGCCGAGGCGGGCGTTCGCCGCGGCGCAGGCCGATTTGTGCAGCCCGACGGCGCGGATCAGGCCCGGCGGGAAGCGTTCCGTGCCGATGCGGAACAGGCGCCGTGCCCGCTCGGTCTGCGGCCCCCAGAGCCGGTCGGCGGGGATGTCGATGGTGCCGAGCGAGTCGGTTTCGGTGCGGAGGGCGTCTGCCATGCTGGGAGAATGCGCGGGGGGCGGTGGCCGTTCCCTGTTCTCCCGAGGCCGTTTAGTCGGAGTAGGAGGATATCTCGATCAGATTGCCCTCCGGGTCGCGACAGTACACCGACTTCATCGGCCCGAGGGCTCCTTCCCGCGTTGTCGGACCCTCCTCGACGGTGACGCCGCAACCGTGCAGGTGCGCCACGACGTCCAGGGCGGAGAAGGTGACGACGAAGCAGAGGTCCTGGGTGCCGGGGTCGCAGACCGCCGCCGCGTTCCAGACCTCGGTCGGGGCGTCGTGCGGCCGGAGGTTGATCTTCTGCCCCCCGAACCGCAGCGCCGTCCGCTTCTGCTCGCCGAAAATTTCCCGCTCCATGCCGAGCACGCGCTGGTACCAGGAGGCCATCACCTCCAGGTCGCGGCAGTTGATCACCAGGTGGTCCAGCCGGTCCACGGCGAAGCGCATCAGCCCGTTTCCTTCTTCAATCTGGCCGTCACTTCGATCTCGATCCGCATGGCGTCGTTTTGCAAGCCGGCCTGGATCATGGTGGACGCCGGGCGAGCGCGGCCGAGGTGCCGCCGCACCACGGGCCAGCACGGCTCCCAGTCCTCACGCCAAGGCAGGATGAAGAGCACCCGAACCACGTCGTCCAGCGTGCAGCCAGCCTCGCCCAGCGCGGCGGCGATGTTGCGGAAGCACTGCTCCGCCTGCTCCACCACGCCCTCGGCGATGGTCATGGCCGCGTAGTCGTAGCCCGTGGTGCCGGACACCCAGACGTGGTCGCCGTCCACCACGGCGCGGGAGTAGCCGATCTCCTCCTCGAAGCGGGAGCCGGAGGAAATGAGGCGTCGGGTCATCGGCACCTGCGGAGGTTCGCGGCGGCCGCTCAATCAGCGGCGAACAGATACAGTAACCGCCGGATGCCGAAAGCGTCCATCAGCGGGATCGAAGCGTTCGAGAGCACCGCCGCCGTCGCCGCGCCCGGCCAAGCGAGGCCGCGGCGCGCGCCGAAGGCCCGGAGGGCGCGCGCGAGGACAACCGCCTCGGCGATGATCGGCAGCAAGCCGAGAAGGCTGAACAGGCCGACGATCCACAAGAGGTCCATGGCCCCTTGGAGGGCGGCGAGGAGTTCCGCGTCGGACGCCGCCGCCTGCACCGCGCGCGCCTTGGCCAGGAAGCCGCTGACCTCCGCGGCCCGCAGCAGCAGCCAGCCCACCACGACGCCGAACAGCGACCCGCTGACGAGCGCCGAGAGCGCCGCGCCGGTCGCGGCGCGGGCCGGCGGGGGCACCGGGCGCACGGACCGCGAGATCAAGATCGCCACGCCGACCAGCGTCGCCACTTCGACCGCGCCGTTGATCACGTAGGGCGGGACGAGGAACGTGCTTTCCGCCACGACCCGTCGCGCCGCCACCATCCCGTCGAGAACCACGAACCCGGGGTGGTGCGCCTTCAGTTCTGGCATCCTGCGCAGCGGCTCGGCGAACGCGACGAGCCCTTGGAGGAGGTTGCGGTCCAGCCGCCGCATCACCCACTCCCCGGCGAGGAGCAGGGCGGCCAACCGGGCCAGGTAGCCGTCTATCTCCTTGTCGTCGGGGGTGGCAGCGATCGCCGCCGGGTGCGGCCGCATCAGCGCCGCGTCGCGCAGCACGACGAGCCAGGACCGCAGGTCGGTGAGCTTGAGAGCCATCCCGCCCGCCCCCTTGGTCGCGCACGCTGGCGCCCGGCCGGCTGGCCGGGGCTACTCCAGGCCGTCGTAGAAGTCGTTCCCCTTGTCGTCCACCACGATGAAGGCCGGGAAGTCCTCCACTTGGATGCGCCAAACGGCTTCCATGCCGAGTTCGGGGTACTCCAGCACCTCGACCCTGCGGATGCAGTCCTGCGCCAGCCGGGCCGCGGGGCCGCCGACCGAGCCCAGGTAGAAGCCGCCGTGCTGGCGGCACGACTCGCGCACCGCCTTGGAGCGGTTGCCCTTGGCCAACATCACCAGCGAGCCGCCGGCGGCCTGGAACGCCGCCACGTAGCTGTCCATGCGCCCGGCGGTGGTGGGGCCGAACGAGCCGGTGGCGTAGCCCTCCGGCGTCTTGGCCGGGCCGGCGTAGTACACCGGGTGGTCCTTGATGTAGTCCGGCAGGCCCTCGCCGCGGTCCAGCCGCTCTTGCAGCTTGGCGTGCGCGATGTCGCGCGCCACCACCACCGTGCCGGTGAGCGACAACCGCGTCTTCACCGGGTGGCGCGACAGCTCGGCGCGGATGTCGGCCATGGGCCGGTTCAGGTCCAGCCGCACCACCTCGTCACCCAGCGCTTCGTCCGTGGCTTCGGGCAGGAAGCGGGCCGGATCGTGCTCCAAATCCTCCAGGAACACGCCCTCGGCCGTGACCTTGGCCTTGATCTGCCGGTCGGCGGAGCACGACACGCCGATGCCGATCGGCAGGCTCGCCCCGTGCCGCGGCAGGCGGATCACCCGCACGTCGTGGCAGAAGTACTTGCCGCCGAACTGCGCGCCGATGCCGAGGTTCTGCGTCAGCTTGTGGACCTCGGCTTCCAGCGCGGGGTCGCGGAAGGCGTGGCCGGCGCGGCTGCCGGCGGTGGGCAGCGTGTCGAGCCAGCGCGTGCTCGCCAGCTTCACCGTCTTCAGGTTGGCCTCGGCGGAGGTGCCGCCGATGACGATGGCCAAATGGTAGGGCGGGCAGGCGGAGGTGCCGAGCGTCTTGATCTTCTCTTCCAGGAAGGTCAACAGCTTCGGCTTGTTCAGCACCGCGCGCGTTTGCTGGTACAGGAAGGTCTTGTTGGCGCTGCCGCCGCCCTTCAGCACGAACATCAGGTGCAGTTCTTCGGCGTGGTGCGGGTCGTCGCCGGGCTGCGCCAGGATGGTGAACTCCACCGGCAGGTTGTTGCCGGTGTTCACCTCCTCGAACATCGAGAGCGGCGCCATCTGCGAATAGCGCAGGTTGGTCTCGGTGTAGGTGCGGTGGACGCCGTAGGACAGCGCCTCCTCCTCGTCGCCCTCCACCCAGACGCGCTGGCCCTTCTTGCCGAAGACGATGGCGGTGCCGGTGTCCTGGCACATGGGCAGCACGCCGCCCGCCGCGATGTTGGCGTTCTTCAGCAGGTCGAGCGCGACGAAGCGGTCGTTCGCGCTGGCTTCCGGGTCGCGCAGGATGTTGTTGAGTTGCTGGAGGTGCCCCGGCCGCAACAGGTGGGACACGTCCTTGCAGGCCGCGAAGGCGAGATCTTCCAGCGCGGCGACGGGCACCTTCAGCACCCGCTTGCCGTCGGCCTCGATCGTGGAAACGCCCTCGATGGGCAGGCGCCGGTAGGGCGTGAGATCCTCGCCCAGCGGGAACATCGGGCTGTACAGGAAGCCCTTACGCTCCTGCGACACGGGCATGCCGACGTCGGCTTCCGCGACGGAGGAGGCGTCGGGGGACGGGGTGTCCAGGGTGGAGGATGTCACGGGATCGGTCTCCGCGCGCGGGCGCCGGCGCCGGAGAAAGGCGGGGCGCGTTCGGTCGCGCCGGATTAGCCCAGGGCCGCGGTCAAGCCAACCACGGCCCTTCGGTCCTGGGTTGCCGGCCTATTCCCGTACGGGACGGCGGCGGAAAGCGTCGAGGCGCACCACCTGCGGCGCTTCGGGGTCGGCCGCCGGGGCCTGTTCCACGGCGGACTGGGAGGCCATGGCCGGCATCGCGCTCTCGAACCGCAGGCCGAACCGGACGTGCGGATCGGCGAAGGCGGTCAAAGCCGCGAACGGCACGGTCAAGAGCGCCGCCACGCCGCCGAAGGACAGCCGGACCGAGAAGGTCCCGGCCTGCTTGTCCACCGCCAAATCCCAGAACTTGTGCTGGAGGACGATGGTCATTTCCTGCGGATAGCGAGCGCGCAGGTGCCCAGGCATCACCACCCCGGGGTGGGACGTGCGGAAGGTGAGATAGAAGTGGTGGTCGCCCGGCAGCCCATGCTCAGCGGCGTGGGACAATGCGTCCTGCACGACGAGGCGAAGCGCCTCCTCGGTCCAATAGGAGTATGGCAGCAGGCTCTCGGCCGGCGCGGCGCTGTTGCTCATGACTCGTCCACCCCCATCCGCACCCTGTCTCAAGATAGTGGCCCCTCCATGGCGAGCTAGCTCGCGAAAGCGGGAGCATGAAGACACAACCCGAAGCTGATTGGAAGTGGGTAATAAAGTGGGGGGCTTCTGTTGCCCGGTGCCCCCCGAACCGCGCTTACCTATCTCTAGGCAGCGAGTGCGACAGCCTCGCGGCTGTTATCGTTCGCACTTATCAATGGCCCGATGACGGTGGAACCATGCCGGGAAAAAGCGGCCCCTTTACCGCGCGCGTCGAGCCTGTTTCGCCCCCCTGTCCTCCCTTGGACCGCCCCTCGGCAGAGGGACTGGGATGGTGGAGGCGCCGGGCACTGCCCCCGGGTCCGCAACGCTTATTCTGAGCCGTGTTTATCGCCATAGCCGCCGAGGCGGCGAACGAGATATAGGCGTTCTCGAGTGGGGAATCGAGGGGGAAGCGCATGGCCCTGACGGCCGAGCAGCAGGGGGAGATCGAGGCCGCCCGCGCGGCCGAGGGCCGCACCCGCCGACCGGTGGTGCCCGCCTTGGAGGCCATGCTGTTCGAGGCCATCCCGGTGCTGGACCACGGCTTCGTCCGCGTGATCGACTACATGGGCGACGACGCCGCCGTCGTGCAGGCGGCGCGCGTGTCCTACGGCCGCGGCACCCGGGCGGCCAACGAGGACCGGGGCTTGATCCGTTACCTCATGCGCCACCGCCACTCGACGCCTTTCGAGATGTGCGAGATCAAGTACCACGTGAAGCTGCCGATCTTCGTGGCCCGGCAATGGATCCGGCACCGCACCGCGAACGTGAACGAGTACAGCGCCCGCTACTCCATCCTCGACCGGGAATTCTACGTTCCCCGCCCGGAGCACTTGGCGGCGCAGTCGAGCAGCAACCGGCAGGGCCGGGGCGAGGTGCTGGACGGGGAGGAAGCGGCACGCGTCCTGGAACTGCTGCGGGGCGACGCGGCCCAGACCTACGACCACTACGCCGAGATGCTCAACGAGGACGCGGAAGGCGAGCCGCTGGACCCCTCCCGCCAGGGCTTGGCGCGGGAGTTGGCGCGCATGAACCTGACCCTCAACACCTACACGCAGTGGTACTGGAAAGCGGATCTCCAGAACCTCCTGCACTTCCTGGCGCTCCGCGCGGACAGCCACGCACAGTACGAGATCCGGGCCTACGCCGACGCCATGCTCCGCACCGTGGCGGCCTGGGTGCCGATGACCCACGAGGCGTTCCGCGACTACCGGGTGGGGGCGGTCACGCTCTCCGCTCCCATGCTCGGCGTGGTTCGGCGCATGGTGGCCGGCGAAGCCGTGTCGCCCGAAGGCAGCGGCCTTTCCAAGCGCGAATGGCGCGAGCTGATGGAGTCGTTGGGGCGGGATGGCTGAAGCGGCACCCCGCGCCCCGCGTGCGGCGGCCGCCGCCGCCGCACGCCGCTCATCCCCGCAAAGGCGTCCGTCGGCGGCGGGCGGTGGTCCGCGTCGCACGAGCGGGCAGGCCCCCTTCCCCGCCGCGTTCCGTTGGGTCCGGGTGCTGCTGCTGGTGACCGCCGTGGTGGTCGGCCTCCCCCTCGCTCACGCCATGTTCGGCGAGGTGGTGGCCCTCCTCGGCGGGGCGACCGTCCTCGGCTTCCTCGTGGGCCGTTGGACCGCGCCGGGCGGCTGAACCGCTACTCCACTACGATCCGCGGTCCCGCGGGCGCCGCGCCCGCGCCTTGCAGCTTCTCCCACAGCCGCGCGGCGATGCGGCGATAGATCGCGGCCTCTTCCGTGTCGGGCCGAGCCGCCACGATCGGGGTGCCCGCGTCGGCCAGCTCCCGGATGGAAAGCGCCAACGGCAGCTCGCCGAGGAACTCCACGCCGAGCCGCTCCGCTTCCCGCCGCGCGCCGCCCTGGCCGAAGATCTCCGCGCGGTGTCCGCAGTTGGGGCAGCAGAACACCGACATGTTCTCCACCACGCCCAGCACGGGCACGTTCACCCGCTCGAACATCCGCACCCCGCGCCGGGCGTCGATCAGCGCCACGTCCTGCGGCGTGGACACGATCACCGCCCCGGCCAAGGGCACGCGCTGACTCATGGTGAGCTGGGCGTCGCCGGTGCCGGGCGGCATGTCCACCACCATGATGTCGAGCACGCCCCACTCGACCTGCCCCATGAGCTGCTCCAGCGCGCCCATCACCATGGGGCCGCGCCAGATCATCGCCGTGTCCTCCTCCACCAGGAAGCCGATGGACATGGCGAGGAGGCCCCAGCGCCGGAGCGGGATGATGCGCTGGCCTTCGGTGCGGGGCCGCTCCCGCGCGCCCAGCATCTGCGGGAGCGAGGGTCCGTAGATGTCCGCGTCCAGCAACCCGACGCGCAGCCCCTGGGCGGCGAGCGCGACCGCCAGGTTCACCGCGGTGGTGGACTTCCCGACGCCGCCCTTGCCCGAAGCCACGGCGACG
>CADCTL010000175.1 GCA_902805625.1 uncultured Acetobacteraceae bacterium
CCCCGCACACGGTGTTCGCGGCCGAGGCCTACGTGCTGACCAAGGAGGAGGGGGGGCGGCACACGCCGTTCTTCACCAACTACCGGCCGCAGTTCTACTTCCGCACCACGGACGTCACCGGGGTGGTGAAGCTGCCCGAGGGGGTGGAGATGGTGATGCCGGGCGACAACGTGTCGATGGAGGTGGAGCTGATCGCCCCCATCGCCATGGACGAGGGCCTGCGCTTCGCCATCCGCGAGGGCGGCAGGACCGTGGGCGCGGGCGTGGTCGCCAAGATCTCGAAGTAGGGCTATGAGGGGGCGGCACCCCGGTTTCCGCCGGGTGCCGCCAGAGTCCAGGGGCGTAGCTCAATTGGCTAGAGCGCCGGTCTCCAAAACCGGAGGTTGGGGGTTCGAGACCCTCCGCCCCTGCCACTCTGTCCGGAAGCAAGAGGGCGGCATCCCGGAAGGATGCTGCCCATTCGTCGTGTGTTGAAAATCGAGGTTCGCTGAGGTGGCCAAGCTTGATCCGGCGCAGTTCGTGCGGGACGTCCGGTCGGAGGTGGCGCGGGTCACTTGGCCGAGCCGCCGGGAAACGCTGATCACCACCGGGTTGGTGCTGGCGATGTCGGCGCTGGCGGCGGTGTTCTTCCTGATCACCGACCAGGTGATCGCGTTCGCCATGCGCAGCTTCCTCGGGTTGGGTTGAGGGAGGAGCGCGGCCATGGCCGATAAGCGCTGGTATGTCGTCCACGTCTACTCGGGCTTCGAGAAGAAGATCGCGCAGCAGATCCGCGAGCAGGCGGCGCAGAAGGGGCTCGGCGACGCGTTCGACGAGATCCTGGTGCCGTCCGAAGAGGTGACGGAGGTCCGCCGCGGTCAGAAGTTCAACTCGGAGCGCAAGTTCTTCCCCGGCTATGTGCTGGTGAAGATGGCGATGAGCGACGAGGCGTGGCACTTGGTGAAGGACACGCCCAAGGTCACGGGCTTCCTCGGGGCGCGCAACAAGCCGTCGCCCATCACCGAGGCCGAGGCGCAACGCATCGTCAACCAGGTGCAGGAGGGCGTGGACAAGCCGCGCCGCCCGTCCATCACCTTCGAGGTGGGCGAGCAGGTGCGCGTGGCCGACGGGCCGTTCACCTCCTTCAACGGCACGGTCGAGGAGGTGGACGAGGAGCGTGGCCGGGTGAAGGTGAGCGTGAGCATCTTCGGCCGCTCGACGCCGGTGGAGCTGGAGTACGGGCAGGTCGAGAAGGCCTGAGGCGCGGCGCGTGGCGGACGCGCCCAAGCCGCCGCGCGTCCCCGAAGCGGGCATCATCCACCCCACGGCCCGGCTGCGCGAGAGCCGGGTCGGGCGCTGGTGCGAGCTGTCCGAAGGTGCGAGCCTTTCGTACAGCACGCTCGGCGACTGGTCCTACCTGATGGAAGGCGTCCAAGTGGCGCACGCGGCGATCGGCAAGTTCTGCGCCGTGGCAGCCGGCGCGCGCATCAACGCGCCGAACCACCCGATGGAGCGCGCGAGCCTCCACCGCTTCACCTACGTGCCGGAGTACTACTTCGCCGGCGAGGCGCGCGACGCGGGCTTCTTCGCGGCGCGGGCGGCGGCGCGCGTGACGGTCGGCAACGACGTCTGGATCGGGCACGGCGTCACCGTGCTGCCGGGCGTTTCGGTGGGCGACGGCGCCGTGCTGGCGGCGGGCGCGGTGGTGACGCGGGACGTGGAGCCCTACGCGGTGGTGGCCGGCGTGCCGGCGCGGTTCCTGCGCTGGCGGTTTCCGCCCAAAACTGCGGCACGGCTGGCCGCCTTGGCGTGGTGGGACTGGCCGGAGGAGCGGCTGCGCGGAGCGCTGGGCGATTTCCGCGATCTGCCGGTGGAGGCGTTCCTCGCGCGGCACAGCGGGTAGGAACGCGAGCGCCCGCTGCTTTGTTCCTTACTTTCCGCTTCCCTTACTTCCTTGCCATCTTACGACCTTGCTGCGTTTCGGGACGCGGTTCGGACAAACGCCAGGCTTCGTACACGAGCAGCGACCGTGCCTGGATTCGCCGCGGGGCAGGAAGCGGGCACAACGTCGGGGGTCAGACGAACAACCCTGGGCGGAAGCGGGGGTGCCCAGAGAGTTTCACGGGCGTGGCCACGCTGTTGTCCCGTCCGTCGGGGTCGCGGCGCCGCTGCCGAGGACGACGGATTGCAGGCGCACTTGGGCCGCCGCTAAGCGGAACATGATCTTTCCGATTTCGTGATGCAAAGGTTTTTAGCGGGGAGCGTCGGGGCCTTATTCCGTGCCCGTGCCGTTGCTGTGCTGGCATGGGCACCCCTAGGCTGGGTGCCGCTTGAACGGCGACGCCCCCGCCCGAGGGGTGGCCGGAGCGGGGAGGAGAAAATGGGCCATTCGAAGCGAGCCGCTCCGGCCAGTGGCGGCCGGCGCGGCGTGTTGAAGGCGGCGGCGGTGGGCGCCACGGGCTCGGCGGTGCTGGCGGCGCCGAACGTGTCGCGGGCGCAGACGGCGGTGCTGCGCTTCCAGTCCACCTGGCCGAGCCGGGACATCCAGCAGGAGTTCGCCCAGGACTACGTGGCGCGCGTGAACCGCATGGGTGGCGGGCGGCTGCGGCTGGATTTGCTGGCGGCCGGCGCCGTGGTGGGCGCGTTCCAACTCCTGGACGCGGTCTCGGCCGGGACGCTGGACGGCGGCCACGGGGTTTGCGCTTACTGGTTCGGCAAGAACAAGGCGTTCAGCCTGTTCGGCACCGCGCCCCCTTGGTTCGGGGACGCCAATCAGCTCCTCGCTTGGTTCTACTACGGCGGTGGTGAGGCGCTGTACAACGAGCTGATGCGCGACATCGTCCGCGCCAACGCCGTCGGCTTCCTGGCGTGCCCCATCCCGACGCAGCCGCTGGGCTGGTTCAAGCAGCCGATCGACCGGGCCGAGCAGTTCCGCGGCATGAAGTACCGCACCGTCGGCTTGGCGGCGGACCTCTTCACCGAGATGGGGGCGTCCGTGGTGTCCTTGCCGGGGGGCGAGGTGGTGCCGGCGCTGGAGCGCGGGGTGATCGACGGGGCGGAGTTCAGCAACCCGACCTCCGACCGCCTCTTCGGCTTCGCCGACGTGGCCAAGAACTACATGGTCCAGAGCTACCACCAGCGCACCGAGTGCTACGAACTCCTGTTCAACAAGCCGAAGTACGACGCCCTGCCGGCGGAGCTTCAAGGCGTGCTGCGCCACGCCGCGGAGGCGTCCTCGGCCGACATGAGCTGGAAGGTGCTGGACCGCTTCCCGAAGGACATGGCGGCGCTGTCGCAGGCGGGCGTCAACGTGCGCCCGACGCCGCGGCCGGTGCTGGACGCGCAACTGGCGGCCTGGAACAAAGTGCTGGAGCGGCTGGAAGGAGACAACTCTTCGCCCGCCAACGGCCCTTTCTTCAAGAAGGTCTGCGACAGCCAGCGCGACTGGTGCCGCCGCGTGGGCAACTTCGTCCTGCGCTACGAGGCGAGCCAAGCGGTGGCCTACAACCACTTCTTCGGGCGGTAGAACGATCGGAAGGACTGGCTGGACAAGCCGGGCCGCGGCCGTTATACGCCCGCCCTCGCCGCGCGGCCCTGGGTGCGAGCCCTGGGCCGTTCGGCATTTCAGGGACGCGGGAGGCCGGGCGTTCGCCGGGCCGCACGGACCGCGGGCCTCTGACTGATGCAGAGGACTGGCGTATGGCGAAGAAGATCACTGGCTATATCAAGCTGCAAATCCCGGCGGGCAAGGCGAACCCCTCGCCGCCGGTGGGCCCGGCGCTGGGCCAGCGCGGCCTCAACATCATGCAGTTCGTGAAGGAGTTCAACGCGGCCAGCCAGGGCATGGAGCCCGGGACGCCGACGCCGGTGGTGATCACCGCCTTCTCCGACCGCTCCTTCTCCTTCGTCATGAAGACGCCGCCCAACACCTACTTCCTGCTGAAGGCGGCCAAGCTCGACAAAGGCTCCACGACGCCGGGCAAGGGCGCGAACATCGGCCGTGTCACCCGCACCCAGTTGCGGGAGATCGCCGAGACCAAGATGAAGGACATGAACGCCAACGACGTGGAGGCGGCCGTCCGCATGCTGGCCGGTTCCGCCCGCTCGATGGGCCTCACGGTGGTGGAGGGCTGACGCCATGGCATCCGACGTCGCCAAGAAGGGCAAGCGGCTGAAGGGCGTTTACGCCGATTTCGACGCCGAGAAGCTCCACCCGCTGGAGGAGGCGATCCGGCTGGTGAAGACGGGCGCCAAGGCCAAGTTCGACGAGACGGTCGAGATCGCGCTGAACCTCGGCGTCGATCCCCGCCACGCGGACCAGATGGTGCGCGGCGTGGTCGGACTGCCGAACGGCACGGGCAAGACGGTCCGCATCGGCGTGTTCGCCCGCGGCGCCAAGGCCGAGGAGGCGCAGGCCGCCGGCGCGGACGTGGTGGGCGCGGACGACCTCGCGGCCGCGGTCCAGGAAGGCAAAATCGAGTTCGACCGCTGCATCGCCACGCCGGACATGATGGCGCTGGTCGGGCGGCTGGGTAAGATCCTCGGCCCGCGCGGGCTGATGCCGAACCCGCGGCTCGGCACCGTGACCATGGACGTGCGCGGCGCCGTGTCCGCCGCCAAGGCCGGGCAGGTGGAGTTCCGCGCCGAGAAGGCGGGCATCATCCACGCCGGCATCGGCAAGGCGTCCTTCGACGAGGGCAAGCTGCTGGAGAACGCCCGCGCCTTCGTGGAGGCGATCCAGCGCGCCAAGCCCGCCGGGGCCAAGGGCACCTACCTGAAGAAAGCAGCCGTCAGCTCCTCCATGGGGCCGGGGGTGAAGATCGACGTGGCGTCGCTGACCGCGGCGACGGCCTGAGGAATTCGCCTGCCTTCGGGCAGGCGGGCAGGGCTCCGCGCCGCTCCGGCGGCGGGCGCCCGAAACCTGTCGGAGACCGCTCGTGGCCCAGGGGTTCCCCTTCGGCCTTGAAGGGGCATTCGCCCCGCCAGCGATAGACGGGGTGCCGAGGATTGTATGCGCCACAGGGGCATGGCCTCCGCGGCGCGCATGGCTTGGCGGTCCGGCTTTGACAGGCGAACCGGGGTTCGCGCGGCGGGGGCGTCCGCTCCCGGCGTGACGCGGACCCTCGTGCAACCGGCCGAGGCCCCTCCACCAGGTCCCGGCCTGACGACGGAGACGGATTTGAACCGCACCGAGAAGCGCGAGTTCATCGAGTCCCTCGCCGCGGTGTTCGCCGACACCTCCTTCGTGCTCGTGGGCCAGAACAATGGTCTCACGGTCGCGGATGTGAGCGATCTGCGGCGCCGCATGCGAGCTGCCGGGGCGACCTACAAGGTCGCCAAGAACCGGCTGGCCACCCTCGCCTTGGACGGCACCCGTTTCGAAGGGGTCAAGCCCTTGCTGAAGGGGCCGACCGCGCTCGCCTGGGCGACGGACCCGGTGGCCGTGGCGAAGACCGCCGTGGACTACGCCAAGGGGAACGAGAAATTCGTGATCCTGGGCGGGGCGCTCGGCGTGCAGACGCTCAACCCCGACGGGGTGAGGGCGCTGGCTGAACTGCCGTCGCTGGAAACTTTGCGCGCCCAGATCCTGGGTCTGATCCAGACCCCGGCGACGCGCATCGCCGGCGTGCTGCAGGCCCCTGGGTCGCAGTTGGCACGGGTGTTCAGCGCTTTCGCCAAAAAGGACGAGGCCGAGGCGGCCTGACCCGAAAACCGAGACGAGACCCCCCTCACCAAACCGGTAAGGGGAGTTGCAAAGCACAAGTCAAGCTATTAAATCATGGAGCACACGCACATGGCCGATCTCGCGAAGCTGGTGGACGAGCTGTCCTCCCTCACCGTCTTGGAGGCTGCTGACCTTTCCAAGATGCTCGAGGAGAAGTGGGGCGTTTCCGCCGCTGCTCCCGCTGCGGTTGCAGCGGCGCCGGCCGGCGGCGGCGCGGCCGCAGCCCCGGCCGAGGAGCAGACGGAGTTCACGGTCGTCCTGACCAAGACCGGCGACAAGAAGATCAACGTCATTAAGGAGATCCGCACCATCACTGGCCTCGGCCTCAAGGAGGCGAAGGACTTGGTCGAGGGTGCGCCGAAGACCGTCAAGGAAGGGATCAACAAGGACGAGGCGGAAAAGATCCGCAAGGTCCTCGAGGAGAACGGGGCGGCTGTCGAGATCAAGTAAGACCGCTTTCCCGGCCCTGGGCAGCTTGCTCAGGGCCGGACATCAGCATTGAACGGCGCGGGCGGGAACCCTGGGCAGGGGTTGTCGTCTGTGCTGCCGTTCCTGCACCGGATCGGACGCCCGGCGGGGCGCTTCGGGCAGGACACACGTTGGCGCATAGCGACGCCCGGCTGAACCGGCCGGGCGATGGGGGTACGAGACAGGCATGAACGCTATCACAAAGTCGTTCACCGGAAGCAAGCGCATTCGCAAGAGCTTCGGGCGGCTGCCTGAAGTGGCGCCGATGCCGAACCTCATCGACGTGCAGCGCGCCTCATACGAAGCCTTCTTGCAGATGGAGGTCAACCCTGACGCGCGGGCGCAGGCGGGGTTGCAGGAGGTTTTCCGGTCGGTGTTCCCGATCGACGATTTCGCCGGCCGCGGGCGCCTGGAGTTCGTCCAGTACGAGCTGGAAGAGCCGAAGTACGACGTCGAGGAGTGCATCCAGCGCGGCCTGACCTTCGCGGCGCCGCTCAAGGTGCGCCTGCGCCTGATCGTCTGGGACGTGGACGAGGACACCGGTTCCCGTTCCGTCCGCGACATCAAGGAGCAGGACGTCTACATGGGCGACATGCCGCTCATGACGGAGAACGGCACCTTCATCATCAACGGCACCGAGCGCGTCATCGTCTCCCAGATGCACCGCAGCCCGGGCGTTTTCTTCGACCACGACAAGGGCAAGACGCACTCCTCCGGCAAGTACCTCTTCGCCGCGCGCGTGATCCCCTACCGCGGCTCGTGGCTGGACTTCGAGTTCGACGCCAAGGACATCTGCTACGTCCGCATCGACCGCAAGCGGAAGCTGCCGGCGTCCACCCTGCTGCTCGCGCTCGACAGCGAGCGGACGGAGGCGCTGCGCCTGGAGCGGGGCGCGCAAGCGCTGGAGCCGGCCGAGGTCCGCGGCATGGACGCCGAGGAGATCCTGGCCGCCTTCTACGGCCAGGTCGCCTTCACGCGCGGCCCCAAGGGCTGGAGCCGGCCCTTCGACCCGGACGGTTTCCGCGGCGTCAAGCTGTCGGAGCCCCTGGTGGACGCCCGCACAGGGCAGGTGGTGGCCGAGAAGGACGTCAAGCTGACGCCCCGCGCCGCCCGCAAGATCGCCGAGGGCGGCACCACGGAGGTGCTCGTCGGCCGCAGCGACCTCCTGGGCCGCTACGTCGCCGAGGAACTGGTGGACATGACCACCGGCGAGATCTGGGCCGAGGCCGGCGAGGAGCTGACCGAGGTCAAGCTCGCCGCCATCGAGACCGCGGGGCTGGACCGGCTGCCGACGCTCGCCATCGACCAGTCCGTCGGGCCCTGGATGCGGACCACCCTGGCGGTGGACAAGAACACCAGCCGCGACGACGCGCTGATGGACATCTACCGCGTCATGCGCCCCGGCGAGCCGCCGACGCTCGAGACCGCCGAGACCCTGTTCCGCGGCCTGTTCTTCGACCCCGAGCGCTACGACCTGTCCTCCGTCGGCCGGGTGAAGATGAACATGCGCCTCGGCTTCGCCGCCGCCGACGTGCCCGACACGATTCGCACGCTCCGCAAGCAGGACATCGTTGCGACGATGCGCGTGCTGATGGAGCTGAAGGACGGCCGCGGCCAGATCGACGACATCGACAACCTCGGCAACCGCCGGGTGCGCTCGGTGGGCGAGCTGATGGAGAACCAGTACCGCGTCGGCCTGCTGCGGATGGAGCGCGCGATCAAGGAGCGCATGGGGTCGGTGGACATCGACACCGTGATGCCGCACGACCTGATCAACGCTAAGCCGGCGGCGGCGGCGGTTCGGGAGTTCTTCGGCTCCTCGCAGCTCAGCCAGTTCATGGACCAGACCAACCCGCTGAGCGAGGTGACGCACAAGCGGCGCCTGTCCGCGCTCGGCCCGGGCGGCCTGACCCGCGAGCGCGCGGGCTTCGAGGTGCGCGACGTCCACCCGACGCACTACGGCCGCATCTGCCCGATCGAGACGCCGGAAGGGCCGAACATCGGCCTCATCAACTCGCTCGCCACCTTCGCCAAGGTGAACAAGTACGGCTTCATCGAGACGCCGTACCGCCTCGTGCGGGACGGCCAGGTCGTGGGCGAGCCGCGCTACCTCTCCGCCATGGAAGAGGAGAGGCTGGTTGTCGCGCAGGCGGACGCCAACATGGACGCCGAGGGCTCCTTCAAGGACGAGCTGGTCTCCGTGCGCCAGGGCGGCGACTTCCGGCTGGTGAAGCCGGAGGAGGTGACGGCGATCGACGTTTCGCCGAAGCAGCTCGTCTCGGTGGCGGCGGCGCTGATTCCGTTCCTGGAGAACGACGACGCCAACCGGGCGCTGATGGGCTCCAACATGCAGCGCCAAGCGGTGCCGCTGGTGCAGGCCGACGCGCCGCTGGTGGGCACCGGCATGGAGGCGGCGGTGGCGCGCGACTCGGGCGCCACCATCGTGGCCCGGCGCGATGGCGTGGTGGACTCGATCGACGGCGCGCGCATCGTGGTGCGGGCGACCGGCGACGACGGCACGACGCGCGGCGTCGATATCTACCGGCTGCGCAAGTTCCAGCGCTCCAACCAGAGCACCTGCATCAACCAGCGCCCGCTGGTGAAGGTGGGCGACGCGGTGCAGGCGCGCGACATCATCGCCGACGGGCCTTCGACGGAGCTGGGCGAGCTGGCGCTGGGGCGGAACGTGCTCTGCGCGTTCATGCCCTGGAACGGATACAACTTCGAGGACTCGATCCTGATCTCGGAGCGGATCGCGCGCGACGACGTCTTCACCTCGATCCACATCGAGGAATTCGAGGTGATGGCCCGCGACACCAAGCTGGGCCAGGAGGAGATCACCCGCGACATCCCGAACGTGGGCGAGGAAGCGCTGCGCGCGCTCGACGAGGCGGGCATCGTGTACATCGGCGCCGAGGTGAACCCCGGCGACATCCTGGTGGGCAAGGTGACGCCGAAGGGCGAGAGCCCGATGACGCCGGAGGAGAAGCTGCTCCGCGCCATCTTCGGCGAGAAGGCGTCGGACGTGCGCGACACTTCGCTCCGCCTGCCGCCGGGCGTGGCCGGCACGATCGTGGACGTGCGCGTCTTCTCCCGCCGCGGCGTGGACAAGGACGAGCGCGCCATGGCGATCGAGCGCGCCGAGATCGAGCGCTTGGCCAAGGACCGCGACGACGAGAAGTCGATCCAGGAGCGCAGCTTCCACTCCCGCCTGCGGGAGCGGCTGCTGAACCGCAAGGCCTCGGGCGGCTTCAAGGGCGTGAAGGCCGGCACCGTCGTCGACGACGAGGTGCTGGACCAGTTCGCCAAGGCGACCTGGCGCCAGATCGGCGTGCAGGACGACGCGGCGATGGCCGAGATCGAGGCGCTGAAGCGCGAGTTCGACGCCGCGGTGGAGCGCTTGCAGAAGCGCTTCGAGAGCAAGGTCGAGAAGCTCCAGCGCGGCGACGAGCTGCCGCCCGGCGTGATGAAGATGGTCAAGGTCTTCGTCGCGGTGAAGCGGAAGCTCCAGCCCGGCGACAAGATGGCCGGCCGCCACGGCAACAAGGGCGTGGTCAGCCGCGTGGTGCCTATCGAGGACATGCCGTTCCTGGAGGACGGGAGCCCGGTGGACCTCGTGCTGAATCCGCTCGGCGTGCCGTCGCGGATGAATGTCGGTCAGATCCTGGAGACGCACCTGGGCTGGGCCTGCGCCAACATCGGCCGGCAGGTGGGCGAGCTGGTGGAGGAGTACCGCCGGACCGGCCGCGCGCGGGACGAGCTGCTGGAGCGCCTGCGCGAGGTGTACGGCGAGGAGGTGTTCCAGCGCGAGATCGCGCCGATGAGCGAGGAGCAGCTCATCGAGCTGTCGGAGAACCTGAAGAAGGGCATTCCGATCGCGACGCCGGTCTTCGACGGGGCCCGCATGTCCGACATCGAAGGGATGCTGGACCGCGCCGGGCTGGACACCTCGGGGCAGGTGAGGCTGGTGGACGGCCGCTCGGGCGAGCCGTTCGAGCGCAAGGTGACGGTCGGCTACATCTACATGCTGAAGCTGCACCACTTGGTGGACGACAAGATCCACGCGCGCTCCATCGGCCCTTACTCGCTCGTCACCCAGCAGCCGCTGGGCGGCAAGGCGCAGTTCGGCGGGCAGCGCTTCGGCGAGATGGAGGTCTGGGCGCTGGAGGCGTACGGCGCGGCCTACACCTTGCAGGAGATGCTGACGGTGAAGTCCGACGACGTCTCCGGCCGCACCAAGGTCTACGAGGCGATCGTGCGCGACCAGGACAACTTCGAGGCGGGCATCCCGGAGTCCTTCAACGTGCTGGTGAAGGAGCTCAAGTCGCTCGGCTTGAACGTCGATCTAGAGAACCGCGGCACCTGATGCCGCTCGCGCCCGGAGCCCCGTGCTCCGGGCCGCATTCCCCTTCGCGGCCGCTCGCCCTGCGCGGGCGGTTGGCTGTACGGAAAAAGGACGGCCATGAACGAGTTGATGAAGATCCTCGGCCAGACGGGTCAGGCGGCGACGTTCGATCAGATCAAGATCTCGATCGCGTCGCCGGAGCAGATCCGCTCCTGGTCCTACGGCGAGATCAAGAAGCCCGAGACGATCAACTACCGCACCTTCAAGCCGGAGCGGGACGGGCTGTTCTGCGCCCGCATCTTCGGCCCGATCAAGGACTACGAGTGCCTGTGCGGCAAGTACAAGCGGATGAAGTTCCGCGGCATCATCTGCGAGAAGTGCGGCGTCGAGGTGACGCTGGCCAAGGTGCGCCGCGAGCGCATGGGCCACATCGAGCTGGCCTCGCCGGTGGCGCACATCTGGTTCATGAAGTCGCTGCCCTCGCGCGTCGGCCTCATGGTGGACATGTCGCTGAAGGAGCTTGAGAAGGTCCTCTACTTCGAGTCCTACGTGGTGCTGGAGCCGGGCCTGACGGACCTGAAGCTCCACCAGCTCCTGACCGAAGACCAGTACCAGACCAAGATGGACGAGTTCGGCGAGGACGCGTTCAGCGTCGGCATCGGCGCCGAGGCGGTGAAGCTGATGCTCACCGGCATCGACGTCGGCAAGGAAGCCGTGCGCCTGCGCGCCGACCTCAAGGAGACGACCTCCGAGGCCAAGCGCAAGAAGCTCGTGAAGCGCCTCAAGCTGATCGAGGCCTTCGCCGAGAGCGGCGCGCGCCCCGATTGGATGATCCTCAACGTCGTGCCGGTGATCCCGCCCGAGCTGCGCCCGCTGGTGCCGCTGGACGGCGGGCGCTTCGCGACCTCCGACCTGAACGACCTGTACCGCCGCGTCATCAACCGGAACAACCGGCTGAAGCGGCTGATCGAGCTGCGCGCGCCCGACATCATCGTGCGCAACGAGAAGCGCATGCTGCAGGAGGCGGTGGACGCGCTGTTCGACAACGGCCGCCGCGGCCGCGCCATCACGGGCGCCAACAAGCGGCCGCTGAAGTCGCTGTCCGACATGCTGAAGGGCAAGCAGGGCCGGTTCCGGCAGAACCTGCTCGGCAAGC
>CADCTL010000176.1 GCA_902805625.1 uncultured Acetobacteraceae bacterium
GGACCGCACGGAAGCCGCCTGCCTCCGCATGATGGCGACGCCCGCCGTGGTGGAGGGCTTGCGGCGGATGGACATGCCGATCGAGGTGCGCCGCCGCGCCGAGTTCGCCGCCTTCCACGCCGCGGAGTACGAGCGCTTCGGCCGGCTGGTGCGGGAGTTCAACCTGCGGGTCAACTAGGAAGCGCTCGCCCGGCCGGAACGGAAAAGCTACACTCCGCACCGTCGGCGCCAAAGCCGGGCCCGCCCCCGAAGCGAGGAGGGCGGAAAGTAAGACGGTAAGGTGGCAAGGAAGTAAGGCAGGCGGAAAGCAAGGAACAAAGGCGCCGCCCGCTCCCCGGTCCCTTCCGACTCCGCAACCCCGCCATCCGCCCGGGCCTTCCCCGCCGGCCGTTGCGGCCCCACCTTGCTCCGCGCCCGGGTCGATGACGACGCCCGCCGCCCCGCGAGGAGGACGCACCCATGAGCTGGCAACCCGCCGACGACCCCGCGCCCGGCGACAAGCGCGCCTGCGACGCCATCGAGACCGTCATCGTCCCCCGCGCCCGCGACCTCGGCGGCTTCGAGGTCCGCCGCGCCCTTCCCTCGCCGCGGCGGCAGATGGTCGGCCCCTTCATCTTCTGGGACCAGATGGGCCCGGCGCAGTTCGTCATCGGCAAAGGCATCGACGTCCGCCCGCACCCGCACATCGGCCTCGCCACCGCGACCTACCTGTTCGACGGCGAGATCATGCACCGCGACAGCCTCGGCACGGAGTTGGCCATCCGCCCCGGCGCGCTGAACCTGATGACCGCCGGCCGCGGCATCGCCCATTCCGAGCGCTCGGCCGCCGAAGCGCGCCAAGCCCCGCAGCTCCTTTCGGGCATCCAGGCCTGGGTGGCGCTGCCGCGCAGCCACGAGGAAGGCGACCCGGCCTTCACCCACCACGGCGCCGACGAACTGCCCGTGCTGTCCGACAACGGCGCGACTCTGCGCTTGATCGCCGGCGAAGCGATGGGCGCGCGCTCGCCCGTGCAAACGCCGATGGCCATGTTCCAAGCGGACCTGCAACTCGCCGCCGGCGCCAACGCGCCGCTCGACGCCCTCTACGAGGAGCGCGCGCTCTACACCGTGTCCGGCACGGTGGAGATCGCGGGCGACCGCTTCGGCCCCGGCCAGCTCCTGGTGTTCCGCCCCGGCGACCGCATCACGCTCCGCGCCGTGGACGGGCCGGCGCGGGTGATGCTGCTCGGTGGCGATCCGATGGACGGGCCGCGGCACATCTGGTGGAACTTCGTGTCCTCCCGCCCCGACCGCATCGAGCAGGCCAAGGCCGACTGGGCCGCCGGGCGCTTCGACGCGGTGCCGGGCGACAGCGA
>CADCTL010000177.1 GCA_902805625.1 uncultured Acetobacteraceae bacterium
CCAATGGAACGCCACGCTGTTCGCCGGCGTGTCCATCGCGCTTTACCGGTCGGAGAGGACGGTGGACTCGGCGGCGGAGCCCTTCGACTGATCAGCCTTCCTCCCGCGCCGTGAACCGGAACCCTTCGCCCCACCGCCCGACATGCCCGGCGGAGGGCGAAGGGAAGTGCGCGGTGCAGACCAGCGTGCCCTTGTCGCAGTGGCACTCCAGGAAGCGCCGCCGCGTCCGCGCCGCTTGCGCCGGGTCGAAGTCGGCGCGCATGGACATCTCGGGATAGCGCGCCTGCAAGGGCGAGTGGATCAGGTCGCCCGTCAGCACCGCCGCCGTGCCGCCGTGCCCGAGTTCCACCGCGAAGTGGTCCGGCGTGTGCCCCGGCGTCGGCAGGAGCCGCACGTGGTCGTCCAGCGCCATGTCCGTGCGGACAAGGTCCGCCCGGCCCGCCTCCACGATCGGCAGCACGCTGTCCGCCATGACCGGGTTCGCCGCCTTCCCGTGCTCCGCCGACCAGTGGGCGAATTCCTTTTCGCCGAAGACGTAGCGGGCGTTCGGGAAGGTCGGCACCCAGCGCCCGTCCTCCAGCCGCGTGTTCCAACCCACGTGGTCCACGTGCAGGTGCGTGCACATCACGTAGTCGATGTGCTCCACGCCGACGCCGGTGGCGGCGAGCCCGCGCTCCCAAGCGTCGTCCTTCCGCATATTCCAGAAGGGCCGGCCTGGCCGCGGCTTGTCGTTGCCGACGCACGTGTCCACCAGGATCGTGTGGCGCGGCGTCCGGACCAGGTAGGACTGGACGCAGAGGCGCAGCTTGCCGGTCGCCGGGTCGAGCGCCCCGGCGGATTCCAACCAAGCCCTGTTCTCGTCCAGCACCTCGCGCGTCAGGCCGGGGAAGAACTCGAGCGGGTCGAACAGGGGCTCCTCCTGCTCGACGATGCGGTGGATCGTCAGGTCGCCGACTTGGATGGTGTCAGCCGCAGCCATGCGCGCCGTCCTTCTCCGTGAGACGGGCATCCTGGCGCCCGCCGCCGCCGGACGCCACAAGGGGCGCGCTTGACGAGGCCCCCCGCCCGCCCATCATGCCGCTTCCGGCACAGGAGAGGGGAAGCGCGCGCGTGGCGGATGTGCTGATCGTCGGCGGCGGCGTCGGGGGACTCACCCTCGCTCTCTGCCTGCACCGCAACGGCGTCCCCTGCGTCGTGCTGGAAGCGGCGCCGGAGTTCCGTGCGCTCGGCGTCGGCATCAACATCCTGCCGCACGCCGCCGCCGAGTTGGCCCGCCTCGGCCTGGAGGACGAGCTGACCCGCGTCGCCGTCCTCACCGACGAGGCGAGCTTCTTCAACCGCTTCGGCCAGCTCGTCCACAGCGAGCCGCTCGGCCGCGCCGCCGGCTACGCCCACCCGCAATTCTCCATCCACCGCGCCGACCTGCACGGGACGCTGCTCCGCGCGGTGCGCGAGCGGCTGGGCGCCGACCGCATCCTGCTCGGCCGGCGCTTGGCCGCGGCGGAGCAGGACGCGGAAGGCGTCACCCTCCGCTTCGAGCCCGACGGTTCCGCCGCCGCACCGCAGCCGGTGCGCGGCGCCGTGGCGGTCGGCTGCGACGGCATCCACTCCGCCCTGCGCCGGCAACTCCACCCCGGCGAGGGCGAGCCGAAGTACACGGGCTACAACATGTGGCGCGGCGTCTCTCCCTGGCCGTCCATCCTGACGGGCGCCACCATGGCGCGCGTCGGCTGGCTCGCCACCGGCAAGATGGTGCTCTACCCGATCCGAAACGCGGTGGACGCCGAAGGCCGGCAGTTGCTCAACTGGGTCTTTGAGATCGAGAGCGAGTCCTACCGCAGCCGCCGCGACTGGAACCTGCCCGGCAGCGTCGAGGACGTGCTGCCGCACGTGGCGGAGTGGCGCTTCCCCTGGCTCGACGTGCCGGCGATGCTGCGCGCCTCGGAATCCGTCCTGGAGTACCCGATGGTGGACCAGGACCCGCTGCCGCGCTGGACCTTCGGGCGCCTTTCCCTGCTCGGCGACGCAGCGCACCCCATGGTGCCGCGCGGCTCCAACGGCGCCGGCCAGTCCATCTTGGACGCCCGCTGCTTGGCGGACGCCTTGGCGCGGACGCCGGACGACCCCGCGGGCGCTCTGGCCGCCTACGAGGCGGAGCGCCTGCCGGCCACCACGAAGGTGGTGCTGACCAACCGAACCAACCCGCCCGACGCGATCCTGCGCGTGGTCCACGAGCGCACGCGCGACAAGCCCTTCGCCCGCATCGAGGACGTGATGACGCGCGAGGAGATGCTGGCCATCACCGGCGGCTACAAGCGCGTCGCCGGCTACGACCTGGAAAGCCTGCGCGCGGCGGACGAATAGCGAGGAGCACGCGTACCATGCGGAACACGGAGGAGATCTGGCGCTTGGTGGACGAGCGGGGCGGAGACTACGCCGCCTTCAGCGACCGCATATGGGGCATGCCCGAACTCGCCTACACCGAGCACCGCTCCTGCGCCGAGCACACCGCCATGCTGGCGAAGGAAGGCTTCCGCGTTTCGGAGAAGGTCGCCGGCATCCCGACCGCGGTGATGGGCGAAGCGGGGGAGGGCGGCCCCGTCATCGCCATCCTCGGCGAGTACGACGCGCTGCCCGGCCTGTCCCAGGAGCCGGGCGTCGCCGAGCAGCGCCCGCTGCCGGGCGACGGGGTGGGCCACGGCTGCGGCCACAACCTGCTCGGCGCCGCGTCGCTCCTCGCCGCCGCCGCGGTTAAGGACTGGCTCGCCGCCAACAAGGTGCCCGGCCGCGTCCGCTACTACGGCTGCCCGGCCGAGGAGGGCGGGGCCGCCAAGGCCTTCATGGTGCGCGACGGCGCCTTCGCGGACGCGGACATCGCCATCTGCTGGCACCCCTCTGCCTTCTCCGGCGTGAACCAGCCCCTCTCGCTGGCCAACACGCGCATCGACTTCTCCTTCCACGGCCGCGCCTCCCACGCGGCCGCCGCGCCCCACCTCGGCCGCAGCGCGCTGGACGCGGCCGAGCTGATGAGCGTCGGCGTGAACTACATGCGCGAACACATGCCGAGCGACGCGCGCGTCCACTCCGCCTACCTCGACGCCGGCGGCGTCGCGCCGAACGTGGTGCAGGCCACGGCCCGCGTGCGCTACCTCATCCGGGCTGGCACCTTGCCGGAGCTGAAGCGCCTGATCGCGCGCGTCCGCAAGATCGCCGACGGCGCCGCGCTGATGACCGAGACGCGGGTCGAAACGCGGGTGATCAGCGGCGTCGCCAACCTGCTCGGCAACGCGCCGCTGGAGCGCGCCATGCAGGACAACCTCGACCGCATCGGCCCGCCGCCCTTCGACGCCGCCGACCGCGCCAAGGCGGCCGAGTACCAGGCGACGTTGACGGAGGAGGACATCGAGGCCTCGTGGCGCCGCGCCGGCGTGCCGCAACGGGACGTGCCGCTCTGCGACGCCGTGCTGCCGCTGGAGGCTACGCCCGCGCCCATGGTCGGCTCCACGGACGTGGGCGACGTGAGCTGGGTGGTGCCGACGGTGCAGGCGCGCGGCGCCACCTACGCCATCGGCACGCCGGGCCACTCCTGGCAGCTCACCGGCCAGGGGATGCTGCCCGCCGCGCACAAGGGAATGGTCCACGTCGCCAAGGTGATGGCCGGCACGGCGGTGGACGCGATCCGCGACCCCGACCTGATCGCCCGCGCCAAAGCCGACCTCGCGGCCCGCACCGCCCGCACGCCCTACGAGAGCCCGATCCCGCCGGAGGTGGGCCCTCCGCTCAAGATGTCGAGCGGGGGCGCTGCCTGATGCCGCGTCTGGACGAGAGCGCCAAGGGCGTCTTTGTCATCGCGCCGACGCCTTTCCGGGAGGACGGCGCGCTGGACGAAAGCAGCGCGGAGCGCATGACGGACGCCTTCCTGGCGGCGGGCGCCTCCGGCCTCACGATCCTCGGGATCATGGGCGAAGCGCCCAAACTCGACGCGGAGGAGGCGCGGCGTTTCGTGTCGCTGGTGCTCCGCCGCGTGGACGGGCGCGTGCCGGTGATCGTCGGCGTCTCGGCGCCCGGCTTCGCCGCCATGCGCGCCCTGGCGCGGTCGTCCATGGACGCAGGCGCCGCGGGCGTGATGGTCGCCCCGGCATCCGGCCTGCGCGGCGACGACGCGGTGCTCTCCTACATGGCGCAGGCGGCCGAGGCGGTGGGCGACGCGCCCTGGGTGTTGCAGGACTACCCGCAGCTCACCGGCGTCCACATCTCGCCCGACATGGTCCGCCGCATGGCGGAGGACCCTCGGCTGGTGATGGTGAAGGCCGAGGACTGGCCCGGCCTCGACAAGATCACCGCGCTCCGCCGCTTGTCGGACGAGGGGCGGATGCGCCGCTTGTCCATCCTCGGCGGCAACGGCGGCCTGTTCCTGCCGGAGGAGCTGGAGCGCGGCGCCGACGGCATCATGACCGGCTACGCCGTGCCGGAGATGCTGGTGCGCGTCCAACGCCTCATCGCCGCCGGCGACCGCACGGCGGCCCACGACCTCTTCGACCTGCACCTGCCGCTGATCCGCACGGAACACCAGCCCGGCCTCGGCCTCGCCGTCCGCAAATACGTGCTGCGCCGCCGCGGCATCATCGCCTGCGAGGCGCTCCGCGCGCCGGGGCCGAAGCTCTCGGCCGAAACGCGCGCGGAGGTGGATTGGCTGCTGGAGCGCCTGTCCCGGCGGGACCGGGAGGTGCGGCTGTAAGCGCAGCCGGTATTTCGGGCGCCGCCGAACCGTCGTGCCGTGCCCGTCCGCTAAGACGCCGGAGCACACCCGACGCCCGGAGGACCCCTACAGTGATCACGTGCTTCATCCGTTACGAGATCGACCCCCACAAGACCGCGGCCTTCGAGGAGTACGCGCGCGAGTGGGGCCAAGCGATCCCGCGCTGCGGCGCCGACCTCCTCGGCTACTTCGCGCCGTACGAGGGATCGAGCACCACCGCCTACGGCCTCTACAACATCCCGGACCTCGCCGCCTACGAGGCCTACCGCGCCCGCCTGCGCGACGACCCGCGGGGGCGTGCCAACTACGAGTTCGCCCAGCGCGAACGCTTCATCCTGAAGGAGGACCGCATCTTCCTGCGCCTCGCCTCCGCCCCGCACGCGCCGGCCGTCCGGCCATGATCGCCGTGATTTTCGAGGTCTGGCCGGCCGAGGGCCGGAAGCAGCACTATCTCGACCTCGCCGCCGCCCTGCGCTCGGACCTGCAAAGCATGGACGGCTTCATCTCGGTCGAGCGCTTCCAGAGCCTGACGGAGCCCGGCAAGCTCCTCTCGCTTTCATTCTGGCGCGACGAGGACGCAGTGCGCGCTTGGCGCAACCGCCCGCACCACCGCGCGACGCAAGCGAAGGGCCGCGCCGGCGTGTTCGCGGACTACCGCCTCCGCGTCGCCGGCGTGCTCCGCGACTACGGCATGGCGGAGCGGGCCGAGGCGCCCGACGACAGCCGCGTCGCCCACCACGCCTGACGCCGGCTACTCGCCGAAGGCGGGCACCGGGTCGTCCAGCCCCGGCGGCGGCTGCGCCAGCGGGTCGCGCGCCAGCAGCCCGGCGCCGTTCTCCGTCACCTTGTTCACCCGCGCCGACACCGGCCACACGGCGAGCCACTCGGGCGGGCAGGGGCGCAGCAGCCCCCGCAATTCCGCCTCGTCCGCCTCCACCTCGCCGAGCCACGCCGGCCAGGCCTCGCGCGGCAGGATCACCGGCATCCGGTGGTGCATGGCCGCCAGCTTCTCGTTGGCGTCGCCGGTCACGATGGTGAAGGTCCGCAGCACCTCCCCGTCCGGTCCGCGCCAGCCTTCCCAGAGGCCCGCCAGCGCCATCGGGGCGCCGTCGGCCATGGCGATCGCAAAGGGCTGCTTAGCCTTGCCCTCCGCCTTCCACTCGTAGAAGCCGTCCGCCGTCACCACGCAGCGGCGCCGGGCGTAGGCCTCGCGGAAGGCCGGCTTCTCCGAGAGGGACTCCGACCGGGCGTTGATCATGCGGCTCCCGACCGAGAGGTCCTTGGCCCAGCGCGGCACCAAACCCCAGCGCAGGGCGTCCAAGTGCCGCGCCCCGGTCTCCGGGTGCCGCCGCAGCACTAGCCCGTCCTGCGTCGGCGCGCGGTTCCAGTTCGGTTCGAGGTTCGGCGTCGCGTTCACCGCCTCGAAGTAGGCGGCCACCGAGGCCGGCCCGCGCTGCTGGAAGTACCGCCCGCACACGGCGCCCGCCCCGGCCCGGCGGCGCTCAGTTCATCTGCGCCAAGTCTTCGGCCAGCACCACGATCTGGACGGCGTAGGACACGTCGCCGTCCTCCTCGTCCCGGTGCACGGTGCCGACGAACTCCTCGCCGATCCGCATCTCGATCGAGGCGTTCCGGCGCGAGGGCGCCACCAGGACGATGCGCTGGTTGGCGAACAGCCGGCGCAGGTGCGCCTGCACCGCAGCGAGTTCAGCCTGTGTCATGCCGAGCCATCCGTCACCGGTTCCAGCCGGCCGCATAGCCCCCCGGCGGCGGCGCGGGAAGCCCGACGCCAGCGGGCGGGGGTGGCGCCGCCGCGCCGCCCGCGCCAGCATCCGTGCTGCACCGCGGCAGAACCCGCCGCCATCAACGGGAGACACACCAATGGGACGCATCGCCGCGGCCGTCGCCGCCCTCGCCCTGCTCGTGTCCGGCCCCGGCGGCGAAGCCCGCGCGCAGGCCCAGGCGCCGGGCCCGACCCTGGCGGCCGTGAAGGCGCGCGACATCCTGGCGTGCGGCACCTCCACCGGCGCCGCCGGCTTCAGCCTGCCCGACAGCCGGGGCGAGTACCGCGGCATAGACACCGACCTGTGCCGGGCCATCACCGCCGCCGTGCTGGGCGACGCCACGAAAATCCGCTGGGTGCCGCTCACCACGCAGGCGCGGCTGCCGGCCTTGCAGTCGGGCCAAGTGGACGTGCTGATCCGCACCGTCACCTGGACCCAAGGCCGCGACACCGCCAACGGCCTCAATTTCACCGCCGTATCGTTCTTCGACGGCCAGGGCTTCATGCTGAGAAAGTCGCTGAACATCAGTCGCGCGACGGACCTCCAGGACGCCTCGATCTGCGTCGTGGCGGGCTCCACCAACGAACTGAACCTGTCCGACTGGGCGCGGGTGAACCGGGTGCGCTACTCGCCGGTGGTGTTCGAGCAGAACGACGAAGCCCGCCGCTCCTACTTCACCGGCCGCTGCGACGCCTACTCCACGGACGCGAGTCAGCTCGCCGGCCTGCGCGCCTCCTTCCCCAACCCGGAGGAGCACGTGATCCTCCCCGAGATCATCAGCAAGGAGCCGCATTCGCCGGTGGTCCGCCACGGCGACGACCAGTGGTTCGACATCGTCCGCTGGACCTTGTTCGCGCTGCTCACCGCGGAGGAACTCGGCGTGACCCAGGCCAACCTGGAAGAAAGCCTGCGGAGCGACAATCCGGAGATCCGCCGCCTGCTCGGCCTGTCGGGCGACCACGGGCCGCTGATGGGCCTGGACCGCCGCTGGGCCTACAACGCCATCCGCGCGGTGGGCAACTACGGCGAGGTCTTCGAGCGCAATCTGGGGCAGGGCAGCCCCATCAAGCTCGCGCGCGGGCTGAACGACCTCTACACCCGCGGCGGCCTGATGTACGCGCCGCCCATCCGGTAGCCCGCGGCTACCGCGCCAGCGCCTCGACGATCCGCGCCCGGAGCCACTCCTCGGCCGGGTCGTGGTCCACCGTTGCGCGCCACGCCATGCGGATCTCCACCGAAGGCGTCTCCGGCCGCTCGAACGGCAGGGGATCGGCGGCGAAACCGCCGGAGGCCACCAGCGCCTCGGCCAGGAAGCACGGCACCGTGCAGAGCATGTCGGTGCCGAGGATCGCGCGCCGCACCAGCCCGTAGTCCGGCAGGCCGAGCACCACCCGCCGGGAACGCCCGACCGCTTCCAGCGCCGCGTCGGCGAAGCCGTGCAGGTCGCCCTGCGGCGTCACCAGCACGTGCGGCCGGGCGCAGTAGGCGTCGAGGTCCACCGGACCGGGCGTGCCCGCGTCGCGCACCACCACGAAGCCGCCGCGGCGCACCACGCGCTGCTTGGCCGTGGCCGGCAGGTCGTCCTCCATGTAAGCGACGGCCGTGCCGATCTCGCCCGAGTCGAGCATGCGCGGGATGGTGCGGTAGTCGGCCTGCCGCAGCACCAAATCGCAGCGAGGCGCCAGCTTCCGCAGCCGGACAGTGAAGGCGGGCAAGAGCGCCACGGCGACGTCGTCCGTGCAGCCGACGCGGAAGGTGCGGTGGTCGGCCGCCGGGTCGAAGGGCGTGGCCTCGCCGAGCGTCCGGGCCAAGGTGTTCAAGCAAGGTTCCAACTCGGCCAGGAGCCGGGTGGCGCGGGCCGTCGGCTCCAAGGTGCGGCCGTTGCGGACCAGGAGTTCGTCTTTCAGCGCCTCGCGCAGGCGCGCCAGCGCGGCCGAGGTCGCGGGCTGGGAGAGGAACAGGGCCCGCCCCGCGCGGGTCACGCTGCGCTCCCGCATCAGGGCGGCGAAGACGGGCAGGAGGTTGAGGTCGAGCCGGCGCAGGCCGGACTCGTCGGCGTGTTGGGACATAGAGGACGACTCGCGGATCGGAGGTTCGCCCAAAGGTGAGGCCGTCCCCCGCCGCGATCCAGCCCGCCCATCCACGCGGCGGATCGGCTCCATCCAGGCCCTGCGTTGGTCCGGGAGCGCCGCCACGCGCATCTACCGGAGCGAAGGCAAGGCCAGTCGGGGTCGCCGACCCCGGGACCAGGCCTCCAAGAAAGGAACCGGACCTATGTTCCGCAGGACCGCATTCGCTTCGCTGATTGCCCTTGGCGCCGCCGCCGGCGCCGCGCAGGCCGCCGACAACGGCCCGCAGCTCGTCAACCGCAACGGCAGCCAGGAGGTCGTGTACGACCAAGCCCCCCGCGACAACGTGGTGGGCGGCGCCAACGCCACCATCACCGGCGGCGGCGACAACATGACCTACCGCGCCGCGCCCGGCGCCCGCACGGAGGAGCCCGCGCTCATCGGCCGGCTGTCCGGCGGCGGTGATGACGAGGTGATCACCTACTCCGCGCCCGCCCAGGCCGCCCGGCTCGGCGCGCGCGGCTGAACAAACGGCCCCGCGGCGCTCCACCGGCGCCGCGGGGCCATTCTTTTCAAGGGCCGCCCCCTCCGCCATTGGAAACCGGCACATCCCGAGTCCGGTAGCGCGAAACCGGCTCGCCCGCCGGCACCTTCTGGAAGACCAGGAAATAGCTGTGGTTCTTCCGCGCGTGGACCTGCCGCACCAGCCGCGCGACGTTGGGGCGGTTCGGCCGCACCAGCACGAACAGGTCGCGCGCGTAGAAGCCCATCTCCGCCAGGGCGCACACGATCTGCACGTGCGTCAGCTCCTGACGGTTCGCGCTCACCTCGTCCTGGCACTTGACGACGAGGACGCCGTGGTCCCGCAGCACCCGCCGCGCCTCGCCCGCGGCCTCCAGGTAGAGGTCCAGCACCGCTTGGTGCCAGCGCCCGGACGCCGCCGGCCCCGCCATCTCCCGCCCGCTGGAATAGGCGCTCCGCAAAGCCGCGTGGCTGCCCAAGCCCCCGCGCGTCTCGGCCTTGGCACGCAGCAGACCCTCCATGTAGGGCGGGTCCAGCACCACGGCGTCGATGCTGCCGTCCGCGTAGGGCAGGGCGCGGCAGTCCGTGCCGGTGGCCAGGTCCGTGGGCAGCAGCCGGTAGCGCCCCGGCGGCACGCGCTTCCAGAACACGCCGCCGCCGAAGGTCACGTCCGCCACCACCGCGCCGGGCGGCACGTGCAGCGCCATGATCTGCGGGAACAGCTCCGCGTTGCCCGCCAGGTGGGCCGAGAGCACCGCCCCCGCCGTGGCCACGCCGGACTGGACCCGCCGCGGCTTGGCGGCCGGCTCCGCCCCCTCCGCTTCGCTCAACGCGCTGCGCCGTCCGGGCGCAGGGCGCGTATCTCCGCTTCCAGCGCCGCCGGATCGGGCGCGGCGGTCCAAACGGCGGGCACCCCGGTCGCCGCGTTCAGCCGGCGCTTGTAGTCCGCGCGCGACACCTCGTGGGCGCCGAATTGCGACAGGTGCGGGGTGAGGAACTGGGTGTCGAGCAGGGCGAAGCCGCCGAGCCGGAGCCGCGCCACCAGATGCACCAGCGCCACCTTGGAAGCGTCGCGCGCGAGGCTGAACATGCTCTCCCCGAAGAAGGCGCCGCCCAGCACCACGCCGTAGAGCCCGCCGACCAACGCCCCGTCCCGCCGGACCTCGACCGAGTGCGCGTGCCCCTGGCCGTGCAGCGCCAGGAACAGGCGCTCGATCTCGGGGTTGATCCAGGTGTCCTCGCGCCCCGGCCCCGGCGCGGCGCAGCCGGCGATGACGCCGGGGAAGTCGGCGTCCGCCGTCACCGCGAAGGCGTCGGACAGCACCGTCCGCAGCAGCCGCCGCGGCATGTGGAAGCCGTGGCGCAGCGGCAGCACGCCGCGCCGCTCCGGGTCCAGCCAGTAGAGCCGCTCGCCCCCGCGGCTTTCCGCCATGGGGAAGAGCCCGGCCCGGTAGGCCCGCAGCATCAGCTCGGGCGTGATGAGGATCTGGCGCCGACTCACCCGTCCATCATGCCCCGACGCCGTCCGGGAGGCGAGCGCCGTCCCTTGATCCATTGCGATCCGGGGCGCAATCTCCGCGGCGCCCACGAGCCCGGAGGTGGACAGGATGCACAGCCTCGATCGCCGGTCGGTCTTCGCGTTGGGCGCAGCAGCGGCGACGTCCGCCCTTTGGGCGCCGCGCCGGGCCCTCGCCCAAGCCGCCGCGGCGGGGTCGGCGGAACAGCGCCTCCGGGAACGCGGCATAGAGCTGCCGAGGGTTTCCGCCCCGGTCGCCAACTACGTGCCCCACGTCCGCACGGGCAACCTGGTGTTCCTGGCCGGCACGGGGCCCACGAAGCCCGACGGCACCTTCATAACCGGAAAGGTCGGCAAGGACGTGACGGTGGAGGAGGCCTACGGCCACGCGCGTCTCACCGGCTTGGCGCTGCTGGCGATGCTGCGGGCCGCGGCCGGCAGCCTGGACAACGTGACGCGCGCCGTGAAGGTGCTGGGCATGGTGAACTGCGTGCCCGAGTTCACCGACCACCCGAAGATCATCAACGGCTGCTCCGACCTCTTCGTGGAGGTCTTCGGCGACCGGGGACGCCACGCTCGCTCGGCCGTCGGGATGGGCTCCCTGCCGTTCAACATCCCCGTGGAGATCGAGGCGATCTTCGAGGTCGCGTAGGCGGCGCTAACCCACGCGCCTGCGCTCCACGAACCGCTCCAGCCAATGGATGGTGTAGTCGCCCGCCCGGAACTCCGGGTCCTCCACGATCGCCCGGTGCAGCGGCAGCGTGGTGCTGATCCCGTCCACCACCATCTCCGCCAGGCTCCGCCGCAGCCGCGCGATGG
>CADCTL010000178.1 GCA_902805625.1 uncultured Acetobacteraceae bacterium
CGTGAGGTCGAGGCCGCCGCCCGTTCGGCATTTCTACAAGGACACAACGGGCACAAGCGACACAACCCACGCCGAAGGAGCCTCAACGGATCGCGGCGAACACCATGCGGATCAAGGCGGTGCTCAACGCGTTCTCCGACCGTCGCCGGCAGTGGTCGGCGGGCCAAGCGTGGATCGCGTCGACGTCCAGCTTGGCCATCGGATCGCCGCCTTGCCGCACCTGAGCCCCGGCGGCGACCGCGCTGGCGAACCCGAAGGCCCACTGCTCCGGGTCTGACCAGCCGGAGGCGGCCCACTCGGCGCAGATGCCCACTCGGCGCAGATGACGCTCGCGCGCGCGAGGTGGACTTCGGCGGCACCGACACGCCCAAGCGGCCGGGCATGCTCCGCGAGCAGCACCTGATCCAGTTCCCCTCGGTGCTGGGCGCCGTCGTGCCCTACGCGAACCTGCCGGGCGTGCAGCCGAACCAGCTCAAGCTGACGGGCGAGTTGCTGGCCGACCTGTTCCTCGGCAAGATCACCAAGTGGAACGACAAGCGGCTGGCGGCGGAGAACGCCGGGCTGCGCCTGCCCGACCTGCCCGTGCTGCCCGTGCTGCCCGTGCACCGCACCGGGAGCTCGGGCACGACGTTCATCCTCACCACCTACCTGGCGCGCGTATCCGACGCGTGGCGCGACGGCCCCCGCGCTTCCAGCACCGTGCAGTGGCCGGCGGGCCAGAGCGCCGACGGCAACTCCGCGATGGCGGAGAGGGTGAAGAGCACGCCCGGCGCCGTCGGCTACACGGAGGCGTCCTTCGCCAAGGCCGCCGAGGCGGGGGACTGGTCGGCGCCGGGCTTTGTCACGGACATGACCGACCTGGATGTGGCGGGGGCGTGGCTTATCGTCGCGCCGACCTTCGCCCTCATGCCGTCGAACCCGGCGGCCAAGAAGGTGGCGGCGAGCCGGAACACCATGAAGTTCTTCGACTGAGCCTTCCGCAACGCCGGCGGGGCGACGACGGAGCTCGGTTTCACCCCCGTGCCGGAGGCCGTGCACGCGCGGGTCCACAAGGTGTGGCGGCGGGTGAAGGGGCCGGACGGCAGCCGGTCTGGGAAGCCTGACGGCGCCCGCGCGCGGGCGCGTGCGAACCCCGGAAGCCGCGCTCCCTAACGGAACCACACGGCGGAGCTGACACGGAGGCGGGCCTTCCACCCCGTCGGATGTGGCGCGCCGCCGCGCCTCCCACCGCCCCACTCGGCGCGCGACGCCGCCCTCCCGGATGCCGGTCCAATTCCCCGGCAGGCGGAGCCGGCCATGGCGTGGCGCGACGACGCTCGCCGCAAGGCCAACGGCACGCTGCACACCCTCGCGGCGGGCGCGGCGCTCGGCCATCCCGTGTCGCGTATGTGGGCCGGCTACTGGCAGCGCGCGGCGCGGGCTTGACGATCAACGGAAACTTCCCCCGCCGCCGTTCGCTTGGTTGGATAGTCAGACGGGCGGGTCGCGGGGCGTAGAGGCATGTTTGAGGTGGTGGATGACGGAACCGCATCGGGCGCGTTCGTGGTGCGCGGCACCGGCGGCTTCGCCGGGCAATCGGCGACATTCTCCGGACCGGACGCCCGGAGCCGGGCCGAAGCCTACGCGCGGTGGCTGAACGCCGGGGGCGCGTTCCAGCGGCGCCGGACCGATCCGGGTTTCAGGGGCGGGACCGATCCCGGGCGTTGAGGACGAGGCCCGCCCGCTGGGGGCGGGATACGATATTTCGATTGCGCAAAGTAATGCCGCCGTGGTGTTGTCCGCCCCGCAGCCGACACCCCCCCATGGTCTGCACGGAACCACCCCGGATGACCGAAACCGCCGCCCCCGCGCCGGCCCCGACCGTGCTGGTCGTGGAAGACGAAGCCTTGGTCGCCATGATGGTGGCGGACGCGCTGGCCGAGGCCGGCTACCGGCCGGCCTGCACCCCCGACGGGCGCACCGGCCTCCCGGCCGCCGGGAGCGGCGCGGAAGCGACGGCGGCGGTGGTGGACCTGCGGCTCGCGGACGGCTTCGACGGCCGGTGGGTGGTCCGTGACCTGCGCGAGCGCCGCCCGGACCTGCCGGTGGTGGTCATCACCGGCTTCCACCCGGAAGCCCCGCAAGCGGACCTGCGCGGGCTCGGCGGGCCGACGCTGCGCCTGTGCAAGCCGTTCGACGGCGACGGCCTCGCGCACAGCGTTTCGGCGGTGCTGGTCGCCCCGGCCGCGCCGGCGACCACGCCGCGCCGCAGGCGCACCGACGTTTCAAAGTAGGCCGCCGGTCCTCGCGGGGAAGGCAACGGGTATACGCTCCGCATCCGAAACGGGCGTGCTATGGACGGGGGCCTCGGAGTGCCCTGCGATGCGGAACGTCTTTCTCGCCTGCGCCCTCGTCTCGGGCACGTCAGTCGGTTGCTCCCCGTCCTACACGCCGGGGGAGTACGCCTCCGTCGGCTACCGCGCGCCCGTCCGTGCCGAGGCGCCCGCCGCGCCGGCTCGCGCCGGGGATCCAGCGCACGCGCGGCGCGGGCTCGACGCTCGGCACGTCCATGGCCGGTCCCCCTTCCGCGCGCCTTGTCCCCGCGCACGGTCCCTGTTCGGGGAAAGGCCGGCGCCGGGCTGGGCGTTGCACGCCCGACGGGGCCGAGCGGCCGCGGGTGCCCGGTGTGGTTCCGTGGCAACGCGCGGTGTCACGGCAAGCCGCCTGCGAGACCGGGGCAGGTGGTGTCTCGGCCCCGGCTGGCGGCGAGTCCGGGACGCGTTCTGGCTCACGCAAGCCCCTGATCCCGCCCGGTTCCGTCCGATTGTGGCAGCCCCGGCTACCTTGCGGTAACTGATTACCGCAAGGTAGCTTAGGGTGCCACAATTCAGGAAAACCTTGGCGGAGCAGGCAGTTATTACCCCGTGAGGTAAGAGGGGCAAAACCTGTGGCGAGGGCGCGCTTGCTCCTTCCCAGGTGGCTACTGGTCTGATTCCCTCAGCCCATGGTCCCAGCCGCCGATCCTGACACGCTGTCCCCGGCCGAGCTGAAGGCGCTGGTTGTCGAGTTGCTGGCCAAGGTGGCGGAGCTCGAGCGGACGGTGGCGGCGCAGCGCGAGGAGATCGCCCGCCTCAAGGGGCTGAAGGGCCGGCCACCGATCAAGCCGAGCGGGATGGAGCAGGCCAGCGAGCCGAAGCCGCCGTGCGCCAGTGAGGCTCGCCGCCGCCGCGGCAAGGTGGTGCCACGGGTGCCGGTGGAGGAGCGGGTGCTGCGCGCCACGGTGCCGCCCGGCTCGCAGTTCCGCGGCTACCAGGACTTTCTGGTCCAGGACCTCGTGCTGCGGACCGAGGCGGTGCGCTACCGGCGCGAGCGCTGGCTGACGCCGGAGGGGCAGCTGATCGTGGCGCCGCTGCCGGGCGGGGTGGAGGGCCACTTCGGGCCGGAGCTGCGGCGCTATGTGCTGGCCCAGTACCATCAGGGGCAGACCACCGTGCCGCGGCTGGTGGCGCAGCTGCGGGCGGTGGGGATCGCCATCTCCAAGCGGCAGGTCATGCGTCTGCTGATCGGGGAGCAGCAGCCGTTCCTTGACGAGAGCCAGGAGGTGCTGCGGGCCGGGCTGGAGAGCGCGGGCTGGATCACGGTCGACGACACCGGGGCGCGGCACAAGGCGGTGAATGGCGTCTGCACGCAGATCGGCAATGACCACTTCGCCTGGTTCGGCAGCACGGCCAGCAAGAGCCGGCTGAACTTCCTCGAACTGCTGCGGGCCGGGCATGGCGACCACGTGGTCAACGCCGAGGCGCTGGCCTGCATGCGCGAGCGCGCTCTGGCTGGCTCGGTGATCGCCCTCCTGGAAAGCCACCCGCAGCGCGTCTTCCCGGACCGGACGGCCTGGGCTGCGCATCTCGAGCGGCTGGGCATCACGGCGCTGCGCGTCACGCCGGACCCTGTGCGCTTGGCCACCGAGGGCGCGCTCTGGGGTGCCATCAAGGCGCATGGCCTGCTCCCCGGGACGGTGATCGTCAGCGACGATGCCGGCCAGTTCGCCCTCGGCGAGCACGCCCTGTGTTGGGTCCATGCCGAGCGTCTCGTCCACAAGCTCGACACCTTCACCGACCAGCAGCGGGCCACCCAGGCGTACATGCGCGAGCTCATCTGGTGGTTCTACGCCGACCTGAAGGCGTACCGCCGCGAGCCCAACCGGCGTCGCCGGGCCGAGTTGCGGACCCGCTTCGACCGCATCTTCCGGCGCCGCACCGGCTTCGTCGTGCTCGACCGCTTGCTCGAGCGCCTGTACGCCAACAAAGCAGAGCTGCTGCAGGTGCTCGACCGCCCGGAGATCCCGCTGCACACCAACGGCTCGGAGAACGACATCCGCGCCCAGGTCACCCGGCGCAAGGTCAGCGGCGGCACCCGCAGCGACCTGGGCCGCGACTGCCGCGACGCCTTCCTCGGCCTGGCCAAGACCTGCGCCAAGCTCGGCCTCAGCTTCTGGGACTACCTCGGCGACCGGCTCGGCATCCCAGGCCAGCGCGTCATTCCATACCTGCCCGACCTGGTCCGAGGGCGCTGCCAGCCCGCCTGACCGCCACAGGTTTTGCCCCTCTTACTCGCTTGGGACGGTGGGTGACGCAAGACCTGCCGCCATGTGGACGCAGGAGAACCGGGCTCGGTATGACCGCAGCACGCTGCGCTACCCGAGCGATCTGACCGCTGAGGAGTGGGCGATCATCGGCCCGCTGATCCCGCCGGCGAAGCGCGGCGGCAACAAGCGGACGGTCGATGTGCGGGCGGTGGTGAACGGGGTGATGTACATCCTGTCCACCGGCTGCCAGTGGGCGGCGCTGCCGAAAGACCTGCCGCCCCGGAGCACGGTGAACGACTACCTGCGGCGCTGGGACGCGGACCGGACGCTCGATCGCATCCACCACGCGCTCTACGTGCTGTGCCGGGAACGGGCCGGCCGTGAGGCCAGCCCGACAGCGGCGATCATCGACAGCCAAAGCGTCAAGGGCGCGGAAAAAGGGGGCGCCGCATCGACCCGTCGGGCTACGACGCCGGCAAGAAGGTCAAGGGCAAGAAGCGCCACGTCCTGGTCGACACCCAAGGCCTGCTGATGCAGGCGATCATCCACGCCGCCGACGTCCAGGACCGCGACGGCGGCGTGCTGCTGATGGGGGCGCTGTTCGGGCTGTACCCGTTCCTGCTGAAGCTCTACGCCGACAGCGGCTACCAAGGCGTGCAATTCCAGGCCGGGCTGCGAGCCGTCTGCGGCCGGGTCAACCTGGAAATCGTCAAGCGCTCCGACCGCCACAAGTTCGTCGTGCTGCCGAAGCGCTGGATCGTCGAGAGGACCATCGCCTGGCTCAACCGCTGTCGCCGCCTGGCCAAGGACTGGGAGTGCCTGAACCGCAGCGCGCTCGCATTCCTGCGCTGGGCCTCCGTCCGCCTCATGCTGCGAAGGCTATGCCAGAAAACAACATGATCCCGGATGGACACTTAGGATTTCCTCACGCCGGCGGCGAGACCGCGTGTTCGCGCAGCACCGCGCCGTTGGACGGGTCCACTTCGCGGAGCAGCACGTCGTAGCCCCACAGGCTGGCGAGGTGGCGCAGCACCTGCCGCGCCTCGCCTTCCTGGAGGAGCCGGCCCGCGTCGGTGCGGTGCTCCAGCACCAGCTTGCGGTCGCCGCCGAGGTCCACGTCCACCACCTGGATGTCCGGGTCGGTCCAGGCGGGGTCGTAGGTGCGCGCGAGGGCGCGGCGCACGTTCCGATAACCGTGCTCGTCGTGGACCGCGTCCACGCGCAGCACCGGTTCCGCGGCGTCGTCGGTCACCTGGAACAGGCGAAACTTCCGCATCAGGCGCGGGCTGAGGAACTGGAGCACGAAGCTCTCGTCCCGGTACTCCGCCCAGGCGTCCCGCAGCACCGGCATGGGGTCGCCGCAGCCCGCGAAGTCCGGGAACCACGTCCGGTCCTCGTCGGTCGGCGCACGGCACACGCGCTCGATGTCCTCCATCATGGCGAAGCCGAGCGCGTAGGGGTTCATGCCGCCGTAGCGCGGGTCGTCGAAGTCGGGCTGCATGACGACGCTGGTGTGCGAGTGCAGCGCCTCCAGCAGCGCGCCGTCGCCTATGCGCCCGTCCTCGTGCAGCCGGTTGAGGATGCGGTGGTGGACGTAGGTGGCGCAGCCCTCGTTCATCACCTTGGTCTGGCGCTGCGGGTGGAAGTACTGCGCGATGTTGCGGACGATGCGGAGGATCTCGCGCTGCCAGGGCTGCAGGCGCGGCGCGGTCTTTTCCAGGAAGTAGAGGATGTTCTCCTGCGGCAATTGCAGCAGGGCGCGCCGCTTCTGCTCTTCGGTCGAGGACGAGGCGGCGGCGGGCTTGTTCGGCAAGGTGCTCCAGAGGACGTCGTAGACGCGCTCGTCGTGCTCGCGCCGCTCGCGCTCCCGCTTTTCCTCCGAGCGCAGGTCGATGGCGCGGCGCCGCTGGCGGTGGACGCCGTAGTTCATCAGCGCGTGCGCGGAGTCGAGCAGCCGCTCCACCGCCGCCTCGCCGTACTTCTCTTCCGCGCGCTGGACGTAGGCCTTGGCGAACTCCAGGTAGTCGAGGATGCCCTTGGCGTCCGTCCAGTCGAGGAACAGGCGGTTGTTGCGGAAGAAGTGGTTGTGGCCGAAGGCCGCGTGCGCGATCACCAGCGCCTGGAGGGTCGCGGTGTTCTCCTCCATCACGTAGGAGACGCAGGGGTCGGAGTTGATGACGATCTCGTAGGCGAGGCCCCGCAGCCCCTTGCGGTACAGCGCCTCGTGGTGGGCGAAGTGCTTGCCGAAGGACCAGTGGCGGTAGAACAGCGGCAGTCCCACGGAGGCGTAAGCGTCGAGCATCTGCTCTGCGCTAATGACCTCGATGCGGTTGGGGTAGATCGTGAGGCCGAGCTCGCCGAGCGCCACCTCTTCGCAAGCGTCGTTGATGCGCTGGAGCGTGGAGAAGTCCCACTCGGCGCCCGTGTAGAGCGGTTCGCGGCTCTTGGCGGCCGGGATCGTCGTGGTGCTCATGCGCGCGCCCCTTCACCACCGGCCGGCTGCTTCTGGAACAATTCGCGGAACACCGGGAAGATCTCGCGGCGGTGGCGGACCTTCTTCATCGCCATCGGCGCGCCCATGGCGACCAGCGTCTCGTAGGTGCGCCACAGGTCCGTCGGCCCGCGGGGGAAGCCCGGCATCCCGTGCTCGCCGTCGCGCCCGACCTCAATGTAGGCGTAATACTGGCAGGCCGGCAGGATCACTTCCGTCAGCAGGCGCGCCGTGCGCTGGCTATCGCCGGAGGCGTTGTCGCCGTCCGAGGCCTGCGCGGCGTAGATGTTCCAATCGGCCGGCGGATAGCGGTCCGCCACCACGCGCCGCATCTCCTCCAGCGCGGTGGAGACGAGCGTGCCGCCGGTCTCCCGGCTGTGGAAGAAGGTCTCCTCGTCCACCTCCGCCGCCTCGTGGGTGTGGCGGATGAAGACCAGCTCCACGTGCTTGTAGCGCCGTTGCAGGAACAGGTAGAGCAGCACGTAGAAGCGCTTGGCGAGGTCCTTCATGTCCTCCGTCATGGAGCCGGACACGTCCATGAGGCAGAACATCACCGCCTGCGCCACGGGACGCGGCACCGGCTCGAAGCGCCGATAGCGCACGTCCACCGGGTCGATGTATGGGATGCGCTGGGTGCGGCGCAGCAGGCGTTCCAGATCGGCACGGAGCGCGGGCAAGCGGCTTTCCGGGTCGCCGTCCGCCTCCAGGCGCTCGATCTCCTCGCGCAACTCCTCCGCCTCCTCCGGCTTCGGGCGGCGGAGCGCGATGCGGCGCGACAGGCTGTTCCGCATGGTGCGCGAAAGGGACAGGTTGGCCGGCGAGCCGCTGACGGCGTAGCCCGCGCGGTGCCAAGCCGGATCGGACCCCTCGACCAGCCGGCGTTTCGCCATCTCCGGCAGTTCGAGGTCGTCGAGGAACAGGTCGAGGAACTCCTCGCGCGTCAGGACAAAGCGGAACTCGTCCTCGCCCGAGCCGTCCGGGCTGCCCTCGCTGCCGCCGCCGCCCCCGCCGCTGGGCGGCCGGGGAATCTCGTCGCCCGCCCGGTACTCCTTGTTGCCCGGCAGCACGTGGTCGCGGATGCCGCCATCGCCGTGGTGGAAGGTCGGCTCGCGGATGCCGTGCAGCGGGATCGCCACCTCGCCTCCCGCATCGGCGCTGCGGATGCCCCGCTTGGCCGAGGCGTCGCGCACCGCGTCCTGCACCAGCGCCTTGGCGCGGCGCAGGAAGCGCTGGCGGTTCGGGAGGCTGCGGCCGCTCGGGTTGAGGCGGCGATCGAGGATCTGCATTCGCGCCTTTCGCGGGAGGGTTCCGGACCTCAGCCTGCCTGCTTGACCCGCATGTACCACTCCACCAGCCGCCGCACCTGGCGCTCCGTGTAGCCGCGCGCCGTCATGCGCGACACGAACTCCGTGTGCTTCTTCTCGGTTTCGCCGTCCTTCTTGGAGCCGAAGCTGATGACCGGCAGCAGGTCCTCCACCTGGCTGAACATGCGCCGCTCGATCACCTCGCGGATCTTCTCGTAGGAGGTCCAGGACGGGTTCTTGCCGCCGTTCTTGGCCCGCGCCCGCAAGGAGAACTTGACGACCTCGTTGCGGAAGTCCTTCGGATTGGCGATGCCGGCAGGCTTCTCGATCTTGGTGAGCTCCTGGTTCAGCAACTCGCGGTTCATCATCTGGCCGGTGTCGGCGTCCTTGAAGTCCATGTCTTCGACCCACGCGTCCGCGTAGGCGACGTACCGGTCGAACAGGTTCTGGCCGTAGTCGTTGTACGACTCCAGGTAGGCCTTCTGGATCTCTGCGCCGATGAACTCGGCGTAGCGCGGCGCCAGTTCCGCCTTGATGGCCTCCAGGTAGCGCTTCTCCGTGTCGTCCGCGTACTGCTCGCGGCGGATCGCCTGCTCCAGGGTGAACATCAAGTGCACGGGATCGGCGGCGATCTCCGTCGTGTCGTAGTTGAACGTCGCGGCCAGCACCTTGAAGGCGAAGCGGGTGGAAGCGCCGTCCATGCCCTCGTCCGGGCCGGCGGAGTCGCGGTACTCCTGCAAGGTCTTCGCGCGCGGGTCCGTCTCCTTCAGGCTTTCGCCGTCGTAGACCCGCATCTTGGTGAAGAGGTTGGAGTTCTCGTGCCGCTTGAGGCGCGACAGCACCGTGAAGCGCGCCAGCATCTCCAGGGTCGCCGGGGCGCAGGGCGCCGCCGCCAGTTCCGAGCCGCGCACCAGCTTGTCGTAGATGCGCTGCTCCTCCGTCACCCGGAGGCAGTACGGCACCTTGATGACGTAGATGCGGTCGATGAAGGCTTCGTTGTTCTTGTTGTTGCGGAAGCTCTGCCACTCCGACTCGTTGGAGTGGGCCATGATGATGCCCTGGAAGGGAATGGCGCCGATGTTCTCGGTGCCGATGTAATTGCCCTCCTGCGTCGCGGTGAGCAGGGGGTGCAGCATCTTGATCGGCGCCTTGAACATCTCGACGAACTCGAGGATGCCCTGGTTGGCGCGGTTCAGCCCGCCGGAGAAGCTGTAGGCGTCCGGGTCGTTCTGCCCGAACATCTCCAGCTTGCGGATGTCCACCTTGCCGACCAGCGAGGAGATGTCCTGGTTGTTCTCGTCGCCCGGCTCGGTCTTGGCGACGGCGATCTGGCGCAGGCGGGACGGGTTGAGCTTGACCACCCGGAACTTCGAAAGGTCGCCGCCGAACTCGTCCAGGCGCTTCAGGCACCAGGGGCTCATCAGGCCGGTGAGGCGGCGGCGCGGGATGCCGTAGCGATCTTCCAGCTTGGCGCCCAGGCGCTCGGCGTCGAAGAGGCCGAGCGGGCTCTCGAAGACGGGGCTCAGGTCGTCGCCCGCCTTCAAGGCGTAGATCGGTTCCACCTCCATCAGGGCCTTCAACCGCTCGGCCAGGGAGGACTTGCCGCCGCCCACCGGCCCGAGCAGGTAGAGGATCTGCTTGCGCTCCTCCAAGCCCTGGGCGGCGTGCCGGAAGAAGCCGACGATCCGTTCGATCGTCTCCTCCATCCCGAAGAATTCCGAGAAGGCGGGGTACACGCGGATGGTGCGGTTCAGGAAGATCCGGCCGAGGCGCGCGTCCTTGGCGGTGTCCACCACCTTCGGCTCGCCGATCGCCTGGAGGATGCGCTCAGGCGCGCTCGCGTACATGCCGGGATCGGTGCGGCATGCTTCCAGATACTCGGCGACCGACATGTCCGCTTCCCGCCGCGCCTCGAAGGAGCGGGCGTACTCGGCGAAGATGTCTTGCATCGTATCCATTCGACAATCCCCAAAGCGCCGCCAATCCCCCTGGCAACGCTCTGAATATGGTGCCTGCGAAGCGCCTTAAAGGTAAAGTTTTATTGCTGAGGCGCACCACTATTGTTTAGTTTCGGCCGGTTTACCGGGGTGTAGCCCGAACGCCTCCCGGCCCTGTCACGACGTTTTCAGAACGAGCATCGTCGGCTTGCCTCGTCGGGCGCCGCTCGAGCTGGGTCACTCCTCGGGACTGGCGGCCACGCCGGCCAGGGTGCCGCCGTCGATCACCATGCTCTGCCCCGTCATGAAGCTGCCGGCGGCGGAGGACAGGAAGACGGCGGCGCCGGCGATCTCGTCCGGCTCGCCGATGCGCTTCAGCGGCGTGTCGCGGGTGCGCTTGCGGTAGGTGTCCGGGTTCTCCCACAGCGCGCGGGCGAAGTCGGTCCGGACCAGGCCGGGCGAGATGCAGTTGGCCCGGATGTTCTTCGGCCCCCACTCCACGGCGAGGTTGCGGGCGAGCTGGAGGTCGGCCGCCTTGGTGATGGCGTAAGCACCCAAGGTGGTGGAGCCTCGGTAGCCGCCGATCGACGAGATGATGACGATCGATCCGCCCCCGCGCGCCTCCATGGACGGGATGCACATGTGGGCCAGCCACATGTTCGATTTCACGTTGGTGGCCATCATCTTGTCGAAGACCTCGTCCTCCATCGTCATGGCCGGGCCGAAGTGCGGGTTGATGGCGGCGTTGCAGATCAGGATGTCCACCCCGCCCCAGCGCCCGGCCGTGGCGTCCACCAGCGCCTGGAGCTCCGGCTTGCGGCCGATGTTGCAGGCGACCGCGAAGGCTTCGCCGCCCCGCGCCGCGATGCCGTCCACCACCTCCTGGCAGGCGGCCAGCTTGCGGGACGAAACGGCGACCTTAGCGCCGTGCTGCGCCAAGCGCTCGGCGATGGCCCGGCCGATACCGCGCGACCCGCCGGTGACGATGGCGGTCTTGCCGGAAAGGTCGAACAGGGATGCGGGAGCGGGCATGGCGTCCTCCGGTGTGCCGGCGACTCTCCGCGCGCCCGTCGCAGCCCGTCAAGCCGGCGGCGGGCTGGCCGACGGACTAGACCCTGCGGGAAGCTGGGCTAGGCTTGCCGGA
>CADCTL010000179.1 GCA_902805625.1 uncultured Acetobacteraceae bacterium
TACGCGACCGCGCTCCGCTTGGCGACCGAGAGCGGAATGGCACCGTTGATCCAGCGGTGCCGGGCCAACCTTGCCGCATGCGGCCAGCCGGCGAATGGGTGAGCACGCGGCCCCTGCCGGAGAGGCGTTGCCTCCGGCGGCCGGCCTCGCGCGGCGACTTGAAAACTAGGAAAGCGCTTCGACCGATCTTCGTGCGCAATAGCGAAAACGCAGCACGGGAACCAGGAAGACCGTTGCAGGATGATTATGGGTGAGCCACGTAAGTGCATGGTGTGGCGGAGGGGATGGGATTCGAACCCACGATAGAGGTTGACCCCCTATAACGGTTTAGCAAACCGTCGCCTTCAGCCACTCGGCCACCCCTCCACGGATGCGCGGCCCACGACGTATGCACCTCCGCTCATACAAGCGCGGCATGCGGCCGTCAAACCTTGGAGGCCGGCGCCCACCGTTCAGCGCGGCCGCCACCCCTCCACCCACAGCGAGGTCGGGTTCAGGTGCCCGGTGGGCCGCACGCCGTCCAGCCAGCGCGGCCACACGTGCGCGTCGGCGCGGAACCACAAGGGCAGGGCGGGCAGTTCCTCCGCGTAGATCGCCTGGAGCCGAGCCCACATCCCCCGCCGGCGCTCGGCGTCCAGCTCCTGCGGGAGCGCCTCCACCAAGGCGTCCATCTCCCCGTTGCGCCAAGCGCCGAAGTTCTGCCCGGACCAGTTGCGTTCGGCGCGGGGGATCTCGTCCGAGTGCAAGGTGCTGCGGGGCACGTTCTCGGGGCCGCTGATCCAGGCGTAGAGCGCCACCCCCTGCAAGCGCCGGCGCGACAGCGTCTCCCCGAACAGCACCCGCGGCGGCTCGTTCCTGATGCGCGCCTCGACGCCGGCCGCGCGCCACATGCCCTGGAGCACCTGCTGCACCGCTTCCCGCGCCCGGTTGCCGGCCGTGGTCATCAGCTCGAAGGAGAGCTTCTCGCCGGCGGCGTTGCGGCGGACTCCGTCGGGTCCGCGGCGCCAGCCCGCCTCGTCCAGCAGCGCGGCCGCGCGCGCCGGGTCGTGCGGCCACTGGCGCGTGTCGGCGTCGTGCATCCGGTCGAGCGGGTTGACGGCGCTGTGCGCCACCGTTTGCCGCCCCTCGAACAGCCGGGCCACGATCTGCGCCCGGTCCGTCGCCAGCATCAGCGCCTGACGCACGCGCTTGTCGCCGAGCGCAGGGTGGTCGTGCTGCAAGTCCAGGTGCTCGAAGACCAGGCCGGGCTTGTAGAACACGGCGAAGCGCCCGCCCGCGCGGCGTTCCAGCGCGGCGGCCTGCTCCACCGGCAGGCCGAGCTCGCCCGCCACCATGTCGAGCTGCCCCGCCAGCAACTGCGCCTCCAGCGCCGCGGTGTTCTCGACCGCGCGAATCTGGATGCGGCGGAACGCCGGCGCGGGGCCGGCCCAGGCGTCGTTGCGGTCCAGGGTCACGCCCGCGCCCGGCTGCACCGCCGAGATGCGGTACGGACCGGACCACAGGCCGGGAGTCGCCGTCTCGGTGTCGTAGGCCGTGCGGTTGCGGTAGCCCCGCGGGTCGGCCTCCCAGCGGGCGCGCTCGATGTGGGCGGGCAGGGGTTGGAAGTCGCCGGCGCTGGCGTAGTCGAAGTTGACCTTGTCGAAGCGGAGCGTGACCGCGCGCGCGTCCTCGACCACCAACTCGTAGGCCGAGCGGTAGAACTCCACCGGCCCGAACCCCGTGGAGGCCTCGCGCCCGGCCTCCCAGGCGAAACGCAGATCCTCGGACGAGACCGGCCTGCCGTCGCCCCAGCGCGCGTCGTCGCGCAGGCGGTAGGTCACGCGGATGCCCGGCTTGCCCTCCGGCGTGGTTTCGCGCGCCGCGCCGCCGTTCTCCAGGCTCGGCACGCGGTCGCACAACAGGCAGGTCAGCGCCCAGTCCGGGTCGTAGGCGGTGAGGGGCCGCCGCGCGAAGCCCAGCACGTAGGACTTCGCGGCCATGTTGTCGATGTTGGGGTGGAAGGTGGACGGGAACTGGGTGATGCCGATCGTCAGCGTGTCGCGCGCCTGCTGCTGCGCCGACGCGGACGCAACAACGGCGAGAAACGCCGCGCCGGCGGCCGCGACGCGCTTGCTCCCTCGCGTCACGCCGAACTCTCGCGCGTGGACGACGCCTCCTCGGCGCTGCCCACGCCGCCGTGCGCCTTGGACCAGCCCACCGGGTCTTCGAGGAACTTCCGCACCTCCTTCAGCGCGCCTTCCGCGAAGTAAGGCCGCTCCCGGCAAACCTCCAGCACGTCCCACCACGTGCAGAGGTGGTGCAGCGACAGGTTCATGCGCTTCATCGTGTCGAAGGAGCCGGGGAAGACGCCGTAGTAGAACACCACGAAGGTGTGGTCGCAGATCGCCCCCGCGTCGCGCAGGGCCTGGGCGAAGCGGATCTTGCTTGCGCCGTCCGTGGTGAGGTCCTCCACCAAGAGCGTGTTGCGCCCTTCCGGCACCTCGCCCTCGATCTGCGCGCCGCGGCCGAAACCCTTCGGCTGCTTCCGCACATAAGCCATGGGCGTGAGCATCCGGTCGGCGATCCACGCGGCGAAGGGGATGCCCGCCGTCTCCCCGCCCGCCACCACGTCGATGGTTTCGTAGCCGACGTGGCGGCCGATCTTCTCCACGCCGAGGTCGCAGATGCGGTTGCGGGCGCGGGGGAAGTAGATGATCTTGCGGCAGTCGATGTAGACGGGGCTCTTCCAGCCGCTGGTGAAGGTGTAGGGCTCGTCAGGCCGGAAATTCACGGCCTTGATCTCCAGGAGGATGCGCGCCGTGGTCAGCGCGGCGTCGCGGTCCCAATCGGAAACGTGTTGCGCGGAGGGGTGTTGGGCGGCGGCCATGGCTGGTTCCCCTGGGCGGCGGCGGTCGCCCCCTCGTAACCGCGCGCCGCATCGGCGTCCATGACCGGCGAGGACGCCGCGGTCTGGGTCCTGGCGGACCCGCGCGCGGGCACGGCGGCGCAGGCGCTCGGCATCGCGGAACGCCTCGGCGTGCCGTTCCGCGGCGTGGCCCTGCATTGGGGCGCGCTCGCGGCGCTGCCCCTCCCTTGGCCTTCACCGCGCGGCCTGACGCCTGTGGCGCGCGAGCCGTTGCGGCCGCCCTGGCCGCGGCTGGTGATCTCAGCCGGGCGCCGCTCCGCGCCGGTGTCGCTCTGGCTCGCGCGGCGGGGCGCGCGGACGGTGCATTGCATGAGGCCCGGCTTCGGCCGACGCCGATTCGACCTCCTGGTGCTCGGCCGCCACGACGCGCCGCCGGCGGCGCCGAACATCCTGCCGATCCTGGGCGCCACGCACCGCGTCTCGCCGGAGGCGCTCGCCGCGGCGCGGGCCGATTGGGCCGCGCTCGCCGACATGCCCGGGCCGCGCGTCGCGTTGCTGATGGGGGGGAAGGTGCGCGCGACCGGCATGGACGCCGCAGTCGCCGCTTCGGTCGGCGCGCAAGCCGCGGGCTTCGCCGGAAGCGTGCTGGCGAGCACGAGCCGCCGCACCGGCGAGGCCGCCACCGCCGCCCTCGCCGAAGCCCTGCGCGGGGTGCCGCACCGCCTGTTCCGTTGGGGCGACGGCGGACCGAACCCCTATCTCGGCTTCCTGGCCTGGGCGGACGCGGTGGTGGTGACGGGCGATTCCGTGTCCATGCTGTCGGAGGCGCTGGCGACGTCCGGCCCGGTGTTCATCGCCGATCCAGGCGGCCTCGGCCCGCGGCACCGGGCGCTGCACGCGAGCCTCTACGCCGCCGGGCAGGCGCGGCCTTTCACCGCCGACCCCGCGTTCTTCGGGCGCGCGCCGCTCGACGAGAGCGGCCGTGTGGCCTCCGCCATCCGCGCGCGAGGATTGATCTGACGCGAACCGCCGACAGCCGCCCCCGGCGCGGCTTCAGCCGCCCGCCCTCGACAGCACGAATGCGACCAGGAAACCCGACGCGGTGATCAACCCGGTGTATTCGCGCGCCTCCTCGAAGGCTTCCGGGATCATGGTGTCGGCCAGCATGGCGAGGATGGCGCCGGCGGCCACCGCGTTCACCGCCGCGACCGCGCCGGGGTCGGCCCCGGCCAGCGCCACGTTCCCGAGCAGCGCCGCGGCACCGGACGCCAGCGCGATGCCGGTCCAAACGCCGAAGACGAAGCCCGCGCCCCGACCGGCCCGCCGCATCCCGGCGGCGCTCGACAGCCCTTCCGGCACGTTGGACAGGAACACGGCCGCGACCGTGACGAGGCTGACGCCGGCGCCCTCCAGCAAGGTCGCGCCGATCGCCACCGCCTCCGGGATGCCGTCCAGCAACGCGCCCACCGCGATGGCGAGCCCCGAACCCTCCGCCGCCCGCTGCTGCTGCTCGCCGGACCGCTTGCGGTGCGCGCCGCCGCCGCGCGAAACGACGACGTTGGCGACGGTGTAAGCCGCCGCCCCGCCGAGGAAGCCGAGCGCCGCGGGCACGAAGCCGCCGCGTGCGTAGGCCTCGTCCATCAACTCGAAGGCCAACGCCGAAACGAGCACGCCGCTGCCGAACGCCATCACGCCGGCGATGACGCGCGGCGGGACGCGGACGAACCAAGCGACGGCGGCGCCGAGCAACAGGGCGGAACCGCCGAGCAGGCCCCAGAGCGCGGCCTGGACGGGGATGGGCATGGGGCTGAAACGCGGCTCCTCCCGTGGCACGGCCCGAACAGCCCGAACCGCCCACGGTTCCGCCGCGCGCCCGTCCCGCTACACCGCCAACGACCCCGGCGCCTCGCCCGTGGCCACGGGGAAGCCCTCCGCCGCCCAGCCCACCATCCCGCCCGGCATGGTCTTCACCCGCCGACCGAGCCGCGCGAGGCGCAGCGCCGCCCGGTCGGCGCCGTTGCAATGCGGACCGGCGCAGTAGACCACGAACAGCGTGTCGGACGGCCAAGCCGCGAGCGCCTCCTCCGTCATGGCGCGGTGCGGCAGGTTGAGCGCGCCGGGCAGATGGCCGCGCGCGTAGGCCCCGGGCCCCCGCGTTTCCAGCAGCACGAAGCCCGGCTCGCCGCCCTTCAGCGCGTCGTGCACGTCGGCGCAGTCGGTTTCGAAGGCGAGCTTGCCGGCGAAGTGCTCGACGGCAAGGGCGGGTGGGGCGGCGGCGGTTTCTGTGACGGGGTTCGGCATCGGGTCCTCCTGGTCGCAACGAACCCTGCACCGGACGCCCGCCCTTGGTAAGCTGGCGCAACCGCCGCCCAGCGTGGAGATCATGCCAAAGCCGCGCCGCCCCGAACCGCCCGCCAACCGCCTGGTCGTGGCCCTCGCCTACGACGGCCTCTGCACCTTCGAATTCGGCGTGGCCGTGGAGGTGTTCGGCCTGCCGCGGCCCGAAATGGGGCCGGACTGGTACCGCTTCGGCGTCGCCGCGCTGGAACCGGGGCCGCTCCGCGCGGCCGGCGGGCTGCGGATGGAGGTGGATGGCGGCGCTGCGCTGCTCGCGCGCGCCGGCACGGTCATCGTGCCGGGCTGGCGCGGCGCGACGGAACCCGTGCCGGAACCGCTGTGCCGCGCGCTGCGGAGAGCGCACGCGCGCGGCGCGCGGGTGATGTCGCTCTGCTCCGGCGTGTTCGTTCTGGCCGCGGCGGGGCTGCTCGCGGGCCGGCGCGCAACCACGCATTGGCGCTACCTGGACGCGCTCCGCCGCGCCCACCCGGACATCGCCCTCGCGGACGATGTCCTCTACGTGGACGAGGGCAGCGTGCTGACCGCCGCCGGCAGCGCCGCCGGCATCGACCTCTGCTTGCATCTGGTGCGCCGCGACTTCGGCCCGGCGGCGGCGAACAGCGTCGCGCGCCGCTTGGTGGTGCCTCCGCACCGCGAGGGCGGCCAAGCGCAGTACGTGCCGCGCCCGGTGCCGACGGAGCGCGAGGGCGCGCGGCTCGGCCCCTTGCTCGACCGGATGCGCGCGCGGCTGGACCGGCCGCAGCCGTTGCCGGATCTGGCGCGGGACGCGGGCATGAGCCTCCGCACCTTCCTCCGCCGCTTCCGCGATGCGACCGGCTGCCCGCCGGGCGAGTGGCTCCTGCGGCAGCGCCTCGACCGCGCGCGGGAGTTGCTGGAAGGGGCGCGGGGCGCGCCGTTGGAGGAGGTGGCGGGCCTGTGCGGCTTCGCCTCCGCCGCCACCCTGAGGCACCACTTCCGCCGCCGCTTCGGCCTCGGCCCCGCCGCCTACCGGGCGCGCTTCGCGGGCCTCTGAAAGGAGAATCCTTCGTCGTCGATCACCGTCTCGCCCGCTTCCTTGGCGATGCGCCTCGGCCGGACGGACGCCTCGCGTTCGAGCGCGGCGGCGAGCCGCTCCGAATGCGTGACCACCCAGACCTGCGTGCGGCGCGCAGCCGAGGCGATCAACCGCGCCAACGGTTCCAGCAGGTCTGGGTGCAGGCTCGACTCCGGCTCGTTCAGGGCAAGGAAGGGCGGCAGGCGCAAGGACAGCAGCGCGCCGGCGAGCGCCAGATAGCGCAGCGTGCCGTCGGACAGTTCGGCCGCGTCGAAGATCCGCCGCGGGTGGTCCGGGAAGACCAGCCCGAAGGCGGCGGTGCGTCCCGGCAATGGCACGTCGAGCTTGGCCCCCGGGAACGCGTCGTCCACGGCCCGATCCAAGGCCTCGGTATCCTGCCGCAGATGCACGAGCGTGGCGAACACGGCGGCGAGGTCGCCACCGTCCGAGGCGAGCGCCGGGCTGGCCACCGCCAGCGAGGGGCGGCGGAGCGGCGAAGCCGGGTCGGTGCGCAGATCGTGGTAGAAGCGCCATTGCAGCATCGCGCGCCGCACCTCGTGAAGCTCCGGGAAACGCTGCGGATCGTCGAGTGCGCCGAAGGCGGTCTCGGATGCCAGCAGGTCGGTGGCGACTTCCGACCGGCGGCCCTCCGCGTCGCGGGCGAAGACGGCCGGGCCGCGTCGCTCCAGCAAGGCCACCGGCCGGCGTCCGTGGTGAAAATGGAAGCGCTCCTCCTTGACCTGCGGCTCGGCGGGGAAAGCTTCGCTTGAGACGCCAATCGGTGGCGGGAAGCCGAGTTCGACGCCGTAGGAATAGGTGATCTCGCCCTCGTCGCCGTCGGGCGGCCCAAGGCCGCACTCCAGCGCCACTCGCGCCTGCTCGTGGCGCCGCCGCGGCCCCGCCCAAATCGCGGCTTCCATGCCGCCTTCTGCGGCGACCAGACGCGACAAGGTGCCCGCCGCCGCGCCCTGCAGCAGTTGCAGCGCGCGGTACAGGTTGCTCTTGCCGACGCCGTTGCCGCCGACGAAAACCGCGAGCCGCCCGGTGGACACGCGCACCGACCGCAGGGAACGGTACCCCTTGGCCCCGGCTTCGCGCACCACGAAAGGATGGGCGTCGCGCACCGTCTCCGACCCTCCAAGCTCCCCCGGAAGTGGCCTGTTTTGCACGGTCCAAGCTCGAAATGAAAGCCATGCCGAGCGCCCCGCCGAACTGAGCGGCGCAGGCTTGTCGTGTCGCCCGCCTACCGTCACCTTCACCGGCTGTAAGCGGAGGCGCATCGCACCATGGCGCGGACACACAAGATCGCGGTGATCCCCGGCGACGGGATCGGCAAGGAAACCACGCCGGAGGGCCTGCGCGTGCTGGACGCCGCCGCGCGGCGTTTCGGCTTCGGCCTCCAGCTCAGCCACTACGACTGGTCCTGCGAGACGTACAAGCAAACCGGCCGCATGATGCCGGAAGACGGGCTCGACCGGCTGCGCGACAACGACAGCATCTTCCTCGGCGCGGTGGGCTGGCCGGGCGTACCGGACCACGTCTCGCTCTGGGGCTTGCTCATCCCCATCCGCCGCGTGTTCGACCAGTACGTGAGCCTGCGCCCCTGCCGCCTGATGCCGGGCGCGCGCACGCCGCTGGCGAACCGCACGCCGGCGGAGATCGATTTCTTCGTCGTGCGTGAGAACACGGAAGGCGAGTACTCCTCCGTTGGCGGCCGCATGTTCGAGGGGACGGACCGCGAGTTCGTCTCGCAGCAGTCCGTCCTGACCCGCACCGGCACCGACCGCATCCTGCGCTACGCCTTCGACCTCGCCATGACGCGCCCGCGCCGCAAGGTGACGAGCGCCACCAAGTCCAACGGCATCACCTTCACCATGCCGTACTGGGACGAGCGCTTCGCCGCGATGGCGAAGCAGTACCCGGAGGTGCAGACCGACCAGTTCCACATCGACATCCTCTGCGCCCATTTCGTGCAGCACCCGGACTGGTTCGACGTGGTGGTGGGCTCCAACCTCTTCGGCGACATCCTCTCCGACCTCGGCCCGGCGGTGGCGGGCAGCATCGGCATCGCGCCCTCCGCCAACATCAACCCGGAAAAGACCGCGCCGTCGATGTTCGAGCCTGTCCACGGCAGCGCGCCGGACATCGCGGGCAAGCGCATCTGCAACCCCATCGGCCAGATCTGGTCCGGCGCGATGATGCTGGAGCACCTGGGCGAGCGCGAAGCGGCGGCGGCCATCGTGGGCGCGATCGAGTCGCTGCTCGGCCAGGGGGGCGGCCCGCGCACGCGCGACATGGGCGGCCAAGCCGGCACGGAGGACGTCGGCAAGGCGTTGGCGGAGATCGTGGCGCGAGGGTGAGGAAACCGCGCCACGGCTCCTTCCGTCGGCGGCTCTCCGGGGGGCCGACGGCGCGACCGGATCGGATCGTAGCGGGCCAGCACCGCGGCGCGCGTCATGCGGTTCCCTCCGTGCTTCCCGTCGGGGGCCGAAGGCGCGCCGTCGATCAGCCGGCGCGCGCCTCGGCGATGACCGCCCGCATCCGCCGCACCACTGCGGGCAGGCCCTCGAAGACGCTCTGCCCGATGAGGAAGTGGCCGATGCTGACCTCTACCACCTCCGGCATCGCCGCGACGGGGCCGAGGCTTTCGTAGGTGAGGCCGTGCCCGGCGTGGCAGAGCAGCCCCGCCCCGCGCGCCGCCGCGGCCCCGGCGCGGAGCCGCGCCAAGTGCGGGGCGCGTCCCGAGGATTCGGCGTCGGCGTAAGCGCCGGTGTGCAACTCCACGGCTTGGGCGCCGAGGCGCGCGCAAGCCTCGATCTGCGCCGCCTCCGCCTCGACGAAAACCGAGACCTCGATGCCCGCACCGGCCAGCCGCCGCACGGCTTCGCCCAAGAACGGCCCGGCCCGCAGCACGTCGAGCCCGCCCTCCGTCGTAAGCTCCTGCCGCTTCTCCGGCACCAGGCAGCAGGCGGCCGGGCGCAGTCGGCAAGCGATCCCGACCATCTCCTCCGTCGCCGCCATTTCCAGGTTCAGGCGCGTCGCCGCTTCGGCGCCGATGCGCTCCACGTCGCGGTCGCGGATGTGCCGCCGGTCTTCGCGCAGATGCACGGTGATCCCGTCGGCGCCGGCTTCCACCGCGACGCGCGCCGCCTCCACCGGGCAAGGGAAGGCGCCGCCGCGCGCGTTCCGCAGCGTGGCGACGTGGTCCACGTTCACCGAAAGGCGCATCGGAGTCATCGGGCGCGGTTCCTTGCGATGGCCGCGGCGAGGCGCAGCGCCGCGACCAGGCTGGACGGGTCGGCGCGGCCCGTGCCGGCGATGTCGAGCGCCGTGCCGTGGTCGGGCGATGTCCGCACGATGGAGAGGCCGAGCGTCACGTTCACCCCGCCCGCCATGTCGAGCGTCTTGACCGGTATGAGTGCTTGGTCGTGGTACAGGCAGATCGCAGCGTCGTACCCCGGCCGCGCGCCCGCGGTGAACAAGGTGTCGGGCGGGAAAGGGCCGCGCGCGTCGATCCCCTCGGCGCGCAACGCGGCCACGGCCGGCGCCACGATGTCCTTATCTTCGGTGCCGAGCGTGCCGTCCTCGCCGGCGTGGGGATTGAGCCCGGCCACGGCCAGGCGGGGCGAGGCGATCCCGAAATCCCGCCGCAGCGCCGCCGCGGTGGTGCGGGCCGTCTCCACGATCATGTCGGGCGTCAGCCGCGCGATGGCCCGCGCCAGGGGCTCGTGGACCGTGACCGGCACCGCGCGCAGTTCCGGGCAAGCCAGCAGCATCACCGGCGGCACGCCGGTCCCCGCGAGTTCCGCCAGGTACTCCGTGTGGCCGGGATGGGCGAAGCCGGCGGCGTAGAGCGCCGATTTCTGGATCGGGTTGGTCACGACGCCGGCGACCCGTCCCGCCTTGGCCAGCGCCACCGCCGCGTCGATGGCGAAGATGACGGCAGGGGCGTTCGCCGGGTCCGGCCTGCCCGGCACCGGCCGGCGAGGCAGGGGGCGGTGCAGGATCGGCAGGGCCGAGGCGAAAACCGCTTCGGCCTCCTCGGGCGACGCCACGCGCCTCGCCGGCAGATCGCCGAAGCGGTCGGCGTCGTCCAGCAACACGAACGCAGGGCCTGAGCCCTGGAGCGCGCGCCAAGCGCCGAGGGCGATCTCGCCGCCGATCCCCGCCGGCTCCCCCATGGTCAAGGCCAAAGGCTTCATGCAGGGGCTTCTAACCCGCGACCGGGCACGTTGTGCAGGGCCGTGGAAACACTCTGCGGATGTTCTCCGATGCTTCGGGCCGCAACGCCCCAATCCTTTGGCCCTGCCTCAAGGAACCGTGAAGATTGGGGCTAGGTAATTTTCACGCGACGTTCATATCGATGCCAGATGCTTCCCGCCTGTCGCGCAGGGGTAGGCAGGACATGCCGGTGGTCAGGTACAAGGGCGTTGTCCCCGCGAGCATAGCCGAAGGCAGCGGCCCCGCCGATTGGATAGCCAACCTCCACCTGTAAGGCGACCTGTCGCGCCTCGCCGCTGTCGAGACGGCGGGTCCGGCGGCGGCCTTCTTCTCCGCGACCTGGAACGCGGCGCTCGGCATTGCCACCCTCCGGCCGGACGCCAGCCTGGATTACGAAGGCTTCAGCGCGGCAGGCGCGCTGCCGGAGGTGGAGATCGCGCTGCGCTTCGTCCTCAACGACGGCACCCGCCAGGAGGACGGGCCGAGTTTCCGGGTGGCGGTCCTGGACCGGGACGAAACGCCGCCCGCCGGCCTCGCCTTCGCCTTCGCCAGCGGCGGCGACGTGGCGGCCGGCGAGATCGGCGCCGTCATCGGCACGCTCTCGGTGAGCGACCCCGACTCCGCCGGTCCGTTCGACGTCTCCTTCACCGCGGAAGACGATTGGCGCTTCGAGGTCGTGGACGGCGTCCTCAAGCTGCGCGACGGCATCACGCTGGGCTGGGACGACATGCCCTTGCGGCCCATCCTGGTCGAGGTGTCGGACGGCACGCAGAGCGCCGCATTCCTCCTGGAGGTGGCGGTGACGGAACCCGCGGTGCCGGCCTACACGCCGCCCCTGCTCGCGGCCGGCGAAACGCGCGCGCACGTCACCCTGGTCGGCCCGCGGGAAGCGCTGACGATGCGCCCTGTGGAGGAAGCGGTCGTCCTCGCGCCCGACCCGGCCGGGGTGCGGCAGGTGGTCATCGACGGGGCCG
>CADCTL010000180.1 GCA_902805625.1 uncultured Acetobacteraceae bacterium
GATCAAGCGCTGCATGCCCTTCTTCGACGCGCTGATCACGGGCTGGATCCTGCCGGTCGCGGCGACCTTCCGCCTCGAGGTGCGCGACAACGGGCGCACCGTGGACGCCGGGTGGGAGTTCGACCGGACCATGGTCAGCAATCACTCGCCCCACCAAGTGGCGGGCAACCCGCGCGAGCCGCGGCCGCCTTGCAAGGTCCACAACTACTGGACGATCCGCACGCCGCCGGGCTGGTCCTGCCTGTTCGTGGCCCCCCTCAACCGCCCCGGCAGCCCGATCGAGCCCTTGGCGGGGGTGGTGGACACCGACACCTACACCTCGGAAATCCATTTTCCTTTCTTCGCCACGGCGGGCGACGGGCTCTACACGCTGGAGCGCGGCACGCCGCTGGTGCAGGTGATCCCGTTCCTGCGTAGCGCCACGCAGCTTCCGGGCGCGGTGCGGGCCGAAGCGCCGCCGGAAGCGGTTGAGCGCAAACGCATCTTCCGCAGCACCATAGCCGCCCATGGCTGGTACCGCCTCAACGCGCGGGCGCGCCGCTGAAGCCGACGGCTTGGCAGGCCTGGCGCCGCGGCCTCCGCCTGCACTCCGGCATCGCGCCCGCCTCCGGCGCGCGCTGGGCCGCCCTTCTCCCGGCTCTGGATTTCGGGACGCACCGCAATACGCCCGTTACACCGGCGCCCTATATCAAGGGGGCCATGCGCCGCTTCGCCCTCGCCACCCTTCTGCTGCTCGCCGGCCTCGGCGCCGGGCTGTTCTGGTACGGCGCGCCCGTGGCCTCGGCCCTCAACCTGCCTTGGCCGGGCGGTGCCTCCGAGGCGGGCGGGCCGCGACCGCGCACCGCCGCCGTTGACCGCGGCACCGTCACCGCCGCGGTTTCCGCCACCGGAACGGTGAACCCGCTGGTCACGGTCTCGGTCGGCAGCCAGCTCTCGGGCCAGATCCGGGAACTGCTGGCGGACTTCAACACCCGCGTTTCCGCAGGCCAGCCCGTGGCGCGGCTCGACACCGCGCAGGTCGAGGCCCGCCGCGCCGCCGCCGCGGCCGACCTCCGCTCCGCGGAGGTGGCCATCCTGGTGGCGCAGGCCGGGGCGGAGAAGGCGGCGGCGGACGCCGCCCAGGCCGAGGCGCAGGTGCTGGCGGCCGAGGCCGGCGTCACCAGCGCCGAGGCCGCGCTGCGCGACGCCGAGTACGAAACGCGCCGCACGGAGGAGTTGCGCCGCAGCGGCCACGGCGCGGTGCGGGACGCGGTGCGCTCCGGCTTCACCACCGACAAGGCGCGCGCGGAGCTGGCCAACGCCCGCGCCACGGTGGCGCAGCGGCGGGCGAACCAGCTTTCCGCCGAGGCCTCGGCCCGGACGGCGCTGGCGCAGGTGGAGGCGGCGCGCGCCACCCAGACGCAGCGCGCGGCGCAGCTCCGGCAGGTGGAGGTGGACCTCGCCTTCGCCACCATCCGCTCGCCGATCGACGGGATCGTGGTGTCGCGCAACGTGGACCTCGGGCAGACCGTCGCTGCCAGCTTCCAAGCGCCCGTGCTGTTCTCCATCGCCGCCAACCTGGAGGAGATGGAGATCTGGGCCACGGTGGACGAGGCCGACATCGGCCGCATCCGCCCCGGCCAGGACGTGCCCTTCACCGTGGCCTCCTTCCCCGGCGAAACGCTCTCCGGCCGGGTCAAGGAGATCCGCTTGGCGGCGCAGACGGTGAGCAACGTCGTGACCTACACCGTGGTGGTGACGGTGCCCAACGCCGGCGGGCGATTGCTGCCGGGCATGACCGCTACGCTCCGCATCGTGACGGAGCACCGAGCGGACGCGCTGCGGGTGCCGAACGCGGCGCTGCGCTGGCGGCCGCGGGGCGGCGGCGAGGGGTCGGAGGCGCGCGCCCCGGCGGCGGGCGGCGGCGGCCTGGTCGAGCAGGTGCTGCGCGAGCTGCCGGACCTCACGCCGGCGCAGCGGGCCGAGATCGAAGCGGCGCAGGCCGAGATGCGGGAGCGCGCGGCGGGCGCCTCGCGCAATCCCGAGGGCCGGCAGCAGCAGATGCAGGCGGCGCGGCAGCGTCTGATCTCGCGCGTGAACGCCGCGCTCAACCCCGAGCAGCGGGCGCGGGTCGCCGAGGCGCGGGGCAGCCGCGGCACCAGCGGCACGGTGTGGGTGAGCGAGGACGGAGCCCCGCCCCGCGCCGTGCCGGTGCGGATCGGCGTCACGGACGGCACCGTGACCGAAATCGTTTCCGGCGACCTCGCCCCAGGCCAAGCCGTGGTGGTCGGGCAGGAGCGGCAGGGCGGCGCCAACGCCGCGGCGCAAGGTTCGCCGCCCGGCGGCCGCTTGCGGATGTTCTAGGCGATGGCCGCGCCATGCTGCTGATCGAGACGCAAGGCCTTACCAAGCATTACGCCGCCGGCGAGGGCACCGTCGCCGCGCTGTCCGGCGTGTCGCTCGCCGTGTCGCCGGGGGAGTTCGTGGCGGCCATGGGGCCTTCCGGGTCCGGCAAGTCCACCTTCCTCAACCTGATCGGCTGCCTCGACCGGCCGACGCGGGGCGAATACCGGTTGGTGGGCGAGGACGTGTCGCGCCTGCCGCCCGACCGCTTGGCCGGCATCCGCAACCGGCGCCTCGGCTTCGTCTTCCAGAGCTTCAACCTGCTTCCTCGCGCGGACGCCCTCGCCAACGTCGAGCTGCCGCTGGTGTACGGTTCCGTCGGTCGGCGCGAGCGGCGGGAGCGGGCGGCGGCGATGCTCGCGTTGGTGGGCCTCGGCGAGCGGATGCACCACCGGCCGAGCCAGCTTTCCGGCGGCCAGCAGCAGCGCGTGGCGATCGCGCGGGCGCTGGTGAACGAGCCGGACCTGATCCTGGCGGACGAGCCCACGGGCGCGCTCGACAGCCGCACCGGGCTGGAGATCATGGCGCTGTTGCAAGGGATGAACCGCGAAGGTGTGGCGGTGCTGATGGTGACGCACGACGCGGAGATAGCGCGCTTCGCGTCGCGCTGCCTGCGCTTCCACGACGGGCGGCTGGTGGCGGACGAAGCGCAGGCGCCGGCGGCGGCTTCGGCCGAACTGGCGGCGCTCGACGACGGCGGGGCGCGCGCGGCGTGAACGCGCCGGTTGCCCTTTCGGCACGGCTGGCGCGCGGGACCGAAGCCGGGCAAACCCGCGCCGCCCCGGTCGCGGCCGGCGGGCTCGACCTGCTGGAAGCGCTGCGGAGCGCGCTGGGAGCGCTGGCCGCCAACAAGCTGCGGGCGGTGCTGACCGGGCTCGGCATCTTCATCGGCGTGGCGGCGGTGATCGCCACTGTGTCGGTGGGCGCGGGGGCGCGGCAGCAGGTGCTGGGCCAGATCCAGTCGCTCGGCGCCAACCTGCTGGTCATCTGGCCCGGCAGCGTCAACCAAGCCGGCGTCCGGCTCGGCGCCGGGCAGCGGCCCAACCTCACCTGGGACGACGCGCAGGCCTTGCTGGAGGTGCCCGGCATCGTCGCGGTATCCGGCAACATCCGCGGGCAGAATCAGGTGGTGGCGGGCAACGCCAACTGGTCCACCAGCGTGCAGGGCTCCGACCCGGACCTGTTCGCGGTGCAGGACTGGGCGCTGGAGGACGGGCGCTTCTTCACCGCCGAGGAGGCGCGCGGCGCGCGCAAGGTGGTGGTGCTGGGCGCCACGGTGGCCGAGGCGCTGTTCGGCGACGAGGGCGCGGTCGGGCAGGAGATCCGCGTCCGTTCCACGCCCTTCGAGGTGATCGGGGTGCTGGCGCGCAAGGGCCAGAACCCGATGGGGCAGGACCAGGACGACGTCGCGGTGATCCCGTTCTGGACGGCGCGGCGGAGCGTGATGGGCGCCAACCGCGTGTGGGCGCGCGGCGTCAACTGGATCAGCCTCAAGGTCGAGGACGGGGCGGACATGGCGGAGGCCGCGGAAGAGGTGCGCTCCCTCATGCGCCAGCGCCACCGCCTGGCGGCGAACGAGCCGGACGACTTCAACCTCCGCAACATGTCGGACGTGGCCGCGACCTTCGACGCTTCGGCGAAGACGCTGTCCATGCTGTTGGCCTCGGCGGCGGCGGTGTCGCTGCTGGTGGGCGGCATCGGTGTCATGAACATCATGCTGGTGAGCGTCACGGAGCGCACGCGCGAGATCGGGCTGCGCTTGGCCATCGGTGCGCGGCGGCGCGACATCTTGGCGCAGTTCCTGATCGAGGCGGTGGTGCTGGCGCTGCTGGGCGGCGCGGTCGGCGTGGCGGCGGGCATCGGCCTGTCGCACGCGCTGGGGCGGGTGGCGGGCTGGCCGGTGCTGATCCAGATGGACGCGGTGGCGCTGGCGGTGGGCGTCAGCGCGTTGACCGGGCTGTTCTTCGGCTTCTGGCCGGCGCGGCGCGCGGCGCGGCTCGACCCCATCGCGGCGCTGCGGCACGATTAGGCCCGCCGGCCGGGAACGGCGATCCGGCCGGCGGAACGCCTCCGCCTCGGGAGCGTTCGGGGAAGCCGCGCGGCGTGGCTCCGCCACCCGCCATTCGAGCTTTACGGGGAACACCCATGGTCCGGACCTGCGCCAAGCCGACGTTCAGCGCTCTGTGCGGAAGCGCCTTTATGCTCCTCGCCGGCATGGCGGGGGCGAACGCGCAAGAGCCGGCGCCGGACGCGATCGTGGACGCGATGGAGAAGGTGTCCGGCACCCACGCCGGCAAGCGCCGCAGCGGCGCCAAGGGCGTCTGCGCCAGCGGCGAGTTCGTTTCCACCGGCGCCGGCGCGCGGCTCACCACCGCCTCGCCTTTCCAGTCGGGCGCGCGCGCGCCGGTGACGGCGCGCTTCTCGAACGGCGGCGGCAACCCGCGCGCGCCGGACAACGCGCCGGCGGTGCGCGGCTTGTCGCTCGCGTTCGAGCTGCCCGGCAACGACAGCTTCGAAATGGTCATGATCAACGTGCCCGCTTTCGGCGCGAGCACGCTGGACAGTTTCATGCGCCTGCTGGCGTCGCGGGCGCCGGACCCGACCACGGGACAGCCGGACCCGCAGCGGATCGCGGCCGCGGACAGGGAGAACCCCGAATGGGCCGTGCAGCCCAACTGGCTGCGCGCCAACCCGCCGCCCGCGAGCTACGCCACGGCGCCCTTCTTCAGCGTGAACAGCTTCGTGTTCCAGAACGCCGCCGGCGAGAAGCGGCACGCGCGCTGGACCTTCGAGCCGGTGGCGGGCCGGGTCGGGCTGACGCCAGAGGAGCGCGCCGCGCGCGGCGTGGACTTCCTCCAGGACGAACTGCGCGAGCGCGTGGGCCGCGCGCCGGCGGAGTGGCGCATGGTGGTGCAACTGCCGCGGGAGGGCGATCCGCTGCTCAGCGCTACGGCAATCTGGCCGGCCGACCGGGAGCAGGTCGAGGTCGGCCTGCTGCGGATCACCGCCGTCGCTCCGGCGGGCGAGCCCGGGGAGTGCGACCCGGTGATGTACAACCCCGTGCTGCTGCCCGCCGGGATCGAGCCTTCCGAAGACCCGATCCTGCTCATACGGGCGCCGGCCTACGCGGTGTCGCTGTCGCGGCGCTTGCAGTGAGGCGCGCCGGCTACTCCAGCCGGCAAGCCTCGTCGAAGGACAGGCGCGGGCTGCGGTCGAACAGGCCGCTCGGGTCGCCGTAGCCGAGGTTGACCAGGAAGTTCGAGCGCCAGTCCGTGCCGGCGAAGAAGGCGGCGTCCACCTTGGCGTTGTCGAAGCCGCTCATCGGCCCGACGTCGAGGCCGAGCGAGCGCGCCGCCATGATGAGATAGGCGCCTTGAAGGGTGCCGTTGCGGAAGGCCGTGGTCTCGGCCAAGCGCTCGTTGCCGGCGAACCAGGAGCGCGCGTCGGCGTGCGGGAACAGGTACGGCAGCCGGTCGTAGAACTTCAGGTCGTGCGCGACGATGGTGATGACCGGCGCGGTCATCGTTTTGTCCATGTTGCCGGCCGAGAGCGTGGGCCTGAGCTTCTCCTTGCCCTCTGCCGTGCGGACGAAGACGAAGCGCGCGGGCATGCCGTTTGCGCTGGTCGGGCCCCATTTCAGCAAGTCGTAGAGTTCTTGCAGCGTTGAGTCCGGCACCGGCCGGTCTTGCCATTTGTTCTGGGTACGCGCGCTGTGGAAAAGCTGGTCGAGGACGCGCGCCTCCAGCGTCGAGGCGCTGGAGGGCAGGTCCGGGATGGCGCGGGGGGCCCCGGTGGCGGTGTCAGGCATCGACTTGCTCCACCGCCACCACCTCCGGCACGTAGTGGCGTAGCATGTTCTCGACGCCGTGCTTCAGGGTGGCGCGGGAGGACGGGCAGCCCGAGCAGGCGCCTTGGAGGTGCAGCCGCACGATCCCCTCCCGGAAACCGCGGAACACGATGTCGCCGCCGTCGCCGGCCACCGCCGGGCGGACGCGCGTGTCGAGCAGTTCCTTGATCTGGTCCACGATCTCGGCGTCGGCCGGGTCGAAGTCGTCCTCGCCGCCCTCGTCGCCGCCGGAAGCGGCATCGCCCTCCAGCACGGGCAGACCCGACATGAAGTGGTCCATGACGGCGCCCAGCACCTGCGGCCGCAGGCTCTGCCAATCGGCGTCGCCGTTCTGGGTGACGGTGATGAAGTCGGAGCCGAGGAACACGCGGGCCACGCCGGGAAGGGCGAAGATGCGCGACGCGAGCGGGCTCCGCATCGCGGCCTCGACTCCGGCGAAGTCGGCGGTGCCGCGCTCGCCCATCACCTCGCGCCCGGGGATGAACTTCAGGGTAGCGGGGTTGGGGGTGGATTCGGTCTCAATGAACATGGCGTCGGTCCCGCGGCAGGTTTCCGGACCGATGTGGTCCCCTTCGGGCCGTGGCGCAACCGGGGCCTCAGGTGACCCGTTCCAGCGCGTCGTCGTCCATGGAGCCGGGCACGATCGTCATCGGCACCGTGACGCGGCCGGCGTAGCGGCCGATGAGCGCCGCGATCAGCGGTCCGGGATTGCCGCCGCCGGCCGCGGCGGCGAGGATGAGGATGGAGATGCGCGGATCCTCGGCGATCAGCGCCAGCAGCTCGTCCCGCGGGTCGCCCTCGCGGATCAGCAGGATGGGCAGGCCGCCGGTGATCTCGTTCACCTGAGCGGCGAGGCCGGACAACAACCGCTCCGCTTCCTCCCGCCCTTCTTCCTGGAGCATGGCGCCGACGCCGGCCCATTCGGTTTGCCCGGCCGGCTCGATCACCCGCAGCAACGCGACCCGGCCGCCGCTCTTGCGGGCGCGCAGGCAGGCGTATTTGAGGGCCACTTCGCGCTCCGGGCTGTCGTCCACCACGACCAGGAAAACGCGGTCGCGGGCGGCGTCGGAGGCGCCCGCCCCCTCGGTCGTCCCCGTGTCGCTCGGCATCAGCTCCTCCGGAACAGGACGCTGCCGAACCAGCCGGCGAAGGCCGCGAGCAGCACGCAGACGACACCGTAGACCAACGGTTGGGTTTCCGCGACGGTGGCGATGCGGTCCGCGGCGCCCACGCGGTCCACGCGGAATTCCATCTCCTGCCGCGCGTGGATGCGGCGCGAGCGGACCAGCAGCACCTCCACCCGGTAGTCGCCGGTGGGCACGGCGGCCGGCAGCGGCACCCGCACGTGGAACAAGCGGTTGGCGCCGATCTCCACCGTCGCCGCGTCCTCCAGCCACAGGCCGGACCCCTTCTCCAGATCCAGCAAGGCGGCGCGGAAGTGCGGGTTGCGGGCGCCGGTGCTTACGAGCGGCAGCGCGTCCAGGCCGAGGCCGTTGTTCTGCCGCTCCTGTTCGGGAAGGATCTGCCAAGCGGGGCGGGTGCCGGCGATGGCGTAGAAGCCCGGCACGCCGGAGAAGCGCGCGGCCGGGCCGTTCACCCACATGACGCCGAGCGCCCGGACCTTGCGCCGCACCACCACCGGCCGGGTCGGGCCGCGCACCACCACCAGGATCTCGTCGCCGCCCGGCCCGATGGGCGCGTCGGTGGCGCCGAACACCAAAAGGTCGGCACCGGTGAAGCCGGTGCTGACCTCGATCTCGCGGTCCGACAGATCGGCCACCAGCGGCGCTTCCTGCGCCGCCGCGCCGGCGATGGCGGACGCCAGCATCGCCACCAGCAGGAGCAGCCTGGCGATCACAGCGCCGGGCCCAGGCTGAACAGGTTGTCCGGCCGCCGCACCAGCCCCCACAGCAGGCTGACGGCCACGCCGAGCACCATCAACCCGAGCAACGCGCGCGTTTCCTCGCCGCGCAGGCGCGTGCCCAGGGCGGCGCCGAACTGCGCGCCGGCGACACCCCCGCCCAGCAGCAGCATGGTCAGCAGGAGGTCCACGCTGCCGACCTGCACCGCTTGCAACAGGGTCACGTTGGCGGCGACGAACACCACCTGGAACAGGGAGGTGCCGATCACGACGGCCGTCGGCATCCCTATGAAATAGATCATGGCCGGCACCAGCATGAAGCCGCCGCCCACGCCCATAACCGCCGAAAGCACGCCGATGCCGAAGCCCACCAGCGCCGGCGGGATGACGGAGATGTAGAGGCGCGACTTGCGGAAGCGCGCCTTCAGCGGCAGCCCGTGCATCCAGTAATGCGCATGGAGCCTGCGCCGCACCGAACGGCGGCGGCGCAGGATGGCGCGCGCCGACTCCATGACCATCAGCACGCCGACCGTGCCCAGCACCACCACGTAGAACAGTGAGACCGCCGTATCCACTTGGCCGATCCGGCGCAGCAATGCGAAGAGCTGAACCCCGGCGAAGGAGCCCAGGAGCCCGCCAGCGAGCAGGACGCAGCCCATCTTCGCGTCCACGTTGCCGCGCCGCCACTGCGCGATGAGGCCGGACACGCTGGCGCCGAGCGTCTGGTTGGCGCCGGAGGCGACGGCCACCGGGGAGGGAATGCCGATCAGAATCAGGAGGGGCGTCAGCAGGAAGCCGCCGCCCACCCCGAACAGGCCCGAAAGCCAGCCCACGCCGAAGCCGATGCCGACCAGCAGTAGGGCATCGGCCGACATTTCGGCGATGGGCAGGTAGACCTGCATCGCGGGTTCCAGATCGGACGGGATGGGGACAGAAGCGCGCGACCGCGACTGGCCCCGCGACGCGAAGGGTTATTACGGGGCCCGCGTGGCGGAATGATGGCCGAAAGCGCACGTTTTCCACCCGTCATGCAAGCTTCGTGAACCGTTCCGTATCCAAGGCGTTTCCGGCCCATCAACGTGACGTCGAAGGAGTTCGAGATGCAGCGGACAGTGTCCACGGCCGATACCATGACGGGAACAACGGCAACCTATGCCGCGCCTGAGGGCGCGCCCTCCCTCCCGCCCCGCATCTCCTGGGGCGCGGTGATCGCCGGCGCCGTCGTGGCGGTGATCGTGGGATTGATGCTCAACGTGCTCGGCGTCGCTGTCGGCGCGAGCGCGGTGGACGCCACCAGCGGCGACACGCCGTCCGGCACCACCTTCAGCGTCGTCGCCGGCATCTGGCTGCTGGTGGCCAACCTGATCGGCCTCGCGGTGGGCGGCTACGTCGCGGCCCGCTTCTCCGGCACCGCCGACGACACCGACGGCGTGCTGCACGGCTTGTCGGTTTGGGGCATCGGTTACCTGCTCTCGGCCGTGCTGCTCGGCAACATCATCGCCGGCACAGCCAGCACGGCGGTGCAGGGCGCGTCCTCCATCCTGGGCGGCGTCGCGCAGGGCGCGGGCCAAGCGGCCTCGGCGGCGTCCGGCCCAGCGGCGCAGGCGGCGCAGCAGATCAACCCGCAGCAACTCATCGAGCGGGCTCGGACGGCGCTCCAGACGGGCGGCGACCCGGCCCGCATGACGAGCGAGCAGCGCAACGCTGAGATCGGCACCTTGGTGACCCGCCGGGTGACGGACGGCAACCTGCCGCAGCAGAGCCGGGAGCGGCTCAACCAGTTGGTGGCGGCCGAGTACAACATCTCGCCCGACGAGGCGCAGCGCCGCATCGCCCAGGTCGAGCAGCAGGCCGTCAACACCACGCAGGAAGCCGAGCGGCGCGCCCGCGAGGCGGCCAACGCGGCGGCCACGGCCAGCGCGACCGCGGCCTACTACGCTTTCGGGGCGATGCTGCTCGGCGCGGTGGCGGCGGTGCTCGGCGCCCGCGTCGGCACGCGGAACGTCCACGCGGTTCGGCGCACAGCCTGACCGAGCGACGGCGGGAGGGGGGCTTCGGTCCCCCTCTTCGCTTCCGCTCCTATCTGCCGTTGCCGGCCGCCCCGGGGTCGTCCAGCACGTCGGGTGTTTCGTCCGTGGCGCGGCCGAGTTGGGCGTCGCGGTTCTGCCGCCAAAGGCTGCGGAGCCGAGCGTAAGGGTCGAGTGAATTGCCTCGGATGTCATCCAGCGCCTCGATGTTGCGCTCCCGCTCGTCCAGCCCCAGGGCCACGGAGCGCCCCGCGTTCGCCCCGAAGGGCAGCGCCCAGGTCAGCGGGTTCAACAAACCGTCGCCCACCGTCCCCGCCAACTCCCGCGGCGTGGACGGGCCGGCGAAAGGCAGCATGAGATAAGGGCCGTCGGGCAGGCCCCAGGCTCGGAGCGTTTGGCCGAAGTCGATGGTCTGGCGGGGTGGTCCGCCGATCGGCTCCAGGTCGAACATCCCGCCCAGCCCCAAGGTGGAGTTCACCGCGAACCGCATTAAAGAGGTGCCGGCTTCCACAGGCCGCGCTTGCAGCAGCGCGTTGGCGGCGACGACCGGCTCATTCAGGTTCAGCAACACGTTCCGCGCCCGCGCCCGTGTCCAAGGGCCGACCGTGCGCCGATAGAAAGCCGCGGCGGGGCGGTAGATCGCGTTGTCCACGCCGAAATTGAAATCCAGAATTTTCCTGTTGGTGGCCTCGAAGGGGTCGCCCGGCGCGGTGGACGCGGCAGCTTGCGGCCCGCTCGGCCGGGCGGCACAGGCGGACAGCAGCGCGGCGGCGAGCGCCAGCGCGGGCAACAAGACGGCGGGACGAGGCATGGGACGGAGGATCGCCAGCAGGAGGATCGCAAGCCTAGCGCGCCGGACACGGCGCCGGCAGTGCCCCCGTTCCCGCGCGAGACGAGGGCGATCGGCGACGCCGTGATTGACTTAATACGGAGCTTCGGCGTGGCCGCCGCGGTGCTGGCCCTCGCCGGCGCGGCATTGACAGTGCCGGCGGCCCTGGCGGTCAAGCGGCTGGCGGGGCGACGGGTGCCGGCGGGGCGCCGCGGCCCTGCCCTCGCCGCGAGCGTCCTCAAGCCCCTGCACGGGGCGGCACCGGGCTTGGCAGTGAACCTCGCCTCGACCTTGGAGCAGAACCACGCGGCCCCGTTCGAGGTGCTCTTCGCCGTGCGCGACCCGGCCGACCCGGCCGCGGCCGTGGCCGAA
>CADCTL010000181.1 GCA_902805625.1 uncultured Acetobacteraceae bacterium
CTGGCGTTCCTCGGCTTCCCGCTGCACCCCGCCAAGAAGCCCTCGGCCGAGCGCGCCGGGCACCTCGCCCGCGTCGATGTCCCGATGCTCTTCCTGCAAGGCACGCGCGACGCCCTGGCCGAGATGCCTCTGCTCGCCGCGACGGTCCAGCGGCTGGGGGCGCTCGCCACCCTCGTGCCCCTCGGCCTGGCCGACCACTCCTTCCACGTGCCGGCGAGATCGGGCCGGAGCGACGGCCAAGTCCTCGACGAGGCGCTCGACGCGATGGTGGCCTGGATGGACGGCGTTCTCCGACGACGGACACCGGCGCAAGCAGGGCCGGCGCGCCGCGCGGTCTGAGGCGCCGGATGGCGGCTGCCGGAACCGTCCGCCTTCGCGCGCTGCTGGCGCAACGAGGCCACGGTGGCGGAGGCGCGCAACCCGGGCTACCCGGGCTGGGCGGCGGTGGTCATCTGGTGGTCACGCCGGGCAACGAGACCGACTTCGCCGCCATCGAGGCCGGCATCTGGCCCTGTGCCGGCGCTTCCGGGTGGTGAGCATCGGTCTCGACCCTTGGCATTCGACGCAGATGGCGCGGCGGCTGCGGGCCGAGGGGGTGAACATGCTGGAGTTCCGGGCGATGACGCGGAACTTCAGCCCGGCGATCCTGGAGCTCGACGCCGCCATGCGCTCCGGCCGGCTGCGGCACGACGGAGTTCCGGTGCTGGCCGAACAGATCCTCGCCAAGGCACCCGGCCAAGGTCTTACAGGGCCCGCCGCATCCGCGAACGTAGGGGCTGTTGCGAAGCTCCGGCGGCTTTGGCGCTGGTCCCGCAAGGACGAACAACGCCGCCTGCTCGACTGCGCCCTGCCCACGACGACGGTGTCGACCTGGCGAGGGAGTCGGCGCGCCTGATCGCGCGCTCGGCGCGCGGCGCCTCGTGCGCCCGCGAGCGGGAACGGTGCTGGAAGGCGGCCATCGGGCTGCCGGACCGGCTGTGCGACGTGGACGCGGCGGCGCGGCGCGGGCCGGGCGTGCGGGCCGAGCGCTTGGCGCAGCTCGAGGACACGCCTTGGCCGCGCCAAGGCGCGCCCGGGCGCGAGGAGGAGAAGTCCGCGCTGCGCCTCCTCCTGTGAGGCGCGCCGGGCGCGTCCGCCACGACGGCGACCCGGCCAAGGGGCGGTGCCTGGGCAACGTGGTTGGCAAGGCGGACCGGCGCGGCAACCTGTTCCCGGCCAAGCAGCGCGACGGGAAGATCGACGCGGCTGCTGCGCTGCTCATGGCGATCGGCCGCGCGCAGGCTTCGGAAAGCGACGGCGCCGAGGACATCACGGCGTTCCTGCTCAACCCCGTCATGGGTTGAGCGGCTCCGGCCAGGCGCCGAAAGCACCCCGGGGGTATCGGGCCGCCGCATACCGTGGCTCATCACTCCTCGTGCCGCCCGCGTGAGCGGTGGATTGCGGCGGCGCCGGGCCCGCGTATGCTCCGGTGCTGCGCATCCCGTGCAGGCGAGTCGCCCGATGCCGGATCTCTTCAGCCCCTTCACCCTCAAGGGCGTCACGCTGCGCAACCGGATCGCGGTGTCGCCGATGACCATGTACCGGTCGGTCGACGGCCGGATGGGCGACTTCCACGTCATGCTGATGGGGTCGCGCGCGGCGGGCGGCTTCGGCCTGGTCTTCCCCGAGCAGATCGCCATCACGCCGGACGGCCGCACCGGGACGAGTTGCGCCGGCATCTACGACGACGGCCAGATCGAGGGCCTGTCCCGGGTGACGGCGATCATCAAGGACATGGGCGCGGTGCCCGGCATCCAGCTCGGCCACACCGGGCGCAAGGGCAGCGAGAAGAAGCCTTGGCACGGCAAGACGCAGCTGCCCCCGGACCACCCCGACGGGTGGCAGGTGCGCGGCCCGTCCGCGATCACCTACGGCGGCCGCTACACCTTCCCCGTCCACGCGCTGGCGGTGGACGAAATCCAGGAGATCCACCGCGCCTACGCGCAGGCGGCGCGGCGGGCGCTGGATGCCGGGTTCGAGTGGCTGGAGATGCACTTCGCCCACGGCTACCTCGGCGCCAGCTTCTTCTCGCCGCTGGCCAACCGGCGCACGGACGGGTACGGCGGCAGCCTGGAGAACCGGCTGCGCTTCCACCGCGAGGCGTTGGACGCGGTGCGGGCGGTGTGGCCGGAGCGCCTGCCGCTGACCATGCGCCTCGGCTCCGACGACTTCCACGAGGAGGGCGTGCGGTTCGACGAAGCCGTGTGGGCCGTGGGCGCCCTGAAGGGGCACGGGCTCGACCTGGCCGACCTCAGCCTCGGCATGAACACCGACGAGGTGAAGGACCTGCCCTTCGGCGAGGTGGCGTTCATGGTGGAGCGGGCGCACCGCGTGCGGCGCGAGGTGGGCATCCCCGTGGGCGTGAGCTGGAACCTCGGCATCCCCGCGGTGGCCGACCGGGTGATCCGGGAGGAGAAGCTGGACCTGGTGTTGCTGGGGCGGCCCGCGCTTTCGAACCCGCACTGGCCGGTCTGGGCCGCGCGCGAGCTGGGCCACCCCGACCCGTTCTCGCTGCTGCCAGAGGACTGGTCGTGGTGGCTGCGCAACCGGCCCGCGCCGGAAGGCTCCCTCGGCTGGCCGGTCGTCGAGGCCGGCAGCGGTCCAACCCGGCCCGCGTAGAAGCGCTCCGCCTTCACAGCGGCGATGTACGGGCCGGTGCCTCGCAGCGCGAGGCGGGACCCGGGACCGGCGTGCCGCGCGCCTCGTCGTGTGAGTCCACGCCGCCTTGTGGCTCTTCCGCACTTTTGGTGCAGCCCAAACCCCGAGAACCACAGCAAGGGCTGAAAGGCCCCGGTTCTCTGGCTTTTCGTGCCGCTCCCGCCGTGAACCTGCGGCAAGCGACGAGCCGGCCTGAAATCCGTTTCGTTTTCAGCGGGATCGCAGCCCCCACACTGCTTTGCGTGCACCAAAAGTGCGGAAGAGCCCGCCTTGTGACCCCTCTCCTGCGAGCAGGATCAAGAGCTTGCGGCGCCGGTCGGCGTCGGGACCCCACGCCGATTCACACCCCACCCACCCCGGAGCGCTTCCACTCCCGGTGAACCCATCCCCGGATCACGAGGGTCGCCCTATGGGGCCGGCGGCATCAACTTTCTGTTAAAGCGATTTTGGCACAGTCCGGCGCCACCGACGGACGCCCGCCCATGGCCACGCCCGGCCTCCCCAAGCACGCCCCGGACGAACTGCTCGTCCAGTTCGCCCCCGGCGCCACCGCGCAGGCCCGCTCGGACGCCGCCCGCGCCCTCGGCGGGCAGGAGCGGGAGGCGATCCACACCGAAGCCATGCGGGACGCCGGCCGCGGCCCGCTCTCGGTCCTCAAGCTCCCGCCCGGCCTCGACCTGGACAAAGCGACCGAGGCGCTGTCCCGCCGGCCCGGCGTCGTTTCGGTCGACCGCAACTGGGAGCACTCGGTCGATGCCGCGAGCGACGACCCGGGCTTCACCGGCGGCCAGCTCTGGGGCATGCGCGGCGACGCCAGCGACCCGGCCAACCCCTTCGGCACCGGCGCCGCGGAGGCCTGGGCCGCCGGCCACACCGGGTCGACCAAGGCGGTCGCGGGCGTCATCGACAGCGGCGTCGACTACCGGCACCTGGACCTCTACCTGAACATCTGGCTCAACCAGGGCGAGATCCCCGACGCCCTGCGCCCCGCCCTCGAGGACACCGACAGGGACGGCCTCATCACCTTCCGCGACCTGAACCGCGCCGGGAACGCCGGTTCGGTGTCGGACTTGAACGGCAACGGGCGGATCGACGCGGGCGACCTGCTCGCCGACGCGCGCTGGGAGGACGGCGTCGACGGCGACGGCAACGGCTACGCCGACGACCTGATCGGCTGGGACTTCTCCAACGACGACAACGACCCGCTCGACGATAACAGGCACGGCACCCACGTGGCGGGCACGATCGCTGGCCAGGGCGGCAACGGCGCGGGCGTCGCGGGCGTCGCCTGGACCGCGCAGATCGTCGCCCTGAAGTTCTTGGGGGCGGACGGGTCGGGTTACGGCAGCGACGCGGTCGAGGCGGTGGACTACTTCACCGCCGCCGCCAAGGCGGCGGGCGCCACCTCGGACTTCGTCGCCACCAACAACTCCTGGGGCGGCGGCGGCCCGTCCACCGCCATGCGCGACGCGATCGACCGCGGCGCCGACCAAGACATCCTGTTCGTGGCCGCGGCGGGCAACGACGGCGCCGACCTCGACGGCACCGACCACTACCCCGCCGAGTACGACACGACCTTCAACGGCGGCCTCGACGCGGTGGTCGCCGTCGCCGCCATCACCAGCGGCGGCGCCCTCTCCTCCTTCAGCAACCGCGGCGGGCGGTCGGTGGACCTCGGCGCGCCGGGCTCCTCCATCCACTCGACCGTCCCGGACGGCGGCTACGCGAGCCTCAGCGGCACCTCCATGGCGGCGCCGCACGTGACCGGCGCGGCCTTGCTCTACGCCGCGGGCAACCCCGGCGCCTCGGGCGCGCGGATCCGGCAGGCGATCCTGGCCGGCGCCGAGCCGACCGCCTCGCTCGCCGGCAAGACCGTCACCGGCGGCCGGCTGGACGTGGGCGAGATGATGTCGGCGCCCCCGTCCCTCGCCATCGCCGCCTCCGCGTCGGCCGACGCCGCGGAAGGCGCCTCCGGTCCGAAGGCCTTCAACTTCGCCGTGATGCGCTCCGGCGCCGCCGCCGGCGCCGCTTCCGTCGACTGGTTCCTCGCCCACGGCACGACCGACGCGCTGGACTTCGCCGGGGCGCTGTCGGGCACCGTGTCCTTCGCCGCGGGCGAGACCGTCAAGACGGTCGCCGTCATGGTCGCGGGCGACACAGCGGCGGAGGCGGACGAGACCTTCTCGGTGACGCTGGCCAACGCGGCGGGCGGCGATATCGGCGCGGCCACGGCCCGCGGGCGCATCCAGAACGACGATTTTGCCACCATCGCCGGCACCGACGCCGACGACGTCCTCGTCCGGGCACCCGGCCAGCACGCCTACGAGGGCCTGGGTGGTCGCGACACGTTGGACATGAGCAACCATGGGTTCCGCGCGGCCGACGTCGCGGCGCAGCCCGACGGGAGCGTCCTCGTGACGCACGGCGGCGACACGGCCGACCTGCGCGGGGTGGAGGAGGTGCGCTTCGCCGACGGCCGTTTGGTGTTCGACGCCGGCGACCCGGCGGCGCGGGTGGCGCACTTGTACGAGGCGGCGCTCGACCGCCTGCCCGACCAAGGCGGCCTCAACTTCTGGATCGACGCGGTGCAGGACGGCCGGCCGCTGTCCGAGCTGGCGCGGGGCTTCCTCGGCTCCGGCGAGTTCCGCGCCCGCTTCGGCGACATGGCCGACAACGGCGCCTTCGTGGACCGGCTCTACCAGAACGTGCTCGGCCGCGCCGGCGAGGCGGAGGGGCGCAAGTTCTGGATCGACTCCATGAACAACGGCGCCGGCCGCGCCGACGTGCTGGTGTCCTTCTCCGAGAGCGCGGAGAACAAGGCCGGCACCGCCGCGCTGGTCCAGGCCGGCATCTGGGACCGCAGCGAAGCGGCCGCCGAGGTGGCGCGCCTCTACGACACCGTGTTCGGCCGCTTGGCGGACGTGGGGGGCCTCACCTACTGGAAGAACGGGCTCGAAGGCGGCACCGCCACCCTCGGGCAGATGGCGGACGCCTTCACCGGCAGCGCCGAGTTCCGCGCCCAGTACGGCAGCCTGAACAACCGGCAGTTCGCGGACGCGCTCTACGTGAACAGCCTCGACCGGCCCGCCGACCAAGCCGGCCTGGACTACTGGGCGGCGCAGCTCGACGCCGGGGTGGCGCGCTCCGCCGTGGTGCTGGCCTTCTCCGAGAGCGCCGAGCACGTGGCGCTCACCGCGGCCAACATCCAGAGCGAGAACCCGGGGGAGTTCGGCATCCTCTTCGCCTGAGCTTCAACCTTCCCTCAATGTAACGGGAGCGATGGCAGGGGAACCGAAACCCTGCCATCGCTCCCGGCGCTTCCCGTCCAGCCACTGCGACGGGAGAAGATGTTGAAGTCTTTCAATTTCGCCGCTGCCGCAACGATGCTCAGCCTCGGTAGTGGCTTGGCGGCGTGCGACCGCTCGCCCATCGCGCAGGCGGAAGCCGCGCCGAAGCAGCAGCAGCAGCAGTCCCACCAACAGCAGCCACAGCAGTCGCAGGAGCGGCCAAGCCAGCAGGGCGAGGCGTCGTACTACGGGTCGCAATTCAACGGGCGCCAGATGGCGAACGGCGGGCGGTTCAACCCCAACAGCAATTCCGCCGCGCACCGCAGCCTGCCGCTCGGCACCACCGCCCAGGTGACGAACCTGGAGAACGGCCGCAGCGCCACGGTGAAGGTCGAGGATCGCGGCCCTTACGCCCGCAACCGCGTCATCGACCTGAGCCCGCGCACGGCGGAGGAGCTCGGCATGAAGCATGCGGGCCGCGCGCCGGTGCGTGTCACGCCGGTCGAGGTGCCGGAAGGGAACGTTCGGTCGGGGCGCGACGAGGGCCGGCAGGCGCGGCGCTAACCTCCGCGCGCGAAACCCTGGCCGGCCGCGAAGCCGGCGAACCCGCCCCCGAGGCTCGCCGCCACGTACAGCGCGGCCAGCCACGGGGCCCGCCGCCAGAGCTGTGCCGTTTCCATTGAGAAGGCGCTGAAGGTCGTGAAGCCTCCAAGCAGGCCGGTGACGAGCAGCAGCCGCGTGTTGTCCTGCAAACCGAGCGAGGCCAGGGCGCCGATGGCCGTGCTGCCGGCGGCGTTGACCGCCAGCGTTCCCCACGGGAAGCCGCTGCCGAGCGCGGCCGAGGCGGCCACGGACACCAAGTAGCGGAAGACGGAACCCGCCGCGCCGCCCAGGCCCACCAGAAACACGGCGCTCATCCGCGCCCGCCCTCTTTTTCGGCGCGGAGCGCGGCCCACCGGCCGAGGCGTTCGGCCAGTTCCGCTTCCGCGCCGCGGTCGGTCGGGCGGTAGAACTGCCGGCGCTCCATGCCGTCGGGGAAGTAGTTCTGTCCGGAGAAGGCGTCGGGCTCGTCGTGGTCGTAGGCGTAGCCGCGGCCGTAGCCCAGGTCGCGCATCAACCCGGTGGGCGCGTTCCGGATGTGCGCGGGCGGCATCAAGCTGCCGGTTTCACGCGCCGCGCGCTGCGCCTCCTTCCAGGCGACGTAGGCGGCGTTCGACTTCGGCGCCGTGGCGAGGTGCAGGACGAGTTGCGCCAGGGCCAGCTCGCCTTCCGGCGATCCAAGCCGTTCGTAGGTTTCCCAAGCCGCGAGGGCGAGCGGCAGGGCCTGCGGGTCGGCCAGCCCCACGTCTTCGACGGCGGCGCGCGCCAGGCGCCGGGCCAAGAAGCGCGGGTCCTCGCCGCCGCCGAGCATGCGCGCGAGCCAGTAGAGCGCCGCGTCCGGGTCGCTGCCGCGCAGCGACTTATGCAGGGCCGAGATGAGGTTGTGGTGCTCCTCGCGGTCGCGGTCGTAGAGCGCGGCGCGGCGCGACAGCACCTCGGCCAACGCGGCCGTGCTCAGCGCCGGCTGGCCCTCGGGCAGCGCCAGCAGTTGCTCGGCGAGGTTCAGCAGGTAGCGCCCGTCGCCGTCGGCCATGGCGCGGAGCGCGGGGCGCGCGGCGGCGTCCAGCGGCAGGGCGCGTCCCGCCTCGGCCTCGGAGCGCGCGAGCAGCGTCTCCAGCGCGGCGTCGTCCAAGCGCCGCAGCACCAGCACTTGGCAGCGCGACAGCAGCGCGCCGTTCAGCGCGAAGGACGGGTTCTCCGTGGTGGCGCCGACGAGCGTGACCGTGCCATCCTCCACCACCGGCAGGAAGCCGTCTTGCTGCGCCCGGTTGAAGCGGTGGATCTCGTCCACGAGCAGGAGCGTCCCCTGCCCCGCCCGCTTCCGGAGCCGCGCCTCGTCGAAGGCGCGCTTGAGGTCGGCGACGCCGGAGAACACGGCGGACAGCGAGACGAAGACCAGCCCCGCCCGCGCGGCCAGGAGCCGCGCGATCGTTGTCTTGCCCACGCCGGGCGGCCCCCAAAGGATCAGCGAGGCGAGGCTTCCGCGCGCCAGCATCCGCGACAGCGCGCCCTCCGGCCCGACCAAGTGTTCTTGGCCGGCGACCTCCTCCAAGCTCCGCGGGCGCAGCCGGTCGGCGAGCGGGCGTGGGCCGGCGTCGGCCGCGGAAGGCGACGGGTCGCCGGGCGGGGGGCCGAACAGGTCGTCCCCGTCGGAGGTCGGGCGGCGCGCGGCCATGCGGGCGGCTCAGGCGTCCAGGCGTTCGCGGTAGGTGGAGGGCGTCAGCTCCCGCACCTGCCGCGCGCGCTTCTCCAGCCAGTAGGCCTGGGGCGGCGGCACCAGCGCGAAGCGCGGGTCGGCGCCGAGCTTCTGCGCGGCGTCCATGGGCCAGTTCGGGTTGTAAAGCAGCTCGCGCGCCAGGGCGATCAGGTCGGCCTCGCCGCGCTGGAGGATGGCTTCGGCCTGGTCGGCGTGGACAATGAGGCCGACCGCCATGGTGGCGATCTCCGCCTCGCGCCTCAGCCGCGCCGCGTAGGGCACTTGGTAGCCGTAGCCGATCGGCCCGGCGCCCACCACCGGCGCGCCGCGCATCCCGCCGGAGGAACAGTCGATCACGTCAACGCCCTTCGGCTTCACCAGCCGCGCCAGCGCCACGCTTTCCGCCGGGCCCCAGCCCGCGTCGTCCTCGACCGAAAGGCGCAGGAACAAGGGCTTCGTCGCCGGCCAATGGGCGCGCACGGCTTCCACCACCTCCACGCAGAAGCGCATGCGGTTGAGATCCGTGCCGCCGTAGTCGTCGTTGCGGCGGTTGGAGAAGGGCGAAAGGAATTCGTGGACGAGGTAGCCGTGCGCGCCGTGGATCTCCAGCACGTCGAAGCCGGCCTCGTGGGCGCGGCGCGCGGCTTGCCCGAAGCGCTCCACCAGCGCCGGGATCTCGTCGCGCGAGAGGGCGCGCGGCAGCGGGTCCGACTCCGGCGAGGCCAGGGCGCTCGGCGCCACCAGCTCCCACGCCTCCCAATCTTCGATCTCCGGCGTGCGGGCGAGCGGCCCGCCGCCCTCCCAAGGCCGGTGCCGCCGCGCCTTGCGCCCCGAGTGGCCGAGTTGGATGCCGGGCACCGCGCCGTGCTGCCGGATGAAGGCGGCGCAGCGCGCGACGCCGGGGATGAAGGCGTCGTCCCACAGGCCGAGGTCGCCCATCGTGCCGCAGCCGCGCCGCTCCACCTTGGTGGATTCCATGATGACGAGGCCCGCGCCGCCCGCGGCGTAGCGGCCGGCGTTCATCAGGTGCCAGTCGGTGGCGAAGCCCCGCTGCGCCGCGTACTGGTGCATGGGCGCCACCACCACCCGGTTCTTGAGCGCCACGTCGCGCAGGGCGGCGGGCGTGAACAGCAAGGGTTCGGGCATGCGCGGCGTCCTCCGGGGCGGCGGCCATGCTACCGCGCCCGGCGCGGCCGGGAACCCCGCCACCCGGTCGGGCTTGAGGCCCCGAGCGGCGGGGGCGGGGCATGGCGGAAACACGGGTGGCGCTGGTGACGGGCGGCGCGAACGGTATCGGCCAGTCGGTCGCCGCCCGCTTGGCGCGCGACGGCTGGCGGGTGGTGGTCGCAGACCGGCAAGAAGCGCGGCCGGACCACCCGGCGCGCTGCGTCGAGGCTGACGTGTCGGACGAAGCCGCCGTGAGCGCGCTGCTCGACGGCGTGCGGCGGGAGGAAGGCCGGCTCGACGCGCTCGTAAGCAACGCCGGCTTCATGGTTCGGAAGTCGCTGCGTGACTTGGCGCTGGCGGAATGGAACGCGGTGCTCGGCACCAACCTGACCGGCACCTTTCTCCTGGTCCGCGCGGCGGAGGCGATGCTGCGCGCGGCGGGGGGCGCCGTCGTCACGGTCGCCTCTACCCGCGCGCGGCAGTCGGAGCCGGACACGGAGAGCTACGCCGCGTCCAAGGGCGGGCTGGTGGCGCTGACCCATGCGCTGGCGGTCAGCCTCGGCCCCGACGTGCGGGTGAACTGCATCAGCCCCGGCTGGATCGAGACGAAGGGCGAGGCTCTGCGGCCGGAAGACCACGCGCAGCACCCGGCGGGCCGCGTCGGCCGGCCGGAGGACGTGGCGGCGCTCGCCGCTTGGCTGCTCGGGCCGGAGAGCGGCTTCGTCACGGGCGCGGAGTTCGTCCTCGACGGCGGCATGACCCGGCGCATGATCTACGCCGAGTAGCGGCGGCTTGGCGGCGTCCGCCCGCCGCGCGATGCTTCCGGCGAAGACCGGGAGGAACCGCCATGCTCGACAACCCGCCGTTGCTCACCGTGCATCGCGGCTTCCGCCGCGCGCCGGCCGCCCTGCTGGAGCGCTTTCGCGGCGCCCAGACCTCGCACTTGGTGGACGCGATGGAGGGGCGCGGCGCGCTGGACTGGCGGATCAAGCCTCTCGACCCGGCCAATGCGGCCTTCGTCGGCCCGGCGCTCACCGCATTCGCCTATCCCGCGGACGTGGTCGGGGTGATGGGCGCGCTGGCGGAAGCGCAGCCCGGCGACGTGATCCTGGTGGCGAACGACGGCTATCTCGGGACGGCGGTGGTGGGCGACCTCGTCATCGGCATGATGCGCAACAAGGGCGTGGCCGCGTTCGTCACCGAGGGGCTGGCGCGCGACAAGGCCGGCATCCTCGCCACCGGCCTGCCGGTGTTCTGCGCCGGGATCGTGCCCACCTCGCCCGCGACCAACGGGCCGGGGACCGTGGGCGCGCCCATCACCTGCGGCGGGGTCCACGTGCGGCCGGGCGACATTGTGGTGGGCGACGCGGACGGCGTCGTGGTGGTGCCGCTCGACCGGGCCGAAGCGGTGCTGGCGAGCCTGGACGCGGTGCGCGCAGCCGAGGCCAAGGCGGTGGCCGCGGTGGATGGCGGCGCGACCGAGTCCGAGAAGGTGCGGCGCATCATGGCTTCGGCGCGGGTGGTGGAGGCGGCTTAGCCTCCTCACCACCCTCCCGCTCGTCCTCGCCGGACGGCTCGACCTCCGGCGCGCCGATCTGGCTGCCGCGCATGATTTCGTAGAAGCCGAAGAGCAGCAGAAGCTGCCCCATCAGCGCCTGCACCGTCGCCAGCAGGCGGATGCCGTCGTCGATCGGCTGGATGTCGCCGTAGCCGACGGTGGAAAGCGTCACCGCGCTGAAGTGCAGCGCGCCGGGGAAGTCCGCGCGGAGCGGCCCGTCGGGGCCGGTGAAGAGCGGCCGCACGGACAACCCGTCGGAGATCCGGTAGAGGCAACCGAACACCACCGTCAGCATCGCCCACAAGCTGCAATAGGCGGCGACGGGCACGGCGAGGAGGGCGAGGCGGCCCGTCACCTCGCGGAAGATGGCGGCGATGTCCGCCAGCAGCCGCACCACCTCGCCCACCGCCCCGGCGCTGACGGCGGCAACGGCCGCCATGGCGACGAGCAGCGCCGCCGTCTGCGTGCCCGGCGCGGCCCGGCTGAAGGGCAGCGCGAGGGAAAGCACCGCCACCGCCCCCATCGCCGCGAGCCAGCCGGCGAAGCGCGGCAGGTGCGCCAGGTCCGGCGGGTGCGCCGCCCCGATCCACGGCCGCAGCTCGCGGCGGCGCAACCAGCAGGCCCCCACGAACGCGGCGATCGGCAGCAGGAAGGCGCCGAGCCGCGCCCAGTCTTCCGCCTCCGGAAAGGCGGAACGGCCGATCACCGAGTACAGACAGGTGTACATGGCCAAGCCATTCGCCGCGTTGAGGGCGAATTGCGGCCCCTGCGGGAACAGCAGGTAGAGCACGCCGACGGCGACGCCGACCCCGCCGAAGGCGACAGCCGAGAACAGCAGCCCGTCGTCGGCGACGCCGCCCGCCACCAGCAGCATCAGCGCGAGCGCGGTGGCCTCCGCGGTCAGGAAGCCGCGCGGCGTCCCGGCGGGAGGAGCGACCTTCAAGCCCGCGGCGCCTCGGTCCCGCCGAGCGCCGCGACGCCGGTGATCTCCACCCGCCAGGACGGGTCCACCAACGGCGCCTGGACCGTCATGCGCGCCGGCTTGGCCGCGGGGTCGAGCCAGCGGTCCCAAGCTCGGTTCATCGCCGGGGCGTCGCGGATGTCGGCCAGCACCACCGTCACCGAGAGCAGCCGGCTCTTGCTCGTGCCGGCTTGGTGCAGCAGTCCATCAATCTGCCGGAGGATGTCGGCGGTCTGCCCCTCGGCGTCGAGGCTCGCGTCGTCGGCCACCTGCCCGGCGAGCCACACCAAGCCGCCATGCACCACGGCGCCCGACAGGCGTTGCTCTTCCGCCAACCGCTGGATCATCCTAATGTCCCCTCCCCACGGCCGCGAGCAGAATGCGGCGGCCTCGCTGCTTGCGATACTCGGCCGCGCCATCTTGGCCAGCCGCTACCTGCTGATGGTGTTCTTCTTCGGCCTCGTGGCCGGCCTCGCCCTCTACGCGGTCCGCTTCCTGTCCAAGCTTTGGAGCCTGGCGGGCGATCTGCTGACCATGCCGGAGGAGGACGTGCTGATCGCGGTGCTGCACCTGGTGGACTCCGCCCTGATCGCCTCCCTGGTGATGATCGTGGTGCTGTCGAGCTACGACAGCCTGGTGGACCGTCTGGCGGGCGACGCCGAAGAGGAGGACATGCGCTGGGTCGGGCGCACCGACTACGCGAACCTCAAGCTGAAGGTCGCCACCGCCATCGTCGCCATCTCCTCCATCCACTTGCTGCAAGTGTTCCTGAAGGTGGAGAGCTACAGCCAGGAGGGGGTGATGTGGCGCATGGGCATCCACGGCCTGTTCGTGCTGGGGGCGCTGCTGCTGGGCGTGCTGGACCGGCTCACCCGCCACGGCAAGGCGGAGAAGAACGAAAGCGTGTGAGCGCCGCGGACGTTGCCTCCACGGGCGGTTGCGACTACATCCCGCCGGTCCGGCGCGCCGAAGCCGCGCGCCCCGCTCATTCCCAACCCGTTCGGATCAGGCAGCCCACCATGGCGAAGATGCAGGCCAACCAGATGCGCGCCGGCATGGTCATCGAGTTCGAAGGCCAGCGCTACACCGTGCTCAAGCAGAACATCATGATCCCCGGCAAGGGCAACGCCATCATCCAGGTGGACATGCGGAACATCAAGACCGGCGCCAAGAAGGACCAGCGCTGGCGCACCGCCGATACGGTCGAGCGGTTGATGACGGAAGACAAGGACTACAACTTCTCCTACGCCGAGGGCGACAGCCTGGTCCTGATGGACCCCGACACCTACGAGCAGACCACCGTGCCCAAGGACATCCTGGGCGACCGCCTGCCCTTCCTCGTCGAGAACATGACGGTGAACGTCCGCCTCATCGAGGGCGAGCCGGTGGCCATGTCTTTGCCGGAAACGGCGGTGCTGGAGGTGGTCGAGGCCGACCCCGTGGTGAAGAACCAGACCGCCACCTCCTCCTACAAGCCGGCGGTGCTCTCCAACGGCGTGAAGACCATGGTGCCGCCCTTCGTCACCACCGGCGAGAAGATCGTGGTGAAGATCGAGGACGCCTCCTACGTGGAGCGGGCCAAGGGCTGAGGCCCGCACGATGGCCTCCCCCCGCCTCTCCCCCGCGCTGAACGTGGTGGTCGCGGCCGCGCAGAAGGCCGGCCGCCGGTTGCTGCGCGACTTCGGCGAAGCGGAGAAGCTCCAGGTCAGCGTCAAGGGCGCGGGCGATTTCGTGTCCCAGGCCGACCTGCGCGCCGAGGAGATCCTCCGGACGGAACTTTCCCGCGCCCGCCCCGGCTTCGCGTTCCACATGGAGGAAAGCGGCAAGGCCGGCGCCGCGGATTGGGAATGGCGCTGGGTGGTGGACCCGCTCGACGGCACCACCAATTTCCTCCACGGCATCCCGCACTGGGCCATCAGCGTCGGCATCGAAAAGCGCACCGGCCCCGACACCAGCGAGGTGATGGCCGGTGTGATCTACAACCCGGCGGCCGACGAGATGTTCTGGGCCGAGCGCGGCATGGGCGCCTTCCTCAACGACCGTCGTTTGCGGGTCTCGGGCCGCAGGGACCTGCACGAAGCGGTGTTCGCGACCGGCATCCCCTTCGCCTCCATCCCGCGCAAGGCGGAGTTCAGCCAGATCCTGGCCCGCATCATGCCCCAGGTCGCGGGCGTGCGGCGCTTCGGCTCGGCGGCGCTCGACCTCGCCTGGCTCGCGGCCGGTCGCTACGACGGCTACTGGGAGCTGGGCATCCACCCCTGGGACATGGCGGCCGGGTTGGTGATGGTGCGGGAAGCGGGCGGCTTCGTGACCGACCCGGAAGGCGGGGACGCTTGGGCGAGCGGGGACGTGGTCGCCGGCAACTCCTCGCTGCACGGCCGCTTGCGGGATTTCGTGACCGAAGGGATCGCCGCCGCCTCCGTCCAGCGCTCCGCTCGTTCCGCCGGCGGCGCCGCGGTTGAACGCGCAGTCCCCGTCTCTTCGGCGTCGCCCCCTGGGGGGTGAATGGACCCCCGGAAACGCTTGGCTTAAACTGTTCCGGTGATGCCGCTTCCTCCATTTTCGCGGCGCGGTGCCCCCCTGCTCGGCGCCGCCCTCGCCCTCGCCCTCGCGTCCGCCGCCGCATGGCCGTGCGGGGCCGCGGAGGCCGACGGCGCGCCCTCCCCGCCCGCGGAAGCGCCGCCCGCCCCGGCGCTGCTTTCGCCTGATTCGCGGCCTTCTGGAGACGAAGCCGGCGCGGCGTTCGAGGCGCTGGCCGAGGGCCGCTGGCGCATCCGCTTCGCGGCCGGGCGCGAGGACCTGTCCGAAGCCGCTGCCGGTCGCGTCGGGGAGCTCGGCCGTCGCATCGCGGAAGCCGCCAACGCCGGGCGCGTCACGGTGGAGGCGCAGTCGAGCGGCCCGGAGGCCGACGTTTCCGCCGCGCGGCGCCTCAGCCTCGGCCGTGCCTTGGCGGTGAAAGCGGCGCTTGCGAGCGGCGGGCTCGCGCCGACCCGGATCGACCTGCGCCCCCTCGGCCGCACCCCGGAGGCGGTGGACGCCGCCGACATCCTGCCGCCCGCGGCGCGGCGCACCACCGGCGGGAGGTGAGCCGCGCACCATGACTCCACCGGTCCGCTATCTGTGGCGCATGCTCGGCTTCCTGCTCGCCGTGTCCGCGGTGGTCGCGGTGCTGTCGGGGGCGCTGTACGACGCCTTCGTCAGCAACCCGGTGCTGAACAGCATCATCTTCTGCGTGCTGCTGGTGGGCGTGGTCTGGACGCTGCGGCAGGTGCTGCTGCTGCGGCCGGAGGTGGAGTGGCTGGAGCACTTCCGCGCCCCGCGCATGGGCGCCCCGGCGCAGCCCGCACCGCGCCTGCTCGGGCCGATGGCCAGCATGTTCTCGGCGCGCCGGGCGGACCGCCTTTCGCTTTCCGCCGGGGCCATGCGGAGCGTGTTGGACGGCATCGCCTCCCGCCTGGACGAGGAGCGCGAGGTCTCGCGCTACATCATCGGGCTGCTGATCTTCCTCGGCCTGCTCGGCACCTTCTGGGGGCTGCTGCTGACCATCGGCTCCATCTCGGACGTGATCGGCGGCATGTCGGTGGGCTCCGGCGACCTCAACCAACTCTTCAACCAGCTCAAGACCGGGTTGGCGCAGCCGCTGCGGGGCATGGGCACGGCGTTCTCCGCCTCGATGCTCGGCCTCGCCGGCGCGCTGGTGTTGGGCTTTCTCGACCTCACGGCGGGGCAGGCCCAGACGCGCTTCTACAACGAGCTGGAGGAGTGGCTGGCCGGCATCACCCGCCTCTCCTCCGGCGTGCTCGGGCCGGAGGGCGAAGGCGGCAGCGTGCCGGCCTACGTCCAGGCGCTGCTGGAGCAGACCGCCGAGAACCTGGAAGGCCTGCAACGCACGCTGGAGCGCGGCGAGGAAGGGCGAGCGGCGAGCGCCCAGGCCCTCAACACCCTCACCGAACGGCTGGCGGTGCTGGCGGACCAGATGCGGGCGGGCCAGAGCCTGATGCTGCGGGTGGCCGAGCAGCAAGCCTCGCTCGGCCCCGCCCTGCAAAGGCTGGCGGACGCCCAGGCCTCCGGCGGCATCGACGAGCAGAGCCGCGGCTACCTCCGCAACACCGAGTTCTACCTGGCTCGGCTGCTGGAAGAGGTGGCGCAGGGGCGGGCCCAGTCCACGGCCGAGATTCGCAACGAGATCAAGGTGCTGGCGCGGACCATCGCCGCCATCGCCGAAGAAGCGCCGCGGTAGGCCGCCGCGATGGCGCTGGCGCGCGGGAGGCGATCCCACCAAGGCGGCGGTTTGGAGGCTTGGCCGGGCTACGTGGACGCGCTGTCCACGCTGCTCATGGTCATCATCTTCGTGCTGCTGGTCTTCGCGCTGGCGCAGGGCTTCCTGTCGGTCGCCCTGTCCACGCGGGACCAGGCGCTGGACCGGGTGAACCGGCAGGTGGCCGAACTGGCCGAGATGCTGGCGCTGGAGCGCGGCCAGGCGACGGAGCTGCGCGGCACCCTGACCCGCACCGCGACCGAGTTGCGCGCCGCCGCCGCAGCGCGGGACGCGCTGGCCACCCAGCTCCGCGAAGCGCGCGAGGAGCGCGAGCGCATGGGCGCCGAACGCGACGCGATCCGCGGCGAGCGCGACCGGCTGGCGGCCCGCGTCACGGACTTGGACCTCGCCTCGCGCGGCGGCGCGGACCGCCTCGCTTCCTTGGAGCAGCGCTTGGCGGAGGCGCTGCGGCGCTCCGAGGCCGTGGGCAGCGACGCCGCGCAGACGGCGCGCGACCTCACCGCCGAGCGCGCGGCGCGGCAGCAAGCGGCGGCGCGCGCGGCGGAACTGGAGGCGCAGGTGCGCTTGGACCGCGCCACGGTCGAGGCGCGGATGGCCGACATCGCCAACCTCTACGACCAGGTTCGCGCGCTGACGGCGCTGCGCGACCAGTTGGAGCGGCAAGCGCAGGAGGCCTCGCGGCGCGCCGGGGGAGAGGCGGAAGGACGCGCGGCGGCGGAGGCGCGGGCGATGGAGCAGGGCCGCCTCGCCGAGAGCGCCCGCGCCCAGGTGGCGCTGCTGACCCGGCAGGTGGACGAGCTGCGCGCCCAACTCGCGCGCGTCGCGGCGGTGCTCGAAGTGTCAGAAGCCGCCGCGCGCGAGAAGGACGTGCAGATCGCGAACCTCGGCAGCAGGTTGAACGCCGCCCTGGCCGCGCGGGTCGAGGAGCTGCAACGTTACCGCAGCGACTTCTTCGGCCGGCTGCGCGACCTGCTCGGCGAACGGCCGGAGGTGCGCGTCGTCGGCGACCGCTTCGTGTTCCAATCCGAGGTGCTGTTCCCGCCGGCCAGCGCCGACCTGTCAGGTCCCGGCCAGCAGCAGGTCCGCGCCACCGCCCGCATCTTCCAGGACCTCGCGGCGCGCATCCCGGCTGACGTGAACTGGATCCTTCGGGTGGACGGCCACGCCGACCGCAACCCGATCCGCAGCGGCCGCTTCGCCACCAACTGGGAGCTCTCGGCCGCGCGGGCCATCGCGGTGGCGCAACTCCTCATCCAGGAGGGATTGCCGTCCAACCGCGTCGCGGCGACCGCCTTCGGCGACAACCAACCGCTCGACGTGGCGGACACGCCGGAGGCGCACGCGCGCAATCGGCGAATCGAATTGCGCCTCACCGACCGCTGACGGACGCAAGGAGCGGGCGGCGCGGGTTTCACGCCGCGCCGCCCTTCCGTTGAGGCCCGCCGGCCGCGCCGTCAGCCGATGGAAATGCTGGCGTCCTGCCCCGCCTGGGCGTCCAGCCGATATCCGCCGCCTTCGGTGAGGAGCAGGCGGGTCCTGGACGGGTCCGGCTCGATCTTCTGGCGCAGGCGGTAGATGTGCGTCTCCAGCGTGTGGGTGGTGACGGAGCTGTTGTAGCCCCACACCTCGTTCAGCAGCACCTGGCGCGGCACCGGCTTGCCGGCCGCCCGGTACAGGAACTTCAGGATGTTGGATTCCTTGTCCGTCAGCCGGATCTTGCGGTTCCGGGCCGGCTCCAGCAGCAGCTTGGCGGAGGGGCGGAACATGTAGGGCCCGACGGTGAACACCGCGTCCTCGGAGTTGTCGAACACGCGGAGCTGGGCGCGCACGCGGGCGAGGAGCTCGTTCAGGCGGAAGGGCTTGGCGATGTAGTCGTTGGCGCCGGCGTCGAGCCCGCGCACCACGTCCTGCTCCGCGTCCGCCCCCGTCAGCATGATGACGGGCATGCGCTTGCCGTCGCGCCGCAGCTTGGCGCAGAACTCGCGCCCGTCCCCGTCCGGCAGGCCGACGTCGAGCAGGATGGCGTCGTAGCGCGCGTCGCCCTCGTTGAGCTTGGCGGTGGCTTCGGCCGCGTTCTCGGCCTCCACGATGCGGAAGTCGCCGGCGAGCATGATCTGCTCCGCCAGCGTGGCGCGGAGCGCCGCGTCGTCCTCGACGATCAGGATGGGGCGGGGGGCGGTCATGGGCTCTCCAAAGGCTCGAGGTTCACCAGTCGGCGGGCTGCGCTAGAAGGCCGAGCAACCTTCGGAGAGCAGAATGAAACCATTGCCTGAAGAGCGCATCATCTCATTCAGCAATCCAGCGACACGATAGTGCGATAAAATGCCCAGGACTGAGTTAAATATGATTCACTCAAAGTATTCTGCATTCAAAAGGCGGAATGAGATCCGGAGTTTCGAACTCCAACACCCACAAATCTGGATCGCGTTTCAACTGCCGGTCTACGTAGGCGTCGGCCGTGGCTTGGTCCACGGGCGTGGCGCCGCTGCCGCGAAGCCACGCCGGCCGGCCCTCCGCGTCGCGCACTTGGCTCAGCACCACCAATCCCTCGCGCCCGCGCAGCACGCAAAGGATGCCGCCGCTGTCGGCGTCGCCCCGGCGCAGCACGACTCCGCTCCGCCCGGCCAAGTCGGCCAGCCGAATCGCCATGGACACCCAAATGCCGGCCTTCACGCGCGCTTCCATGCCCCGGAAGGTGCCACTGGGGTGGCCTCCGGCAAGCCCCGGCGGCTTGCCTCCCGCCGGGCGCTCCGCCACATGCCGGGCGCAGCAGCGGGCGAGCGCCGCCGCGGGGGAGCGATGGACCAACGCAAGATGACCGAGGCCCAACGGGCCTATGAAGCGAAGCGCGCCGCCAAGGCCGGGCTCACCTTGGAGCGGTGGCTGGAGCGCAAGGAAAAGGCCGCGGCCGCCGGGGAGCGCGAAGCAGTGGCGAAGCAGCGGCCATCGTCGGCCGAGGCGAAAGGCAAGCCCGGCTTCCTGGCGAGGTTGTTGGAGAAGGCGCAGAAGCCTCTCTGATCCGCGCCCGCCTCAGCCGGCCGGACCGAACTGCGCCCGGAGCCGCGCCACCGCCGCTTCCGACGGGAAGACCGTGACCTGCTTGCCGTTCTGCCATTGCAGGACGAAAGGCCGGGCGCGGGTGTTCTGGCCGCGCTCGTCGAATCGGGCGCCCCAGCCGGTGGGGGTGCCGCCGTCGGGCAGGTCCGTCGCCAGCATGGCAGCGCGGACCCGGTCCGTTTCCACCCCGCCGGCCCGTTGCACCGCGTCCAGGCAGATGCGGGCGCCGCAGTAGTTGGCGAGGCTGTGGCCGGAGCGCGGCTCGCTGCCGTACCGGCGCCGGTACGCCTCCGCGAACTGCTTCACGCCCGGGGCCATGCGCTCGTTCACCTCGAATTGGGTGAAGTCCACGTTCATGGTGCCGTCGAAGTCCGGCCCGACCGCGCGCATGGTGTCCACGCCGCTGTAGCCGGCGCCCGAGCCGATCACCATGCGCGGCCGCCATCCCGCTTCGCGCATCGCCCGGTAGAACACGATGATGTCGTTCTGATAGCCGGTGTGCAGCACCACCTCGGCGCCCGCGCCCTTCAACCGCTGCACCGCCGCCGCCAGCTCCGCCCCGCGCGCCGCGTAGCCGAGCTTTTCCACCAGCCGCAGCCCGCGCGCCCCGAGCAGCGCTTCCTGGGAGCCGGATACGCTCTGCCCGTAAAGCCCGTCCTCGTGCAGGATCGCCACCTTCACCGCCGCGGGCGAAACGCCCCAGGACGGCGCCAGCGCCTCCGGCACGGCGTTCACCGCTTCGCGCGCGAAGTCGCTGGCGCGCGGGCAGGTTCGGAACAGCGTGCGGAAGCCGCGCTCGGTGATCGGGTCGCCGATGGCGCCCAGCTCGAAATAGGGGACGCGCTGCATCTCCGCGACCTGCGTGGCCGCGAAGGAGAGCGCGGAGGAGAAGGTGCCGAACAGGCCCGCCGCGCGCTCCGCGCCGAGCAAACGCCGCGCTTCGCCGACCGCTTGGTTCTGGTCGGTGGCGTCGCCCTTGAGCAGCCGGACCGGGCGCGACAGCAAACCGCCGGCCGCGTTGCGCTCCTCCACCGCGATCTCGAGGCCGCGGAAGCTCTCGTCCCCGAGCAGCGACAGGCTGCCGGACAGCGGATACAGCGCGCCCAGCCGGATCTCTCCCGACGAGGGCGCCGTGACCTGGGCGACGGCCCCGCGCAGGCCGGCGGCCGAGCCGATCGATGCGGCCAGCACGAGGCGCCGGGGCAGCAGCGGCGGGCGGCGGATGCGGGCGGGCGTCGTGTCCATGCGCGATGCGACTCCGGGTGGCCGATAGTCGTGGCAGTCCCCGGCGCTGGCAACCCCGCGCCGCGTCAGGACTCCGTGCCTCCGCGGGCGGTGACGCGCGCCCCGCGCGCTTGACGCGCCGCCGCGCCGCGCGGAACGTCGCCACGGGCGAACGGGGAGGAACCGGCCATGGCAGCAGCAGGAACGGGCGGCGTGCCGCGCCGCATGTCCCACATGGCGCACGGCCAGGGCGGCGGGCCGGAGGTGCTGACGACGGCCACCGGCGACGTGCCGCAGCCCGGCCCGGACGAGGTGCTCATCCGGGTCATGGCCGCCGGGGTGAACCGGCCGGACGTGTCCCAGCGCAAGGGCGAGTACCCGCCGCCGCCGGGCGCGAGCCCCATCATAGGGCTCGAAGTCGCGGGCGAGGTGGTGGCCGCGGGGCCGCAAGCCAGCGCCTGGAAGCCGGGCGACCGCGTGTGCGCCCTCACCAACGGCGGCGGCTACGCCGAGTACTGCGTGGCGCCGGCGCCGCAATGCCTGCCCTGGCCGCGCGGCTACGACGCGGTGCGCGCGGCGGCGCTGTGCGAAACGGCCTTCACCGTCTGGGCCAACCTGTTCGGCCACGGCCGGCTGGCGGAAGGCGAAACGGCGCTGGTCCACGGCGGCACCAGCGGCATCGGCGTCACCGCCATCCAGTTCGCCAAGGCGTTCGGCGCGCGGGTCATCGCCACGGCGGGCAGCCCGGAGAAGTGCCAGGCCTGCCTCGACCTCGGCGCCGACGCCGCCATCGATTACCGGAAGCAGGACTTCGTGCAGGAGGTGAAGACCATCACGGAAGGCAAGCTGGCCGACGTGGTGCTCGACATGGTGGGCGGCGACTACTTCGCGCGGAACCTGCGCTGCCTGCGGATGGACGGGCGCTTGGTCCTCATCGCCTTCCTCGGCGGCGCGCAAGCGGCGGAGGTGGACCTCCGCCCCATCATGGTGCGGCGCCTGACGGTCACGGGCAGCACCATGCGGCCGCGCACCACGGCGCAGAAGGGCGAGATCGCCGCGGCGCTGCGGGAGAAGGTGTGGCCCCTGCTGGACGCCGGCCGCTGCGCGCCGCCCATCTTCAAGGTGTTCCCCATGGCCGAAGCCGCCGCGGCGCACGCGTTGATGGAAAGCAGCCAGCACATCGGCAAGATCGTGCTGCGCGTGGCGGAGGAATAGGCGGCTATGCCCGGCGAAGCGCCGCGGACCCACGCCAGCCGCGTGGCGCTCGTCACCGGCGGCGGGCGCGGGATCGGCGCCGCCGTCGCCGCCGAACTGGCGGCGCGCGGCGCGCGCGTGGCGGTGCTGGACACGGACGCAGGCCTCGCTAACGAGGTCGCGCGGTCCTGCGGCGGCCACGCCGAGCCCTGCGACGTGACGGACCGCGCCGCGGTGGACGAGGCCTGCCGCATAGTGGAGGCGGCGCTCGGCCCGGTGGACGTCCTGGTCAACAACGCCGGCATCAGCCCCAAGCGCGACGGCAAGCCGGTGCCTGTTTGGGAGATGGACGGCGCCGACTGGGACGCCGTGGTCGCGGTGAACCTCACCGGCTGCTTCAACATGGCACGCCGCCTGACGCCCGGCATGGTGGCGCGCAAACGGGGCTGGATCGTCAACATGGCGTCCGTCTCCGGCCGCGTCTGGACGCCGTTGGTGGGCGGCCACTACACCGCGACCAAGACGGCGCTGGTCGGCCTCACGCGCCACTGGGCCGGCGAGTTGGGGCCGCACGGCGTGCGGGTGAACGCGGTTGCGCCCGGCCGCATCGCCACGCCCATGGCGAAGCTCTCCGCGCCCGAGACCAACCGGGCCATCGTCGCGGCGACGCCGCTCGGCCGCGCCGGCGAGCCGGAGGAGGTGGCGCGCGCGGTGTGCTTCCTGTCGGGGCCGGACGCCGAGTTCGTCACGGGCGCCATCCTCGACGTTTCCGGCGGCTGGATGATGAGCTGAGGGCGTGCCGCCCGCCCCCGCCGGGTTGCGCTACCTCGCGGTCTCGGTGTTCCTCTTCGGCGGCATCTGGCCCGTCACCAAGCACGCCTTCGCCCACGCGACGCCGCTCTGGTTCGCGCTGAACCGCGCCGGACTCGCGGCGCTGGTGTCCATGCTGCTGCTGGCGGGATTGCGGCGGCTGCGGCCGCCCGGCCGCGCCGACCTACCCGCGGTCGTGGCCATCGGCGTGCTCCAGCTCGGCGGCTTCTTCGCGCTCACCCATTTGGCGTTGGGCTTCGTGCCGGCCGGGCGCACCGCCATCCTGAGCAACGTCACGGTGTTCTGGCTGGTGCCGCTGTCCGTGCTGGTGCTGGGCGAGCGGGTGTCGCCGCGGCAGTGGGCGGCGGCGGGGGTCGGGTTGCTCGGCGTGCTGGCGCTGATGGCGCCCTGGGCGGCGCCGGAGGCCGGCTCGGCGGGGCTTTTGCCCGGCTACGCGCTGCTGCTCGGGGCGAGCCTCGCCTGGAGCGTCGCCATCCTGGTGACGCGCCGTTTCCCGCCGCAGCGCCCGGTGATGGAGTTGCTGCCCTGGTGCTTCGCCCTCGGCGCCGCGCTGCTGCTGCCCTTGGCGCTGCTGCGCGAGCCGGCGGGCGGCATCGGGCGGGAGGCTTGGCCGCACGCCGCCTTCGTCGGCGCGGTGGCGGCGCCGGTCGGCACCTGGGCGACCATCGAGGCGGGGCGGCGCTTGTCCGGTATGCTCGCCTCGCTCGGCTTCCTGGCGATCCCGGCCTTCGGGGTGGCGTTGTCGAACCTGTGGCTGGGCGAACCGCTGGGCTGGGACGTGCTGCTGGGCTGCGCGCTCGTCCTCGGCGGCGTCGCCATCGCCGCGCGCGGGTAGGAGTGTCCGGGATGCTGCTCAACACCGCCGAAACCGGCAGCGGCGGCAAGCCGCTCGTCATCCTGCACGGGCTGTTCGGCGCGGCGCGGAACTGGAACGCCATCGGGCGCCGCCTGTCCGCCCGGCACCGGGTGCTGGCGATGGACCTCCGCAACCACGGCGCCTCGCCCCGCGCCGACGCGATGGACTACGCCAGCATGGCCGGCGACGTGGCCGAGACGATGGAAGCCGCGGGCGCCGCGCCGGCGGCGCTGCTCGGCCACTCCATGGGCGGCAAGGCGGCCATGGCGCTCGCGCTGACGCGGCCGGAACTGGTGTCGCGGCTCCTGGTGGCCGACATCGCGCCGGTTCCCTACCCGCCACGGCAGGCGCGCATCGTTTCCGCCATGCGCGCGGTGCCGCTCCGCCCCGGCCTGGCCCGGCGCGAGGCCGACGCGGCCTTGTCGGCCGAAGGCGTGCAGGACCCGGCGACGCGCGCCTTCCTGCTGCAGAACCTGCGCTTCGAGGGCGAAGCGCCGGCCTGGCGCTGCGGCCTGGACGAGATCGCGGCGGCGATGGCCGACATCGAGGGCTTCCCGGAGTTCCGGACGCGCTACGAGGGCCCGGCGCTGTTCCTGCTCGGCGAGCGGTCGGACTACGTGCAGCCGGAACACCGCCCGCGCATCCGCGAGCTGTTCCCCGCCGCGCGCTTCCTGTCGCTGCGCGGCACCGGCCATTGGCTGCACGCGGAGAAGCCGGAGGAGTTCGGGGCGGTGGCGGAAAGCTTCCTTCAGCCCGCCCCCGCCTGACCCAGCTCCACCAGCACGATCTCCGGCGGCACGCCGAAGCGGATCGGCGCGACGCTGCAACAGAGCCCGCCGTGGAAAGCCCCGCGCCGGCAGCCGCGCCCAGGGCGGCGAGCACGCGGCGGCGCGCAGGGAAGCCCATGCTCCTATTGCGGCTTGAACGCGCTGCGCTTGGCCGCGTCGGCCGCGCGCCAGAGATACCAAGCGGCGACGCTGCGCCAGGGCGTCCAAGCCTCGCCGATCCGCGCCAGCTCCTTCGGCTTCGGCTGCGCGTCCAGCCCGGCGGCCACGCGCCAGCCCTCGCGCACGCCGAAGTCGTCCACGGGCAGCACGTCCGGGCGACCCAGGGTGAAGATCAGCAGCATCTCCACCGTCCAGCGGCCGACGCCGCGGATGGCGCAGAGCCGCTCGATCAGCGCCTCGTCGGACAGCCGGTGCGAGGCGCGGCGCGTCGGCACCAGCCCGCCCACGGCCTTCTCCGCGATGTCGCGGATGGCGGCGAGCTTGGCGCCGGAGAAGCCGCAGGCACGCACCGTCTCAGGCGCGGCGGCGAGCACCAGCTCGGGCGGCGGGAAATCGTGGCCGGGGAACAGCGCCAGGAAGCGGCCGAGGATCGCTTCCGCCGCGCGGCCGTGCACCTGTTGGTGGGCGATGGCGCGCACCAGCGCCTCGTAGGGCTCGCGCTTCACCGGTTTCAAGGTGCAGGGGCCGATCTGCTCGACCACCTTCCGCAGCACCGGGTCGTCCCGGAGGTGCCGCGCCGCCGCGCTCCAGCCCGGCCCTCGAACGCGCACCGCCGCGGCGGGCCGGCCGCCATCCCCCACCGTCTCGACCATCAGTCCACCGTCAAACGGGCGTCGCGCGCCATCCGCATCCAGCGCTCGTGCTCGCGCGCCAGCCAAGCCGGCAACTCGGCGGTGGGCACCAGCAGCGGATCGACGAAGGCGGCGCGCAGCCGCGCCTGGGTGGCCTCGTCCATGGACTGGGTTAAAGCCTCCTGCAACCGCGCCAACACCGGTTGCGGCGTGCGGCGGTGCACGAAGAGCGCGTTCCAGACCGACAGGTCGTAGCCCGCGATCCCCGCCTCTTGCAGCGTCGGCACTTCGGGCAAGGAAAAGGCGCGGCGCGGGGTGGTGACGCCGAGCGCCCTGAACGCGCCGGAGCGCACGTGCGCGGTGGAGGTGGCGGTGGTGTCGAACAGGAAGTCGAAGTCCCCGGCCAGCAGCGCCGCCACCGCCGGCGAGGAGCCGCGGTAAGGCACGTGCGTCGCCGCGAAGCCGGCGTCGCGCAGCAGGATCGCCGCCGAGAGGTGCGACGAGCTGCCGTTGCCGACCGAGCCGTAGACCAGGGTGCGGCGCTTCCCCGTCTCCACCAGCTCCGCCACGCTCTTCACGTCGAGCCGGCGGGGGTTGACCGAGAGCACGTTGGCCATGTCGGAGACGGTGCCCACGGTGGCGAAGTCGCGCACGGCGTCCACGCCGGAGTTCGCGTAGAGCACCGGATTCACGCCGTGGGTCGCGGCGGTGCCGAGCAACAGGGTGTAGCCGTCCGGCTCCGCCGCGGCGGCGGCCTGCACGCCGATGTTGCCGCCGGCGCCGGCACGGTTCTCCACCACCACCGGCTGGCCCAGCCGCTGTCCCAGGGCATCCGCGGAGATGCGGCCGACGATGTCGGTCACGCCGCCCGGCGGGTAGGTGACGATCAAGCGGAGCGGCCGGTTCGGGAAGGCCGCCTGCGCCCGCAGCGCCGGGACGATGAACGGGGCGGCCAAGACGCCGAGCGCGACGCGGCGGGTTTTCATGGATCGGGCGCCTCCCTCTTGCCGCACCTTCTTACACCGAATCACGTCGGCATGCGGGTCAGCGCATCAGCCAGATCGCCGCGCAGCCCAGCGCCACGACCAACGCCATGGAAGGGGCAAGCAGCCGCCAGACCTGGCCCGGGCGGGTGCCGTCCGCCAGCAGGCCGCAAAGCATGGCGAGGACGCCGACGCTCATGCCCGCCCCCGCGCCGCCGGCGAAATTGTGGACGCCCGGCGCCAGCGCCTCCGGCAATCCCGACGCGCGACCCAGCGCCGCCTGCACCGGCATCAGCGCCGCGTTCGAGCCGACGTTGCTGCCGGTGACGACTCCCGAGAGCAGCGCCATCGGCGCGACCGCGTATGGCGCGAGCGGCCCCAGCGCCGCGGCCGCCGCCCCGGCCAGCGCCGCCGCCGCTCCGCTGCCCGCCAGCACCCGGCCGAACACGACGTAGAGCAGCATGGCGAGCGCCGGGCGGGCCGCGCGGCGGAGCGCCGCGCCCGCCCGCGCCGCGCCGTCGGGCAACCGCAGCAGCAGCGCCGCCGAGACCAGCCACAGCACCACGGCCACGTGCGTCAACGGGAAGCCGGGCAGGTCGGCGTAGGGCCGGAAGGCCGGAGCCCCGGCCCAGAGCCGCGCCAGCAGCAGGCAAGCGGTCAACAGCAGATAGGGCGCGGCGGCCCGAAAAGCGGTGGAGGGTTCGCGCGGCGGATCTGCCCGCCACAGCGCCCAAGCCACCACCGGGCCGGTGGCCAGGATGCCCGCGACCTCGAACGGCAGGAGGAGGTTGCACAGCACCAGCAGCGCCGCGATCGTCGCCAGCATGGCGAGTTGCGCCAGCCGCTCCCGCGCAGGCACCGGCACCCCGGCCCGGGCGGAAAGCGACCACAGCACAGGGCCGAGCAGAACCAGCCAAGCGGCGTTGGGCCAAGCGGCGACCAGGGCCACCTCCTGCGCAGGCAACCCGACCAGCGCCGCGCCGAGCGACGTGCCGGGCCCCAGCCCGCCCCACGGCACGAGCACCAGCGCTTGCAACGAGAGCGCCGCCGCCACGGCGCCGTTGACGCCCATGCCGCGCAGGGCCCCGAGCGCGAACACGGCGCCGACCGCGAAGCCCGTCACGCTTTCCAGGAAGGCGCCCATGGGCAGCGTCACGGCGAAGACGCGCGCCGCCGTCGCCGGTCGCGCCTCGGCTCCGCCGTTGCCCGAGACCGCGGCGTGGAACAGCAGCCCGCCCGCCACCACCCCCACCGGCTGCGCGGCGAGGAAAGCGCCGCGCAGCGCCTCGTCGGCCAGGAAAACCGGGAGGGACGCGCCCGCCGGAAGGGACACCAGCGCCGCCGGCACCGCCACGGCCAGTGCGACCAAGCAGGCGCCGACCGGCCCCGCCCGCCCGCTGCCGAGCAGGGCCAGGAGCACGAGCAGCGGCAGCGATTGCAGCAACAGGACCATCGCCGCATCCTCGCCGCAGCGCGTCCGGCGGGCCAGGGCCGCGGTCGCATGGGAGGGATGCGCGCATGGACCACGGCTGCGACCACGATCCGCTCATCCTCACGCTGATGCTGGACGCCGACACGCAAGCCTGGCTCGACGCGCTGCGCCGGGCGCACTTCCCGCCCGAACGGAACCTGGTGCCCGCGCACGTCACGCTGTTCCACGCCCTGCCCGGCGCCGAACTCGACTCGGTCCTGGCCGCCATCTCCGAAGAGTGCCGCGGCGCGGCGCCGATCGAGGCGCGGATCGGCCCGCCGCGCTTCCTGGGCCGCGGCGTGGCGCTCGCCGTCGCGGCGCCGGCGGTCGAAGCGCTGCGGGGTCGGCTCGCGGCGCGCTGGCGGGAATGGCTTTCGCCGCAGGACCGGCAGGGCTGGCGCCCGCACGCGACGGTGCAGAACAAGGTGACGGCGGACCGGGCGCGCGCGTTGCAGGCCGAGTTGACGGCGAGCCTGCCCGTGCGCGCAGGGCGTGCGGAGGGACTGCTGCTGTGGCGCTACCGCGGCGGCCCGTGGGAACCCCAGGGGACGTTCGCGTTCGCCGGGTAGCGCAGGGCCTTCAGGCCGCTTGCAGCAGCCCGGCGATGAGTTTCGCGCGCGGCACCAAGCTGCTCACCAGCAAGTGCTCCTCCAGCGTGTGGCCGCTGGCGCCCTGCACGCCGAGGCCGTCCAGCGTGGCGATGCCCATGGCGCCGGTGAAGTTGCCGTCCGAGCCGCCGCCCGAGCTCTGGCTGGTGATGTCGAAGCCGATCGAGCGGGCGATGCCGCGCGCCGTCTCGAACAGCGCCATGCCGCGCGCGTCCGGCTCCCACACCGGGCGCGTCACGCCGCGCGTCACCTCCAGCGAAACGTCGTTGCCGGTGGGGCGCAGCGCCAGCATCCGCTCCACCGCCTCGTCCAGGTCGGATTGCCGCTTGGCCATGGAAAGGCTTTCCGCGTCGCAGTGCGTGGCGACGCAGTTCACCCATTGCCCGCCGTGGATGACGCCCACCGAGTAGGTCGCGGCGTCCGTCGTCATCGCCTCGATCGCCACCACCTGCCGGCACATCTCGCGGATGGCGCTGCGCCCGTCCGCCAAACGCGCTCCGGCGTGGCTCGGGCGGCCGGTTGTGCGGAGGTTGAAGCGGGCGATGGCGTAGCGGCCCGTCACCACCCCGCCGTCGGGCCGCGCCGGCTCGGGCACCAGCACCACGGCGTGGCGCGCGGCCTCGGCCTCGATCAGGTCGCGCGTGGAGGGGCTGCCCACCTCCTCGTCGCTCGTCAGCAGCACGGTGACGGGGCGGCTGGTCGCGACGCCGGCTCGCTGGAGCTGGCGGATCGCCTCGACGGCGATCCAGTTGCCGCCCTTCATGTCGTAGACGCCAGGGCCGTAGAGGCGGTCGCCTTCCCGCCGCCAAGGCAGCGCCGAGAGCGTGCCGATCGGATGCACCGTGTCCAGGTGGCCCATCACCAGGATGCCCGGCTCGGCACCCGCGCGCGGGTGCGGGAAGGTGGCGCGGACGCAGGGGCCGTAGCCCATGCGACCCGGAACGGTTTCGACCCGCGCGCCCATCAGGGCGAGGTCCCGCGCCGCCACGTCCATCATGCGCGAAACGGCGGGCGCGTCGAAGGTCGGGCTCTCGCACTCCACCCAGCGGCGGAGGCCGGGCAGCATCGCCTCGGCGTCGAATGGCAGGTCGAGGGCGGGTGCGTCCATGCGTCTCTCCTTCCGTTGCAGCCTGCGGCGGTGCCGGACGCGCGGCAAGGGAGCGCGGCGTTCCACGCCGCTCCGCCGCCTTGCGGAACGAACCCCATGACGCGCCCGGCCTCTGGTAAGATGAACGAATGGTCATCCCTCCCCGCCTCACGCCCCGCGCCGGCCCCAACGTCTGGACCGGCGACACCATGCTCCCCGCCCATTGGATGCTGCCGGTCGGCGGCGGGGCCACGGGCGAGTTGCTGGCCGCCGTCGCGGCGCTGGGCGGCGCGCGCCCCGAGCGGCCGGAGCACGCGCCTTTGCCGCGGTTCGGCCCGGTGCTGCGGGATGCGGCGGACCGGCTGGAGCACGGCGCCGGATTCGCGCTGCTGCGCGGGTTGGCCGCCGATCGTTTCACGGCGGAGACCGCCGCGGCGGCGCTGCTGGCGGTTTCCGCGCACCTCGGCGCCGCGCTGCCGCAGGACGCGGACGGCGCCCTGGTCGCCCCGGTCGCGGGCGGCGCCGGGCAGCTCGTCGCCGAGCCGGCGGACGCGGTGGTGGTGTACTGCCTGCGCGCCCTGCCGGAGGGCGGGGCCGTGCTGCTGCACTCGGCCGCGAACCTCCACAATGAGCTGCTGCGCCGGAACCGCGCCGCGCTCGCCTCGCTGCACGCGCCCTTGCCGCACCGCCGAGGCGCCGCTTCCGAGCCGATGATGATGCCGGTGTTCGGCACCACCGGCGGCGCCTTCGTCGGCCGCTACGACCGCGAGGCCTTGCTCGACGCGCGGCTCGACCCGGCGCAGACCGCCGCCGTCGCCGCGCTGGACGCGGCCGCCGCCGCTCCGGGGCAGGCCCTCGCCATCCCGCTCCGCGCCGGCGACCTCCTGATGCTCAACCCGCACTTGGTTTGGCGGCGCGGATCGACCGCGCCCGAGGCCGGCGGCGGCGATCCGCGCCTGCTGGGCGTTTGGCTTTCCACCCGGACTTCGCGCGCCTTGCCCGAGAGCTTCCGCGCGGTGTTCGGGGAGACCGCGGCCGGCACCCGCCGCGGCGGCGCCCCGAGCGGCCCCGGCATGGTCGGCGGCTGAACCGCGCGGTTCAGTCCACCTTCGCACCCGACACCCGCACCACCTCCGCCCACTTGGCGATCTCGGCGCGGATGAAGGCTTCGAAGGTCTCAGGCGTGGTGCCGCCCTGGGGCGTCAAGCCGGGCGGGTCGCCGCCGAGTTCGGCGATGCGGGCGCGGTAGCCCGGGTCGCGCGTGATGGCGTCCAGCTCGGCGCCGAGCCGGGAAACGACGGCCGGCGGCGTGCGCACCGGGGCTTGCACGCCGAACCAAGCGGTCGCCTCGAAGTCCGGCACGCCGGCCTCGGCCAGGGTCGGCACGTCCGGGAGCGAGGGCGCGCGCCGCGCGCCGCTGACGGCCAACGCCCGCAGCCGCCCGTCGCGGATGTGGCCGATGACGGAGGGCATGTTGTCGCAGCCCGCGTCGAGCCGGCCCGCCACCGCCTCCACCAGCATCGGCCCGGCGCCGCGGAAGGGCACGTGCGCCATGTCGGTGCCGCTGCGGAGCTTCAGCATCTCCATCGTCATGTGCGGCGAGCCGCCGCTGCCGGAGCTGCCGTAATTCAACGCGCCGGGCCGCGCCTTGGCCGCCGCGATCAGCTCGCCCGCGGTGCGGAAGGGCGAGGACGCGGGCACGAAGACGATGTTGGGCACGCGGATCAGCAGCGCGACCGCGGCCAGGTCTTCGGGCTTCACCGGCATCCGCGCGCCCCAGAGCGCGTAATTGATGGACGCGGTGGAGATGGTGCAGAGCAGCAGGGTGTGGCCGTCCGCCTCGCCCCGCGCCACGTGCTCGGCGCCGATGTTGCCCGTGGCGCCCGCGCGGTTCTCCACCACCACCGTCTGCCCGAGCCGCGGCCCCAGCATCTCGGCGGCGATGCGGCCGGTGATGTCCGTGGTGCCGGCCGGAGGGAACGGCACCACCAGTCGGATCGTCCGCGCCGGCCAAGCGTCCTGCGCGCGGCTAATGCCGGGCGCGGCGAGCAGGGCGGCGCTGCCAGCGAGGAGGCCGCGGCGGGAAGGTCCGGCCATCCCGCTCACTCCACCTTGGCGCCGCTGCGCTGCGCCACCTCCTGCCACTTGCGCCGCTCCGAAGCGAGAAAGGCGTCGAACGCGGCGGGGCTGGTGCCGCCGTCCGGCGTCAGGCCGGGCAGATCGCCGCCCAGCGGCTCGATGCGGCCGCGGAAGGCCGGGTCGCGCGCCGCCGCGTCCGTTTCGCGCCCCAGCCGCTCCAGCACGGCGCGCGGCGTGGCGGCGGGGGCGAGGATGCCGAACCAGGCCGTCGCTTCGAAGCCTTTCACGCCGGCCTCGTCCAAGGTGGGCACGTCCGGCAGCACGGCGCTCCGCGTCGCCCCCGTGGTGGCTATTGCGCGCAGCTTGCCGTCTTTGATGAAGGCGAGGGAGGAGGGGATGTTGTCCATGCCGACCTCCACCCGTCCCGCCATCAGCTCCGTCAGCATGGGCGCGCTGCCGCGGTAGGGAACGTGCGTCATGCGCGCCCCGGACATGATGTTGAACAGCTCCGTGCAGACGTGGGGCGAGGAGCCGATGCCGGCGCTGCCGTAGTTCAGCCCGCCCGCGCGGGACTTGGTCAGCGCCACCAGCTCCGCCACGCTGCGCGCCGGCAGGTCGTTCGCCACCATCAGCACGTTCGGTACTTTCACGAGCAGCCCGACCGCGGCGAGGTCCGCCGGCTTGTACGGCATCTTGTCGCCGTAGACGGCGAAGTTGATGGCGCCGGTGCCGATGGTGGTGAGCAGCAAGGTGTGCCCGTCCGCCTCGGCGCGGGCCACGAACTCCGCGCCGACGTTGCCGCCGGCGCCGGGCCGGTTCTCCACCACCACCTGCTGGCCGAGGCGCGCGGAAAGGCGCTCGGCCGCTAGCCGTCCGACAAGATCGGTGGTGCCGGCGGGGGTGAACGGGATGACGAGGCGGATCGGGCGGCTCGGCCAAGCGTCCTGCGCGAGTGCAGGCCGGACGGCGGCAAGGCCAGCGGCCCCGAGCAACGCGGCGCGGCGGGAAAGAGCGGCCATGTCCCCTACTCCACCGTGGCGCCGGAGCGGCGCACCACCTCGGTCCACTTGGCGATCTCGGCCCGGACGAACGCCTCGAAGGTTTCGGGCGAGGTGCCGCCGTCCGGCGTCAGGCCGGGCAGCATCCCGCCCAGTTCGGCCACCTTCGCCCGCGTCTCCGGCTCCTTCGTCACGGCGTCGATCTCGGCGCCGAGGCGCTCGATGATCGGGCGCGGCGTGCGCGCCGGCGCCTGCACGCCGAACCAAGCCGTCGCTTCCACGTCGGGGAAGCCCGCCTCCGCCGTGGTCGGCACGTCCGGCAGGGCGGGGGAACGCGTCGCGGTCGTCACCGCCAACGCCCGGAGCCTGCCGTCGCGGATGTGGCCGATCACGGAAGGCAGGTTGTCCACCGCCACCTGGATGCGCCCCGCGATCACCTCTTGGAGCATCGGCCCGGCGCCGCGGAACGGGACGTGCTGCATGTCGAGGCCGGCCACCGTCTTCAGCAGCTCGCCGGTCAGGTGCAAGCTGGTGCCGACGCCGGAGGAGCCGTTGTTGAGCTGCCCCGGCCGCGCCTTCACGTGGTCCACCAGCTCGCGCAGCGTGCGGACCGGCAGGCCGTTGGTGACGAAAATGGCGTTCGGCACCTTCAGCATCAGCCCGGCGCCGGCGAGGTCTTCCGGCTTGTAGGGCATCCGCGGGCCGTACAAGCTGTAGTTGATGGCGCCGCTGCTGATGGTGCACATCAACAGGGTGTAGCCGTCGGGCTCGGACTTCGCGACGGCGTCGGACCCGACGTTGCCGCCGGCCCCCGCGCGGTTCTCCACCACCACCTGCTGGCCGAGGCGCTGCGTCAGCCGCTCCGCCAGGATGCGCGCGGCGATGTCCGTGGTGCCCGCGGGGGTGAAGGGCACGACCAAGCGGATGGTACGGTTCGGGTAGGCACCGCCCTGCGCGGAGGCCGGGCGGCCGAGGACGATGCTGGGCGCGGCCATCAGGCCGGCGCCCGCGGCGAGCGCGGCGCGGCGTTTCATCATGGCTCGGTTGTTCCTCCCGTTTGTTCGTTGCGACTCGTGAGCGGTTCTCCGCAGTGTGGGTCGGGATCGCAGTTCAGTCCACCTTTGCACCGGAGCGGCGGATGACGGCCGCCCAGCGCTCGCCCTCCTCGCGGATGTACGCGGCGAACTGGTCGGGGCTGCCACCGCGCATCCGGGCGCCGAGGTCTTCGACCCGCTCGCGCGTGGGCGGGTCGGCGACGATCGCGTTCAACTCCGCGTTCACGCGCCCGATCACCGCCGCGGGCGTGCGGGCCGGCGCCTGCACGCCGAACCAGGCGGTGGCGGCGTAGTCGCGCAGGCCGCTCTCGGCCACGGTCGGCACGTCGGGCAGCACCGCCGCGCGCACCGGCCCGGTGACGGCCAGCGCGCGGAGCTGGCCGGCGCGGACCAGCGCGACGGCGGAGGGCAGGTTGTTCATGCCCACGTCCACCCGCCCGCCCAGGATCTGGTTCACGGTGTCGGCCCCGCCGCGGAAGGGCACGTGCAGGATGTCCACCCCGGCGTCGGCCTTCAGCATCTCGCCCGAGAGATGCAAGCTGCTGCCGCTGCCCGAGCTGGCGTAGGTGAGTTCGCCGGGCCGCGCCCGCGCTTCCGCCAGGAACGCTTCCAGTGTCCGCCACGGCGCGTCGGGCCGCACCACCATCACGTTGGGCAACTCGGCGAAGAGGCCGACCGGCACCAGGTCCTCCGGCCGGTAGTTCAGCCGCGCGTGCAGGTGCGGGTTGATCGCGGCGGTGCCGATGGTCGCCAGGAACAGGTTGTAGCCGTCCGGCTCGGCGCGCGAAGCGATCTCCGCCGCGATCACGCCTGCGGCACCGCCGCGGTTCTCCACGACCACCGTTTGGCCGAGCCGCGCCCCGAGCCGTTCGGCGAGGATGCGCGCCAGGGTGTCCGTGGTGCCGCCAGCGGGAAAAGGAACGATCAGCCGCAACGGGCGGGCGGGCCAGCCGGGCTGCGCGGCGCCCGGGCGCGCGAGGCCGGCAGCGGCTAGCGGACCGAAGCAGGCGAGGAGGCACAAGGCGCGGCGTGGCAGTGTTCCCATGGCGGCGTTCCCTTCCCCGCCCCCATTGTCCCCACGACCGCCGCCGCCGAGTCAACGGCGGGCGCCCGGCGGGAACTCTCGGTTCATGGCGCCGCTCTTGCAATTGTTCCTGCCGCTACCGGCCGGCGTTTGGTGAGCCTTGCCGGGGGGCAGCGAAGGCCTGTAGGCACCGCTCCGCCGGCGCGGCGGCGCGCGGTCCGGCGGCGACCGGGGGACGTTCGGGGACAGGGCCGGATGCACTTTTTCAGGCTGTATGGACGAGTTCTCGGGCTGCTCGCCGCCGACAAGTGGGTGGCGATCGGGCTGGCGGCGGCGAACATCGCGCTGGCGGGTTTGCAATTCCTCGAGCCCGTCCTGTTCGGTCGGGTGGTCGATCTGCTGTCCTCGGCCTCCGGCATGAGCCGCGATGCCGTCTGGACGGAGGCCTTCGCGCTGCTCGCGCTGTGGTCCGCCGTGGGCCTTTCGGGCATCGGCGCCAACGTCGCCGTGTCGCTCCTGGCCGACCGCATGGCGCACCGCAACCGGCTGTTCTGGATGCAGCGCTACTTCGAGCACGTGCTGGCCATGCCGCTGTCCTTCCACGGCGACATCCAGTCGGGCCGCCTGATGAAGGTGATGCTGGTCGGCACGGACAACCTGTTCGGCCTGTGGCTCACCTTCTTCCGCGACCACCTCGTGACCTTCATCGCCGGGCTGGTGCTGCTGCCGCTGACCCTGGCGCTCAATTGGCGGCTCGGCCTGCTGCTGGTCGGGCTGGTGGTGGTTTTCGCCGTCATCACCACCCTCGTGATCCAAAAGACCGAAACGGCGCAGAGCACGGTGGAGAAGCTGCAAACGCGCCTGGCCGGCAACGCGCAGGACGCGCTCTCCAACGTGGTGGTGGTGCAGGCCTTCACCCGGCTGAACAGCGAGGCGCGGCTGTTCGGCGACATCGTGAAGCAGGTGCTGGACCACCAGTTCCCGGTGCTGAACTGGTGGGCCGTGGTGTCCGTGCTGACCCGGGCCGCCAGCACGATCACCGTCATCTCCATCTTCATGCTCGGCACCGTGCTGCACCTCGACGGCAAGGCGTCCGTGGGCGAGATCGTCTCCTTCATGGGCTTCGCCACCCTGCTGATCGGCAAGCTGGAAGGGGCGGTCGCCTTCGTGTCGCGCTTGCTGTTCCAGGCGCCCTCCATGGCCGAGTTCTTCGAGGTCATGGACGCCAAGACCACCGTGCCGGAGAAGCCGAACGCCATCGACCTGCCCCGCGCGGAAGGCTTCGTCTCCTTCGAGCGCGTGGCCTTCGCCTATCCCGGCGGGCCGCGCATCCTGGACGGCGTGGAGTTCCAGGCGCCGCCCGGCCGCACGGTCGCGCTGGTGGGCCAGACCGGCGCCGGCAAGTCCACCGCCATGGCGCTGCTCCAGCGCCTGTGGGACCCGGTGGACGGGCGCATCACGCTGGACGACCACGATCTGCGCGACATCGCGCTGGAAAGCCTGCGCCGCAACATCGGTGTGGTGTTCCAGGAGAGCATGCTCTTCAACCGCACGATCAAGGAGAACCTGCTCACCGGCCGCGCCGACGCAACGCCCGAAGATCTCGAACGCGCCTGCCGCATGGCCGAGGCCCACGACTTCATCACCCGCCAGCCCAACGGCTACGACACCCTCGTCGGCGAGCGCGGCTCCAGCCTCTCGGGCGGCCAGCGCCAACGCTTGGCCATCGCCCGCGCCTTGCTGAAGGACCCGCCGGTGCTGATCCTGGACGAGGCGACCAGCGCGCTGGACGCGGCGACCGAGGCGCGGGTGCAGAAGGCGCTGAAGGCGCTGATGACGGGGCGCACCACCTTCATCATCGCCCACCGCCTGTCCACCGTGCGCGACGCCGACGAGATCCTGGTGTTCGAGGCCGGCCGCATCGCCGAGCGCGGCACCTTCGACGGCCTGGTGGCGCAGGGCGGGCGCTTCGCCGACTTGGTCCGCACCCAGCTCACCGGCCAGCAGGGCGCGGAGCCGGCCCGGGCCGCGGAATAGGGCGCGGTTTCACTTGCCTGCGCCGGCGCCGCGGGCGCAGGCTGGACAACCGCACAAGGGAGGCGCGCCGCATGATCAGCAGCATCCTGAAAGGCAAGGGCACGGACGTCGTGTCCGTCGCTCCCGCCGACCCCGTCCTGGCCGTGGCTCGCGTGTTGACCGAGCGCGGCATCGGCGCCGCCCTGGTGCGCGACGCAGCGGGACGGATGCTCGGCATCATCAGCGAGCGCGACATCGTGCGCGGCATGGCGAACCAGGGCCAAGGCACCACGCAGCTCCCCACCGAGCGGCTGATGACCCACGACCTGGTCACGGTCACGCCGCAGACCAGCGTGACGGAAGCGATGGAGTTGATGACCCGCCGCCGCGTCCGCCACCTGCCGGTGATGGCGGACGGCGAACTCGTGGGCCTCGTCTCCATCGGCGACCTCGTGAAGGCCCGCATCGACGAAGCCGAACACGAAGCCGCGGAGCTGAAGGCCTACGTCGTTTCGGCCGGCTGAGCCAGCGGCGCCCCGGCGGCCCCCTCCGGAGGGGCCGCGGGCGTCCGTGGCGGCTCCGCCGCGCGGCGCGGCAGGTAGCGTTCGGGGATGTAGATCGGCCGGCCCTTGGCCTCGTTGAAGACGCGGCCGAGGTACTCGCCGATGATGCCGAGCGTCATGAGCTGCACGCCCCCCAGGAACAGCACCACCGCCATCAGGCTGGGATAGCCGGCGACCGGGTTGCCGTAGAGCGCGGTCCTCACCACCACCTGCAAGCCGTAGAGCATGGCGAACACCGCCGTCGCCAAGCCGACGTAGGTGGCCAGGCGCAGCGGGGCCGTGGTGAAGGACGTGATGCCCTCGATCGAGAAATTCCACAGCGCCCAGTAGTTCCACTTTGTTTCGCCTGCGGCGCGCGGCTCGCGGTCGTAGAGGACCGCCTTGGACGGGAAGCCCACCCAGGCGAAGAGCCCCTTCATGAAGCGGTGGCGCTCGCGCATCGCCAGCAAGGCGTCCAGCGTCCGGCGGCTGATCAGCCGGAAGTCGCCGGTGTCCCGCGGCAATTGCACCTTGCCGCCGACGCGCTCCATCAGGCGGTAGAAGGCGGCGGACGTCGCGCGCTTGGTCCAGCTCTCACCGGCGCGGGCGCGGCGCTGCGCGTAGGCGACGTCGAAGCCCTCCCGCCAAGCGGCGACGAGGTCCGGGATCACCTCCGGCGGGTCCTGGAGGTCGGCGTCGATGACGACCACGGCGCCTGTCGCGGCGGCGTGGTCGAGGCCCGCGGTCAGCGCCGCCTCCTTGCCGAAGTTGCGCGCGAGGTTCAGCACCGAGACACGGTCCGGGTCGGCGGCCTGGAGCGCCAGCGCGGCGGCCAGGGTTTGGTCGCGCGAGCCGTCGTTGACGTAGAGGACCTCCCACGCCTCGCCGAGGCCGTCCATCACGGGCCTGAGTCGCGCGTGGAAGCGCGGCAGCACCTCCATCTCGTCGAAGCAAGGCACCACCACGGTCAGCACGGGAGGGTGCGGCAGGGTCGCCGTGATGCGGTGCTGCACGCGCGGCTCCCGTTTGGTCCATGCCTCTGCCATGCCGTGTCCGCCGCCCCCTTGTTGCAACGCAACAACCCCGCCTCTATCACGCCCATGGACAGGAGAGGACTCCCGACCCATGCCGTTCACCCGCCGCGCGGCTCTTTCGGCCTTGGCCGCCGTTTCCGTGATCCCGGCCGCAGCGGAAGCGCAGACGCGCTGGCAGATGGCTACGCCCTACCCCGACGGCAATTTCCACACGCGTAACATTCGCGAATTCCTGGCGGAGGTCGAACAGGCCACCGGCGGCAAGCTGGCGGTCCAAGTCCACAGCAACGCCAGCCTGCTCCCCTTGCCGCAGATCAAGCGCGGCGTGCAGCAAGGGCAAGTGCAGATGGGCGAGGTCCTGCTCAGCGCCTACGCCAACGAGGACGCCCTTTATGACGCCGACTCCATCCCCTTCCTGGTGGCCGACCTGAAGGAGGCGAAGCGGCTGAGCGACCTGCAAAAGCCGTTCGTCGAGGCGCGGTTCCAGCGCCAGGGGCTGGCGCTGCTCTACATGGTGGGCTGGCCGCCGGGCGGCTTCTACACCCAGGTGCCGCTGACCAGCGTGGAGGTGCTGCGCGGCAGCCGCTTCCGCACCTTCAACGCCGCGAGCACCCGATTCGCCAACTTGGTGGGCGCGAACCCGGTGCAGGTGCAGCAGGCCGAGCTGGCGCAGGCCTTCGCCACCGGCATCGCCAACGCCATGGCCACCTCGGCGCAGACCGGGGTGGACACCTCCGCCTGGGACTACGCCAAGGTCTTCACACCCGCCAACTTCACCATGACCAAGAACGCGGTGTTCGTGTCCCGCCGCGCGCTGGAGGGCCTGCCGAAAGACCAGGGGGACGCCATCCGCGCCGCCGCGGCCAAGGCCGAAGAGCGGGGCTGGCGCATGTCGGAGGAAGCGACGGCGGCGGCCGAGCGGCGGCTGGCGGAGCGCGGCCTGACGATCGGGACCGTGCCGCCCGACGTGGCGGCGGCGTTCCGGCAGATCGGCAACACCATGGCCGAGGAGTGGGCGGGCCGCACCGGCGAGGACGGCCGGAAGCTGCTGGACGCGCTGCGCGGCGGCGGCGCACGCTGAACACGCACCGGCGCGGCCGCTTGCCCGCGCGCTAGGCAGGCGGCGCACCGAGCCCGGCCGCGGGCTTCGCCGCGCCCCTTGCCTCGCCTCGGGGGCGCGGTGAAGGTCGCTCAGGCTGCCGATGGAACGAGGGGGTTTCGAGATGGCGCACGTCCGCCGCGTCCTGGACGCGGCCTACGCCGCGGCCGCGGGCTTGGCGGCGCTGTCCCTGCTGCTGATCTTCGCCGTGATGATGGCGCAGATGGGGCTGCGCCAAATCGGCTTGCAATTCCCCGCCGCGGACGACGTCAGCGCCTACCTCTGCGTGTCCACCACCTTCTTCGCCCTGGCCGCCACCTTCAAGCGCGGCGAGTTGATCCGGGTGGGCATGGCGCTGGAGCGGCTCGGCCCGGCCGCGCGGCGGCGGGCGGAGATCCTGGCCCTGGTCCTGGCCGCCGCCATGGTGGGCTACATCGTCTTCTGGACCGCGCAGGACACGCTGTTCTCCTGGGAGATCGAGGAGGCGTCGCAGGGGACGGTGGCCATCCCGATCTGGATTCCCAAGCTCGCCGTCCCGGTCGGCGCCGGGCTGCTGCTCCTGGCGATCGTGGACGAACTCGCCGCCGTGCTGCGCGGCGCACGCCCGAGCTACGTGTTGGCGGCCGAGGCGCGCGCCGCCAGCGGCGACTTCTCGGCCGAGGTGTGAGCGGCGGATGGCGCTGACCTCCCTCGCCTTGGTGCTGCTGGTGCTGCTCTGCGTGCTGCTCGGCGCCGGGCTCTGGATCGCGCTCTCGCTCGCCGCGACCGGGCTGGTGGCGATGGCCTTCGTGCATCCGAGCCCCGGCCTCTTCCTCGCCTCCGCCTTCTGGGAAGCGACGGGGAGCTGGACCCTGGCCGCGCTGCCCATGTTCGTCTGGATGGGCGAGATCCTGTTCCGCACCAAGCTGTCGGAGGAGCTGTTCAACGGCCTCGCGCCGTGGGTGCGGCGCATCCCCGGACGGCTGTTGCACGTCAACATCCTGGCCTGCGGCATCTTCGGCTCGGTGTCCGGCTCCTCCGCCGCCACCTGCGCCACCGTGTCCAAGATCGCCCTGCCGGAGTTGCGCCGGCGCGGCTACGACGAGCGCACCGCCATCGGCAGCCTCGCCACCGCCGGCACGCTCGGCATCATGATCCCGCCTTCCATCATCATGGTGGTCTACGCGGTGGCGGCCGAGGTCTCGATCGTGCGGGTCTTCCTCGCCGGGATGATCCCGGGGCTGATCGTGATGGCGCTGTTCAGCCTCTACATCGTCGTCTGGGCCCTGCTGAACCCCCGCCGGCAACCGCCGGCCGAGCCGGGCATGAGCTTCGGCGCGAAGCTGCGCCAGAGCGCGCAGCTCATCCCGTGCGCGCTGCTCATCATCGGCGTGATCGGCAGCATGTTTGCGGGCTGGGCCACGGCGACAGAGGCCGCCGCGTTCGGCGTGGCGGGCAGCCTGCTCCTCGCCGCCGTCACCCGGACGCTGACCTGGCGCAGCTTCCTGGACAGCCTGGCCGGCGCGACCCGGCTCTCTTGCATGATCATGTTCATCCTCGCCGGCGCCGCCTTCCTGAGCAAGGCGATGGCCCTCACCGGGATACCGGCGGCGCTGGCGCAGGGCGTGGCGGACCTCGGCCTGGGGCCGTTCGGCATCATCGCCATCCTCGCCGCCGTCTACATCGTGTTGGGCACGGCGCTGGACGGCGTTTCCATGATCGTGCTCACGACCTCCATCGTGGTGCCGATCGTGGGCCAAGCCGGCTTCGACCTGGTGTGGTTCGGCATCTTCATCGTGCTGCTGGTGGAGATCGCCGAGGTGACGCCGCCGCTGGGCTTCAACCTGTTCGTCATGCAGACCATGACCGGCAAGGAGCAGGGCGAGGTCGCGCTGGCCTCCCTGCCCTTCTTCGCCATGCTGGTGCTGACGGTGGCGCTGATCACCATCTTCCCGGTGACGCTCGTGACCGGCCTGCCGGACGTGTTGCTTTCGCGCTGACGGCCACGGTTTCAGGCGAGGTTCTCAGCGGCGGGGGTGCGGCGCCTTGCCGCCTTGCTTGTCCAGACCGCCATGGTCGGCCGGTCGGCGCGGGTTCGTTATCAGCGGCAGGAGCACGGCCCACCAACTCTAGACGCGCGAGTGTTTCGCTCGCGTGAGCCGCCCGCCCTGCTTTCCCACTGGAAAACGCGAAAGCCCGACGCGCTGCACGCGTCGGGCTTCCTGTTGCGCAAAGCCGCTCCTGTTGAACGCCAGATCCAACTGCGGCGTCCTGCCGGGCGAACCTTTCACAGCGCGCCCGACGAGGCTTTGTCAGCGGCTCTGGCTGCTGCCGCCCGTGCCGGGCTGATTGCCTGAACCGGTCGCGGCGGTGCCACCGGGGCCGCTGGAGGCGGTGTTGGAACCGCCGACACCGCCCACCGAGCTCGGATTGCCCAGGGAGGAAGCCGGGGGGGCGCCCATCGAGCCCGACATGCCCATGGAGCCTGGCGACCCGACCATGCCGCCGCCCATGTAGGCGCCGTCACGCTCACTCGCCACGCCGCCACGACGGCCGGCCCGCCGCTCTTCCCGCATCGTCTGGCGGCGCTCCGCGGCGGACATCCGCCGCTCGGGCATGCCGGACATGGACGACGTCCCCATCGACGTCGTTCCCATCGGCGACGTCGCCATCGGCATCGGGGTGGTCATGGGGGCGACCGTGGTGGCGCTCTGGTTGACGGCGCCGCCAACGGCGGGCGTGCCGCCCATCGCCGGCGAGGCGCTCGACATGCCCGAGGAGGAACGCGCCGCTGCGGCGCTGGTGGCGCGGTCGCTCCGGCTCGTGTCACAAGCGGCGAGCGCCAAAGCCGCGGCGGCCGCCGTTCCTAGGATTTTCCAACTCATACTCGTCCCTCCTCGCGTAGACCATCGCTCCGAATCCGCCGCCTCGCGGCGCGGACCCACGGCCTTGCAGGAACGGAACGCATTCTTCAAGACATGGTTTCGGCTTCGCCACCGAACGCCGCGGCAACAGTGTGGGAAATGTGCCACGGCGCCGCGCCGGCGGGGGTTGGCCGGAGAGTCGGCCAACCCGTGTAAAACCGCCGTCCGCTTCAGCGGGACGGGGCCGGCGCTTGGTTCCCTTGGCTCTGGTTCCCCTGCCCCCGGCTTCCGTCCTGGCGGGGCCCCTGGCGGCGTTGCGGCAGTTCGTTCCGCGTCACCGAGTTGTCCGCGTCCGCGTCCAAGCCGCGGAAGCGCGCTTCGATCGCGGGCCGCACCTCGTCCAAGGTCACGCGCCCGTCGCGGTTGGCGTCCAAGCTGCGGAAGATGGCGTCGCCGAAGCGCCCTTGTCGCGCGGCCTGGTCGGCCGGCGGCGCGCCGCCCGCGGCACCGCCCTGGCCTTGGCGCCGGTTGGCCGGGCGCAGCGCGTCCGCTTCCTGGCGGGTCAGCCCGCCGTCGCGGTCGGCGTCCGCCGTGCTGAAGCGGCGCTGCACGAAGCCCCAGGTCTCGTCCCAGGTCGCGCGGCCGTCCTTGTTGGCGTCGATCTCGTCGAACAGCGCGCCCGGTCCGCGCGCGCCCTGGCCCGCGGCCGAGGGCGGGTTGGCGGCGGGCGGCGGCGAAGCGGTCTGCGCCCAGGCCGGAAGGACAGCGGCCATCGCCGCGGCGGCGAGCAGTGCTGAGCGGAACGTCGTTCTCATCGTGGTTTCTTCCTCGGCTGGCCGCGGCATGCGGCCCAGGGCACCGGAGATGAGGCGCCCTTGTAACGGCCGCGTTGCCGCCGCCCCGCGATCGGGTGAGAAAAGGTAACGCCGCACCGGGTAGCCGGTCGCGCCGCCCGGCGTCACCCCCGCGGCGGCGTGCCGTCCTCGCCGAGGTCCCACCACATCCCGGCGAAGGCGAGCAGCCCTTCGCGCGCCGGCCCGGACAGCAGGTGCTCGTCGGGCCCGTGCTGCTTGCAGCCGTTGTAGCTGTGCGGCACCCACACCAGCGGCAGCCCGAGGTGGTCCACGAAGACGTCGCCCGGCAGCCCGCCGGAGCTGTTCGGGATGATCTGCACCGCGCGGCCGAGCGAGCGCTCCATGCTGCCCTGCGCCCAACGCACCCAGGGGTCGTCGGGCGCGGTGCGGGACGCGGCCATGCGGGTGAAGGCGTTCTCGATCCGCGCCTCGCGGAAGCCTTCCGCGTCCAGGTGGCGGCGCAGCGCGGCCTCGAAGCCGGCGGGGTCGGTGTCCACGGTGTAGCGGATCTGGCAGTGCGCGCGCGCGTCCGGCGCCACGGCGTTCACCGGGTTCTCCGGCCGGCCGCTCACCATGGCCAGCACGATGAGGCTGTTCCAGCCATAGATCTTCTCCGCCGCCGTAAGGCCCGGCTCGCCCCAGCCTTCGTCGATGGTCGCGGAGCCCTCGCCGCCGCCGCCCACCGGGCAGCCGTCCAGCACGCCGCGCACGGCGGCCGGCACGCCGTTCCGCGGCAAGAGGTCGCGCGCCAGGATGCGCCCGTTGCGGTCCATCAGCGAGGCCAGCGCGTGCGCCAGGATGATCGCGGGGTCGCGGGTCAGCCCGCCCCAGTGGCCGGAATGCACGCCGCCCTCGCGCAAGGCGACGACCAGGTCGAAGTGCCAGGTGCCGCGCGTGCCGGTGGCGATGGTGGGCACGGCGGGGTCCACGCGCGGGCCGTCCGAGGCGATCAGCGCGTCCGCCCGCAAAGCGTCCTTGTTGGCGGCGACGAACTCGCGAAGGCCCTTGCTGCCGCGCTCCTCCGCCATCTCCAGCACCACCCGGACGTTGGCGCCGAGGCGACCGCCCCGCTCCGTCAGCACCGCTTCCAGCGCGGAAAGGTTGAGCGCGTGCTGGCCCTTGTTGTCGGCGGTGCCGCGGCCGTACCAGCGGTCGCCTTCTTCGGTGAGCCGCCAGGGCGCGAGGCCGGACCGCCATTGCTCGTCCAGCCCGCGCACCGTGTCGCCGTGGCCGTACAAGAGGATCGTCGGGCGGGACGGGTCTTCCATCCGTTCGGCGGACAGGATGGGGCCGAAGCCCTCGACGGGATTCGCGTGGACCGCCACGGCGAAGCCCATCCGCTCCAGCCAGGGCCGGATGGCGTCGCGCAGGTAGCGTTCTAGCTCGGCTTCGCGTCCGGTCTCCTGCGCGGTGGAAGGAATGGCCACCAGCCCGGCGAGCAGATCGCGGAAGCCGCCGCCGTCGAAGAAGCCGGCGGCGCGGGAAAGCGCGCCTTCGCGTGTGGGCATCGGTTTTCCTCCTCGGCAATCGGCCGCACCATCGCGCGGGCCGCCCGCAGGGTCCACCCACCGCCCGCCTCACCGCGCCCACGCGCGCAGCATCCGCTCCGCCGGCCCGGCGCGGAACCGCCGGAGCCAGACGGACGAGAGCGCGAGCCCCGTCCCGGCGATCGCCAGCGCCAACGCCAGCAGCGCCGCGGCCCCCAGCGAGCCGTAAAGGCCGAAGCCCCAGCCGGCCAGGAGGAGGTTCGCAGCGACCGACTGGCCCAGGTAGTTGCTCAGCGACATGCGGCCGCCGGGGACCAACCACGCTTCCATCCAGGCCCGCGCGCGGGGAATGCCCCACGCGCGGGCCAGGGCGAGCGCGTACAACGCGGCCAAGCAGGGCGCGCCGAGCGCCAACAACGCGTAGGCCGCGACGACCCAGCCGCCCGGCAGCCGGTAAGCGGCCGCGGCGGCGAGGTTGCCGACCAACGCCCCGGCTACCAGCCACCGCACGGGCGGCAACACGCCCGCCAACCGCGCAGGGTCGTCGAGCAAGCCCCGCCTCCCGGCGACCAAGCCCAGGCAGAAGGCGCCGAAGGCGAGCGGCCAGTTGAACAGGAGCACCGTCACGGCGGCGCCTGGCAGGTCCTGGAGCCGCCGCGCGAGCGCTTCCGCGAAGCTCCCCAGGTAGGCGCGCCGCGCCGCCGCTTCGTCGGCCGCCACCGCCGCCGCGTCGTGGTCCCCCGTGTAGACCCAGGCGAGCAGCGCGAAGGCCGCCGCCGCGACCAGCGCGCAGAGCCCCGCGAGCGCCAGCAGGCGCGCGTCCGGCAGGCGCCGCACGGCCCACAGCAAGGCGCCGAGCAGCGCGTAGGTGGCAAGGATGTCGCCCACGAACAGCAGCGCCGCGTGCAGCGCGCCGAGCACGAACAGGCCGGCGAGGCGACGCGCGTAGGACCCCGCCGCCCCGCCGCCGGCCCGCGCCAGTTGGCGCTGGAAGCCGAAGCCGAACAGCAGGGAGAACAGCACGAAGAACTTGCCCTCGAAGAGGAGCGCGACCAGCAGCCGCGCCGCGTCGTCCAGGCCGGACCGCTCCCCCGGCGGGGACGAGGCGAGCCAGGGCAGGTTGACGACGCAGATGCCCACCAGCGCGAAGCCGCGCAGCGCGTCCGCGAAGCCGGAGCGTCGGGGCTCGCCCTCGCCGGTTCGAGCGGCGTTCACGCCGCCGCGGCGGCCGGCTCGTCCTGCGCCGCCGCGCCCGGCGCCCGCCCGGCCAAGTGGTGCGCCGCGATCCACCCGAACGCCATCGCCGGCCCGAGCGTGATGCCGCCGCCGGGGTAGTTGCCGCCCATGACGCTGGCGAGGTCGTTGCCCGCCGCGTAGAGGCCGGGGATCGGCCGCCCCGCGCCGTCCAGCACCCGCGCGTGCGCGTCGCCGCGCAGCCCCGCGAAGGTGCCGAGGTCGCCGGGCACCACCTTCACCGCGTAGAACGGCCCCCGTTCCAAAGGCGCGACGCAGGGATTGGGCGCCACCAGCGGGTCGCCGAGGCTGCGGTTGTAGGCGGTGCTCCCCCGGCCGAAGGCGGGGTCCTCGCCGCGCCGCGCCGGTTCGTTGAACGCCTCGACCGTCCGCTCCAGCGCCGCGGGGTCTATGCCGGCCGCCGCCGCCAACTCCGCGGGCGTCCGCCCGCGCAGCAGGTAGCCCGAGCGGAGGTGCGGCCCGAGCGGCAACGGGAAGGGCTTGGCGAAACCGAGCCCGTAGCGCCGCAGGGCGGCGTGGTCGCACACCAGCCAAGCCGCGTGCTCCCGCCCCTCGGTGGCGGAGACCATGGCCTGGATGAAGTCGTGGTAGCTGTCCGCCTCGTTGACGAAGCGCGCGCCGTCCGCCGTGACGGCGATGACGCCCGGCTTCGCCCGGTCCACGAAGTGCGGGAAGGTCCCCGTGCTGCCGTCCGGCCAGGGCACCAGCGAGATCGGCACCCAAGCCGCCGCGTTGGGGAAGCGGTCCTCGACGGAGGCGCCGACAGCCTCACCCAGCCGCAGCCCGTCCCCGGTGTTGCCGGGCGGCGCCGGCGACCAGTGCTCAGCCCCCGTGGGCGCGTGGCGGAACATGGCCCCGCGCCGCGCCACGTCTTGCGGGAAGCCGCCCGCGGCCAGCACCACGCCCCGCCGCGCCCGCACGCGCACGGTCCGGCCCTCCCGCTCCACCAGCGCGCCGCGCACCGCGCCGTCCTCCACGACCAGCTCGCGCGCCGGCGCCGACGTCCAGAGCGGGATGCCGCCGTCGAAGGCCGACTTCGCCAGCCGCCCGACCAGCGCGTTGCCGTTGGTCAGCCGCATGGCGCGCCCGTGCAGCGCGACGTCGCGTGAATGCCGCGCCAGCAGCCCCGCGACCACGGCGGCGGAGCGGACGGAACGGGTGGCGTTGAAGAAATGCACCAGCTCCTTGCCCGTGCCGATCATCATGCCGAGAAAGGTGATCTCCCGCAGCGGCGGCCGCAGCCTGTCCTTCTCGGCGCCCAGCTCGCGCGCGTCGAAGGGCGCCGCGCAGATGGAGCGGCCGCCGGGCGTCCCGCCGGGCGCGTCCGGGTGGTAGTCGGCGAAGGTCGGGCCGAGCACGAAGCGCACCGCCGTCTCCCGCTCGAAGAACTCGACCATCTCCGGCCCGTGGCGCAGGAAAGCGTCCACGCGGTCCGCGTCGAAGTGGTTGCCGGCCTCGTGCTGGAGGTAGGTGCGCGCCGCTTCGGGGCTGTCCGCCACGCCCTCGCGCCGCGCGGGCGGGCTGCACGGAATCCAGAGCCAACCGCCGGAGCGCGCCGTGGTGCCGCCGTAAAAGGCGTCCTTCTCCACGAGCAGCACATGGAGGCCGAGCGCGCGCGCCGTCACCGCCGCGGACAAGCCGCCCGCGCCGGTGCCGACCACCAACACGTCGCATTCGTAGGTGTCCGCTGCGTCCACGCGCGCCGCCCTCCCGGTCCGGCGGGGCTTCCCGTGCCTCGGCCGTTTTCGGCCGCCCGCTCAAGCTTTCGCCGACGGTACAAGCCGCTCCCACAGGCGGCAATGCGGGAGGGATTCGCCATGTCGCGGGACGGAGCCCCACGGCCCGGTGCGCCCCTTCGCCTGTTCGCGGACTTTGCGGAAGCGCCCGCGCTGCGGGCGAACCGCCCACCGGCGATGCTTCCACGAACAGCGCGACACCATCGGCGAACGGGCACGCCGCCCCGGAGCGAGGCACCCGGCTTGACGCCGGGCGGAGCGGGCGCGCGTATTCGAGCGGCATGATGAACGACGGCCGTGCTCGCGCTCCCATGCCGGCCGCGCGCCGGCTCCCCGGCTAGGCGTGCCGCCGAACCGCCGCACCGTCGTCCTGGCGCTCGGGGCGTCGCAGACCGTCGCTTGGGGATCGTCCTACTACCTGCCCGCCATCCTGGCCGAGCCGATGGCGCGCGACCTCGGCCTCGCGCCCCCTTGGGTGTTCGGCGCCTTCTCGGCGGCCCTCGTCTTGTCGGCTCTGCTGGGCCCGTCGGTGGGGCGCGCGATAGACCGGCGCGGCGGCCGGCCGGTGCTGGCCTCGTCCAACGGCGTGCTGGCGCTCGGCCTGTGCCTGCTCGCCGCCGCGCAGGGCCCGGGGACGCTGGCCGCGGCGTGGCTCGTGCTGGGCGCGGGCATCGCGCTCGGCCTCTACGACGCCGCCTTCGCCACCCTCGCCGGGCTGTACGGGCGCGAGGCGCGCGGCGCGATCACCGGCGTCACGCTGGTCGCGGGCTTCGCCTCCACCGTGGGCTGGCCGCTCTCCGCCGCGTTCGAGGGGCAGTTCGGCTGGCGCGGCGCGTGCCTCGCCTGGGCGGGGCTCAACCTCGCGCTGGCGCTGCCGCTCAACCTGCTGCTGGTGCCGCGCGCGCCGCCGCCCGACCGCGCCGCGGCCACCGCGGAGGGCGAGGCCGCCACCGCGCCGCCGCCCCGCTTCGCCGC
>CADCTL010000182.1 GCA_902805625.1 uncultured Acetobacteraceae bacterium
GTCGCCGCGGTTGATGAAATCGGCCGCGGTCGCGGCGTCCACCGACAAGCCCGTGGCGGCGAAGTCCAAAGCGTTCTGCGTGGAGTGGGTGACAGCGGCCAGCGTGCCGCCGCTCAGGCCGCCGTGGACGTCGTAGGCGAAAGCCCCTTCGTAGACGGTGGTGGCGTTGCCGTTGCCGATGACGATGCAGCCGGCGCTCGCCTTGTGCACGACGCCGTAGAAGGTGAAGGCCGTCTGCATGTTCGCCGGCCGATGCAACGCCACCTGTGCCAACCGCGCACCCCCCGCCCCGTGAACCCGGCCGCCGCCAATCCGCGGCGTCCGCGGACAGTGAGGCGTTCGGGTGAAGAAACAGGAAAGCGCGCTCGCCGGTCGCGGCGTGCCTTGTTCCTCCGGGGATCGCGGCACGAGAAGTGTCGATGAGGTCAGCGGCGGTGAGCGTCGCAGGCGTCTTCCGACCCCGATCCGCCTTACTCCGCGGTGGCGCCGCTTTCCGCCACCACGCGGCCCCAGCGCTCCACCTCTTCACGCAGGTGGCGCGCGTAGTCCTCCGGCGCGCCGCCGGTGGGCTGCGCGCCCTGGGCCGCCAGCCGCGCCCGCACCTCCGGGTCGGCGAGCGCGGCGCGCACCGCCGCGTTCAGCCGCGAAACGGCGGCGGGCGGGGTGCGCGCGGGCGCCAGGATGCCTTGCCAAGCGCCCACCTCGAAGCCCGGCGGCATCATCCCCGCCTCCGCCATGCTCGGCACGTCGGGCAGCAGCGGCGTGCGCGCCGCCGAGCTGACCGCTATGGCCCGCACGCGGCCTTCCTGGATCAGCGGCAGCGCGGTGACGACCGTGTCCGAGGTGAACTGCACGTTGCCCGCCGCCGCGTCCGTCAGCGCCGCCGCCGTGCCGCGGTAAGGCACGTGGGTCGCCTCCGCCCCGATGTGGCGCAGCACCAGGAAGCTCAGCAGGTGCGAGATGTTGCCGACGCCGCCGGAGGAGTAGGACACGCGGCCGCCGCTCGCCTTCGCCCAGGCGATGAAGCCCGGCGGGTCGCGGGGCGGCAGCGACGGATGCACCACCAGCGCCAGCGGCGAAGCGGCGGTCAGCGCCACCGGCGAGAGGTCGCGCAGCACGTCGTAGGGCAGGCTGCGGTACAGCGCCCGGCTGATGGCGATGGAGGAGGTGTTGTAGAGCACCGTGTAACCGTCCGGCGGCGCCTTCGCGACCGCCTCGGCGGCGATGTTGCCGTTCGCCCCGCCGCGATTCTCCACCACCACGGGCTGGCCCAGGTCGCGCGCCACGCGCTCGGCCAGGATGCGCGCCACCACGTCGGTCGGGCCGCCGGGCGGGAAGGCCACCACCAAGCGCACCGGGCGCTCCGGGAAGGCGGCGCCTTGGGCGAGGGCGGGGCGGGCCAGCGGCGCGCAGGCCGCGGCGGCGGCGATGCCCAGGATGCGGCGGCGGTGCATGGCGTCTTCGCTCCCTCCTCGGTTTCCTTACGCGTCCGGCGGCGCCCCGGCCACCAGGCGCGTCGCCGTGTAGGTCATCACGCACTCGCCGCGCCCGTTCAGCACGCGCACGTCGGAGGCGACCACGGCCCGGTTCCCGCGCGAGGTGGGGCGGACGCCCGTCACCGTGACCTCGGCGCCGATCGTGTCGCCGACGCGCACCGGCAAGAGGGCGCGCTGCGACGCTTCCAGCAGCGCGAGGCCGGTGCCGTGGAGCATGGTCCGCAACAGGATGCCCTCGATCAGTGCCCAGGTGAGCGCCGCCGGCACCGGGCGCGGCCCCATGGCGCCCTCGTGCGTCGCGTCCACGAAGAGCGGCTCCAGCATCCCCGTGGCGGAGACGAAGTTGACGAGGTCGGTTTCGGTCACGGTGCGCCGGAAGGTGCGGAAGCGCTGCCCTTCGCGCAGCTCATGCCAGTGGAACCCCCGGCCGAGCAGGGGCGGCGGTCCGCCGGCGTCCTCTCCGGTCCCCGGCCGGCTCACGCCGCGCCTCCGCCGGGAGGCCGGGGGCCTCGCCGCGGACGGGCAGGCGGGACGGATGCGCGCGGGGTGCTCACCTCGCCGCCGATGGTCCGCGCGGCGGCCCGGCGCTGTCAATCCGCCGGCGCATCGCCCGGAACCCGGCGGCGCCCCGCGATGTTGGGCGCGTGCCCACCGCACCGGACCCCGCCATGGACGCCGCCAACATCGTCGGCTCGCTCGCCACGATCTGCTCCACCACCAGCTTCGTGCCCCAGGCCTGGAAGGTGATCCGCACCCGCGACACCTCGGCCATCTCCAAGCGCATGTACGCCATCACGGTGACGGGCTTCTCGCTCTGGCTCGCCTACGGGCTGATGCTCGGGCAATGGCCGCTGATCGTGACCAACGGCATCTGCCTGGCCCTTTCGGCCTTCATCTTCGTGATGAAGGTGCTGCCCCAGCCGCAGAAGGAGGCGGTGGCGAGCGCGCTCGACCCCACGACCTGACCGGGACGCTCGACCGGGCGGCGCTTGACCACGCCGGCCGCGGCCCGCCCGATGCCGCGGTGTCCGACCCCGGAAGTCCGCCTCGCCACCCGCCGCCCATAGGCCTGTTCGCCCTCGCCGGTTTCGCCACCGGCTCCGGGATGCGCCTGCTGGACCCGTTGCTGCCGCTGCTGGCCCGCGACTTCGGCGTGTCGGTCGGCGCCGTTTCCGGCTTGGTGGCGGGCTTCGTGCTGTTCTACGGGCTGGTGCAGGTCGGGGCCGGGCCGCTCGGCGACCGCTTCGGCAAGGCCCGCGTCGCCTGCGCCGCGCTGCTGCTCTACGGCCTCTGCCTGCTGGGCAGCGCGCTCGCCGCCGGGCTGCCGACCCTGGTGGCGCTGCGCGCCGCCTCGGGCTTCTTCGCCGGCGCGGTGATCCCGCTGCTGATGGCCGAGCTGGGCGACGCGGTGCCCTACGCCGAGCGGCAGGCGGTGATCGGCCGCTTCTCGACCGGCATGGTGATGGCGCAGCTCCTGGCCGGCCCGGCCGCCGGGGTGCTGGCCGAGTTGGCGGACTGGCGGCTGCCCTTCCTGTTGCTGGGGCTGTTCGCGCTCGTGGTCGGGGGCGTGCTGGCGCGGCGGTTGGCGGGCGCGGGATCGCGGCGGGCGGGCGAGGGCCGGGCGCGGCGCGGGGGCGGCGGGTTCGGCTACGCGGCCTTGCTGCGCGCGCCGGCCGGGCGCCGGTTGATGGGCGTGGCCTTCCTGAACGGTTTCTTCCTGTTCGGCGGTGCGTTCCCCTTCGTCGGCGCCTTCCTGGTCGAGGAGTTCGGGCGCAACGCCGCCGAGGCGGGGCTGGTGATCGCCGGCTTCGGCCTCGGCGCCTTCGCCTACACCCGCTTGGCCCGGCGGCTTGTCCGTCGGCTAGGCGAGCGGAGGCTTTTGCTGGCCGGCGGGGTCGGCCTGTCGCTGGGCCTCGGCGGCTTGGCGCTTGCCGGCGGCTGGGCGCAGGTGGCGGCGCTCCAGGCGATGCTCGGCTTGGCGTTCTACATGTTCCACGGCGTGCTCCAGGTCCGGGCGACCGAGGCGCTGCCGGAAGCGCGCGGCACGGCGGTGGGCGCCTTCGCGCTGGCGCTCTTCCTCGGGCAAGGCGCCGGCTCGCTGGTCTTCGGCCTGGGGCTCGCCGCGCTCGGCTACCGCGGCGCCTTCGCCGTGGCGGGCGCGGGCGTGCTGGCCTTGGCGCTCTGGGCGCGGCAAGGGGTGCGGTAGGAGGACCGACGCCCATGGACCGACTCCACCTCGAAGACCTCGCCCCCGGCCAGCGCTACGGGAGCCCCACGCGGATCACGGTGACGGCGGCGGACGTCACCGGCTTCGCCGCCCAGTACGACCCGCAGCCCTTCCACCTGGACGAGGAGGCCGGGCGCCGCAGCGTCTTCGGCGGCTTGGCCGCCAGCGGCTGGCACACGGCGGCGATGACCATGCGGATGCTGGTGGAGAGCGACCTGTGGCCCGCCGGCGGCATCGTCGGCGCCGGCATGGACGAGCTGCGCTGGCCGCGGCCCGTCCACCCCGGCGACGAGCTGCACATCGAGACCGAGATCCTGGAGGTGCGCCCGTCCCGCTCCCGGCCCGAGCAGGGCTTGGTCAAGGCGCGCACCACCACCTTCAACGGCCGCGACGAACCGGTGCAGGTGCTGGTGGCGAACCTGATCGTGCCGCGCCGCCCCGAAGGGGCTCAGCAGCGGGAGGAGCGGCCCTCGGCGAATTCCAGCAGGCAGGCGCCGTAGCGCTGGGTGAAGCGGGCGTCGGCCCCGGCGCCGTGCCCTTCCAGCCCCTGCGGCCGGTCGAGGAAGAGCAGGGCGCCGACCTTCGGCGAGGAGAGGCTCCGGAAAATCTGGGAGCGGCCTTCCGGGTCCGGGTCGAACTCGTCGCCGGTGAAGTTGGCGATGGCGACGCGCGCCAAGGGGCTGCGCGCCGCCCGGACCACCTGGCGCAGGTCGTCGAGCGCCCAGGCCCAGGCCGCGCTCCCCGTCGCGCCGTGCGCCGCCGGCGCCACCGCCACCACCGCGTCGGCCAGGCCCGGCCGGTCCAGCGCCTGCAAGGCGTTCCAGGCGCCGCGCGACTGGCCGCCCACCACGACCTTGGCGTAGCCCTGCGCGCGCAGTTCGGACAAAGCCGAGCGCATCCAGGCGGCGGCGGCGTCCGTCTCGTCCGTGGCCGGGGCGCGGTCGAAGCGCAGCACGTCGTAGCCGGCGTTGTTGAAGATGCGGACGTGCGGCTGCGGCTGCCCGCCGCGGCTGTCCTGGCCGCCGGCGGCCCGGCCGTGCGCCCAGAGGTAGGCGCCGCGGGCCGCGCCCGGCCCTTGCCACAGGAAGCGCTCGTCCGCCGCCAGCGACCAGCCCGGCCCGGAGGACAGGACGGCTTCCCGCACCGGGGGCGGGCCGCTTTCCCGGCCGGGCCAGACCACCTGGAGGTCGCGGGCGTAGACGCGGCAGCCCTGGCCGCCCCAGCCGGCGCAGATCTCGATGGCGCGCGCTTCGGTGGCCTTCGGCGTGTCGAGGGCGGCCGCCCAGCCCCAGGAGCCGTCCGGGCTGAGGGCGAAGGCGCGCGGCGTCGCCTGCTGCAAGAAGCGCTGATAGTCCTTGCGGCCGGCCACGGTGAGATAGGGCGGGGCGTCGGCGTTGAGCACGGCGGCCCGCGCCGGCGGCGGCTGCTCGGCCCGCCCCGCGACCGGCAGGGCGGCGGCGAGCAGGGTGGCGCAGCAGGCAAACAACAATTGTATGTGAAATGCCATCCTTGTGATGAAACCACAAGGCGAACGGTTTTCGCAACGGCGGTCTTTACCCCCGGGGCGCGAGGGGCGATGAGTGGGCAAGGCGGCCACACCCGCCGAACGGCCCGCGGTTTCCGTTGCGACTCAAGGACATGCCCATGCGCGTGAAGGACGTGAGGAAGGTGGTGCTCGCCTACTCCGGCGGGCTCGACACCAGCGTGATCCTCAAATGGCTCCAGACCACTTACAACTGCGAGGTGGTGACGTTCACCGCCGACCTCGGCCAGGGCGAGGAGCTGGGCCCGGCGCGCGACAAGGCCCGGCTGCTGGGCATCCGCGAGGAGAACATCTTCGTGGACGACCTGCGCGAGGAATTCGTCCGCGACTTCGTGTTCCCCATGTTCCGCGCCAACGCGCTGTACGAGGGCCAGTACCTGCTCGGCACCTCCATCGCCCGCCCGCTGATCGCCAAGCGGCAGATCGAGATCGCCGAGGCCACCGGCGCCGACGCCGTGTCCCACGGCGCCACCGGCAAGGGCAACGACCAGGTCCGGTTCGAGCTGGCCTACTACGCGCTGAAGCCGGAGGTGAAGGTGATCGCGCCCTGGCGGGAGTGGGAGCTGGGCAGCCGCACCGCCCTCCTCGCCTTCGCCGAGCAGCACCAGATCCCGATCGCCAAGGACAAGCGCGGCGAGGCGCCCTTCTCCGTGGACGCGAACCTCCTGCACTCATCGTCCGAGGGGAAGATCCTGGAGGAGCCCTGGGACGCGCCGGACGAGATCGTGTGGCAGCGCACCATCCGGCCCGAGGACGCGCCCGACCGCGCGACCGAGATCACCGTGGAGTTCGAGCGCGGCGACGCGGTGGGCATAAACGGCGAGCGCCTGTCGCCCGCCGCGCTGCTGACGCGCCTCAACGCCCTGGGCCGCGACAACGGCATCGGGCGCCTCGATCTGGTGGAGAACCGCTTCGTCGGCATGAAGAGCCGCGGCTGCTACGAGACGCCGGGCGGCACCATACTGCTCGCGGCGCACCGGGCCATGGAGAGCATCACGCTCGACCGCGAGGCGGCGCACCTGAAGGACTCGCTCATGCCGCGCTACGCGGAGCTGGTCTACAACGGCTTCTGGTTCGCGCCGGAGCGGCGGATGCTCCAGGCGCTGGTGGACGAGAGCCAGGGGAGCGTGACGGGCGAGGTGCGGCTGCGGCTCTACAAGGGCAACACGATCGTCACGGGCCGCCGCTCGCCGCATTCGCTCTACTCGATGAAGCACGTGACCTTCGAGGAGGACGAGGGCGCCTACGACCAGACGGACGCCCAGGGCTTCATCAAGCTGAACGCGCTGCGCTTGCGGCTGGGGGCCATGGCGGGGCGGAGGGGCGGGGCGTTGTGAGCGCCGGGGCGCCGCCCGCCGACGCCCTCCCCGGGCCGCGCCCCGGGGGGGTGCGGGCCCGCCTGCGGGAGTTGTTCGAGGGCGACACCCTCCAGGGGCGGCGCTTCCGCTTGGGGCTGCTGGTGCTCGACCTCACCTCCCTCGCCCTCGTCGCCATCGTCTCCTTCCTGCCCCGCCACCCCGCGGTGCTGGCCTTCGAGGCGGCGCTCGGCCTGGTGCTGCTGGCGGAGTTCGTGGCGCGGAATTACGCCAGCTCGCGCTTGGGGCGTGACCTGTTGCGGCCCTCCGCCCTGGCGGACATCGCCGCCATTTTTTCGCTCCTCGCCGCCCCCTTCGTGACGCACGGGCTCGGCTTCCTGCGGGCGCTGCGGTTCCTGCGCGTGCTGCACTCGTGCCGGCTCGCCATCTCGCTCGGCGGCGACTTCCCCTTCTTCCGCCGCAACGAGGAGGTGATCATCGCCGCGGCGCAGCTCCTCGTCTTCGTGTTCATCATGACCGGGCTGGTCTTCGAGACGCAGATCGGCCGCAACGACCACATCCGCAACTACGGCGACGCGCTCTACTTCACCGTGACCACGCTCACCACCACCGGCTTCGGCGACATCACCCTGCCCGGCACCGGCGGGCGGATGCTCTCGGTCGCCATCATGATCTTCGGCGTGACGCTGTTCCTGCGGCTGGCGCAGGCGCTGTTCCGGCCGGCGAAGATCACCTTCGAATGCCCCACCTGCGCGCTGTCGCGGCACGAGCCGGACGCGGTGCATTGCAAGGCGTGCGGCACCGTCCTCCGCATCCCGGACGAGGGTCGGGACTAGCGGCGGCGCGGAACCCGCCGCGCGCCGCGGCGCTGGATTTCTCCGAACGAAGGAGGACGCCATGCCGAGCGACGAGGCCGGGGGACAGGCGGAAGAGGGCTGGACGCCGGAGCAGAAAGGAAAAGGTTCGGCCGGCGGCGCCGGCGGCGGCGGGGATCCCGGCGAGGCCGGGGACGCGGAGCCCAAGGGGCGGCCCAGCGACGACCGCGCCGAGACGGAAGCTGCGGCGATGAAGATCGAGAAGGAGAAGAGCGAGGGGCAGCCCAGCTAGGAGCCGGCCCGGCCGTGTCCGGCGGCCGTTCCGTGGAACCTCTGCCTGGATAGGCCGTGGCCCGGCGCCTATACGGCGCTTAGCCCGGCCGGGCCTGGGCGGCGAGCCACCTTTCAAGCGCTTCCGGATCGACCGGGCGGCAGAAAAGGTAGCCCTGCGCCTCCTCGCACCCGCACTCGACGAGGAATTCGCGCGCGGCCTCGGTTTCCACGCCCTCCGCGACGACGCGGAAGCCGAGCCCGTGCGCCATGGCGATCATGGAAGACACGAGCTGCCGGGCCTTCGCGTCCGTGTCCAGCGGCCGCAGGAAGGACTGGTCCAGCTTCACCGTGTCGGCCGGCATGGTCCGCAGGTACGAGAAGGTGCTGTAGCCCGTCCCGAAATCGTCGATGGCGATCTCGACGCCCATGGACCGCAGTTGCCCGAGCTGCTCCAGCACGCGGCCGCCGTCGCCGATCAAGGCGCTCTCGGTGAACTCCAGTTCGATCGCCTCCGCCGGCAGCGCGCGGCGCTCCAGCGCCCGCGCCAGCCGGTGCGCGAAGTCCGGCTCGCGCAGGTTGTTGGCGGACACGTTGACGGACACGCGGAGCCCGATGCCGGCCCGCCGCCAAGCCGCGATCTGGTCCAGGGCCGTGTCCACGACCCACGCGGTGACCGGCCGCGCCAAGGCCGTCTGCTCGACCAGCGGCATGAACTCGGCCGGCGAGACGTCGCCGAAGCTGGGGTGCCGCCAGCGCAGGAGCGCTTCGGCGCCGAGGGCGGCGCCGGTGCGGACGTCCACCCGCGGCTGGTAGGCGAGGCGGAGCTGCCCGGGCCCGGCCAGCGCCTCGCGCATGTCGGCGAGGAGGTGGAACCGGCGGCGGTTGGCCTCGTCGCTGGCCGGGCTGTAGACCGCGTGGTCGAGCCCCGCCGCGCGCGCGTCGCCGGCGGCGCTGACCGCCGAGCGCACCGCGTCGCGCGGTTCCGCCTCGCCGAGCCGGAACGGCGACACGCCGAACACCGCGTCCACCGCGATCGGCACGCCGTTGCACGCGACGGGGTGCCGGAGGCTCTCGGCCATCCTCTCCATCGTGTCGCGCCACGGCCCGCCCTGGGCCTCGTCCAGGACCAGGAGGTAAGCGGCCGCGCCCGTGTGGTAGAGCCCGGCGGCGGCGCCCAGCGCATCCTTCACCGTCCGGCTCGACGCCTTGACCAGGTCGTCGATGCAGGAAGGGCCCAGCACGCTGCACATCTCGCCGATCTGCCGCGCGTCGGCCAGGTCGATCAGGATGTTCACGCGCGCCGCCCCGGGATGGGCGCGGGCCAAGTCTTGCAAATCGTCCGCGAGCTGGTTCCGGTTGGGCAGGCCGCTCAGCGGGTCGATGCGGCCGAAGTCGTGTTCCAACTCCACCTGCGCCATGACCATCGCCGCAAAGTCCTGCAACGCCGCCACTTGGTCGTCCGAGGCGACGCGGGGGTCCTTGTCCAGCACGCACATGGCGCCCAGGGCGTGGCCGTCGCGCGTGACCAGCGGCGCGCCCGCGTAGAAGCGGATGCCCGACCGCGCCAAGACGCTGTCCGCGAAGCGCGCGTCCCGCAGCAGGTCGGGGACGACCAGGGTGGACGCCGCGCGCGCGACTTCGGCGCACGGCGCCCGCTCCCGCGGGATCTCCCGCCCCGCCGTGCCCACGTGCGACTTGAACCATTGCCGGTGCCGGTCGGTGAGCGACACGGCCGAGATCGGCGCGTCGAACAGCCGGCTGGCCATGCGGGTGATGCGGTCGAAGCCTTCGCTTTCCGGCGTGTCGAGCAGGTTCAGGTCCCGCAACGCGCCGAGCCGGGCTTCCTCCTGCTCCTCCGTCATGCCCTGGTCCATGAGGTGTTCTCGTCCTTTGCCGCGTGTCCCACCGCCGTGTTGCCGCCGGGCCGGGGGGTCCTCGGACAAGGTGCGCCCGCGACGGCTAACGGAAGGTGAACAAGCGACGGGGCAACGGCTTCCCGCGGCATCGCCTGGACAACGGACGCCCCGCGCGCGAAGCCTGCCGGTCCGGAACGGACACCGCCCGATGCGCCGACGCCCGTTGATCCTCTCCGCCCTGGCCGCCGCGCCGACCCCGGCCCGCGCGCAGCCCCCGGCCGCGCCGGTGCCGTTCCACACCGCGGGCCCCGGCAGCGCGTTCCTGCCCTACGGCGAGGCGCTGGCGCGGTTCCTGGCGACGAAGGGCATTGCCGTGGAGGTGCGCCGCTCCGCCGGCAGCCTGGAGAACCTGGCCCGCGTGGAGGACGACCCGAACGCGATCGGCGCCGCCTTCCTCGGCAGCGCGGCGGACGCGCTGAACGGCACGCCGGCGGCGGGCGGGCGGCGCCACCGCGCCGTGCGCGCGCTGTTCCCGATGTACGAGACGGCCTTCATGGTCGCCGCCCCGCGCGCCCGCGGCCTCGCCCGCTTCGCCGACCTGGAAGGCAAGCGCGTGGGCTGCGGCCCCGCCCGCGGCCCGGCCGAAACCTTCTTCCGCGCCGCCGCCGAGGTGGCCGGCCTCCGCGCCGAGGTCGTCAGCGGCGACAGCGCGGCGCTGGTGGAGGCGGCGCTGCGAGGCGAGATCGACGCCCTGTGGCAAGGCGCCATCGTGCCGATCCCGGCGCTGGCGGCCGTCGCCGACCGGACGGAGGCGGCGGTGTTCGGGCCGGGCGAGGACGTGGCGCGCGGCGTGGTGTCGCGCCTGCCCTACCTGGCGCCGACCACCGTCGCGCCCGGCACGTACCGCGGCCAGGACGCGCCGATCGCGTCCTTCGCGGCGTGGAACTTCGTGGTGGGGAACGCCGCGATGCCGGAGGCGGCCGCCCACGCCCTCACCCGCGCCGCGCTCTCCGCGGCCGACCCCGCGCGGGAGATCGCGCCCAGCGCCGCCGGCACCCGCGCGGCGAACGCCGGCACCAACCGCGTGCTGCCCTTCCACCCGGGCGCCGCGCGGGCCTTGCGGGACGCGGGGGCGGCGGTGCCGGAGGTCGCGCTGCCCACGTGACGGCCTTCCCGCGGAACGAGCAAAAGGCGCCCGGGTGAGCGACAAAGATCTGGACCTGCTGAACTTCTACCGCGGCGAGATCAGGTTCGAGAGCGACATACCGGCGAGCCGCCTCAACGCCTTCATCGCCTCGCACTCCTTCCTGGTGATCGGCTACGCGTCCTCCATGAGCGCGTCGCTGGACCGCTGGCACAACGCCTTCAGCTTCGTCTTCCCGCCTTCGCTGGCTTTGCTGGGGCTCGCGCTGGCGCTCTACGCCTGGCCGGGGATCGAGGCGGCCTACAAGGTCATCGGCCAGCGGCACGATCGACAGGACGAGTTGCTGTCCCGGAGCGCGGCGCTGGACGAACACCGCCGCGCGTCGGACAGCGCCCTCGGGAAAGGCAGGCCGAAGCGGGGCACCATGTCCGCCAAGTACGCGCCCAAAGTCTTCGCCGCGGCTTGGCTCCGCTTCGGGGCCATGCCCATCGTGTTCTACCTACGGAGCT
>CADCTL010000183.1 GCA_902805625.1 uncultured Acetobacteraceae bacterium
GATCCTCCTGCCCTTGGAGAACCCGGCCGCGGTGGTGGAAGGGCGGGAGCGGCCGCGCTTCGGCGACCCGTTCCTGCTCGACCTCGGCGGCAGGGGCGTGCGGAGCATCGAGTATTCCGCGGCGCGGGCCGCCTACGTCATCGCCGCCGGGCCCGTGGCCGATCCCGCGGACGGCGACCGCAGGGGCTTCGACCTTTTCGGCTGGACGGGGCGGCGGGGGGACGCCGCCGTTCCGCTCGCCGGGGCCGCCGATGTGCTGGCCTCGCTCCACGACGAGGGCGGCCACTTCGCGCCCGAGGCGATGGTTGTCGATCCGACGGGCACGCGGGTGCTGCTGCTCAGCGACGACGGGGATCGGAAAATGCAGGGCGGCGTGAAATGCAAGGAAGTGCCCGATGCGGGCGCGCGGCGGTTCAGGAGCGTCACCCTCGGCCTGGATTGAGCCGGAACTCCGGTCCAGGTTTCGTGGGCGACAACGGGCACGCGATCCCGCCGGGCCGGACGCGGGAAGCGCACGCCGGGCATCGGCGCGGCGCCCGCGCCCCGCGACGGCGCGCTTCCGGCATTGCCTAGGGCTCCCGCAGAAAAATAATGGGCGGCGCGCCGGCCGCCCTTCTCGGCCACCACCAGCACGCCCGCGCGTTGGTGTTCGCCGCCGAGGACGGCGCCGCGCACCCGCGTCGGCAAGCCCTTCCGGAAGTCCGAGAGGAGTGGGACGCGCGTGCCTTTGTTGACGAGGGACGATGTCCGGCGACAGTCGTGGTTCGCCTGGGTGTGCTTGGCCGCCCTGGCCGGGGTGGCCGCTTGGTTCTGGACGATGGACAAGCGGGGCGCCGCGATGGGCACGGTGGCGGCGCTGGCGGGGTGCCTCGGCCTCCTTCTGCCGCCGCGGGAACGCATGGAGGCGCTCCCCCGGCGCGTGCGGGAACTCCCCCGGAGCCTGGACGCCGCCCCGGTGCTGGCGACGCTGCTGACGAGTCCGGGCTACGGCCTGAACTGGTTCTACGGCGCCAACCCCTACGACGAGGCGGTCCACCTGTTGAACGGCGCGCTGGCGGGCGCCGTGTTCGCCGCGATGCTCGACGTGGACGGGCGGCGGCGCACCGCCGGGCAACGCGCGCTCGCCGGGGCGGCGTTCGGCTTGGGCCTCGGCGCGGCGTGGGAAGCCTTCGAGTGGGCCGTCGGGCTGATCGGGAATTGGACCGACACCTGGACGGACGCGGCGCTGACCACGCTCGGCGTGACGCTCGCGGCCGCACTGTCCGGGGTGCGCCGCGGCGGACCGGAGGCGACGGCGGACGTTTGGCGGGGAGCGCGCGGGCCCTCGGGATGAGCGCGGGGCGATCGCGGCCCCGACGGCGCCTCGCAACGGAACCGGCGCATGCTCGTCGCCACCTACAACGCCCACCGCTGCCGCGGTCCAGCCGGGCCGTTCCGGCCGGACCGCATCGTGGGAGTCATCGCCGAGATCCGGCCGGACCTGATCGCACTCCAGGAGGCGCAGCGCTACTTCCGCCGGGGCACCCCGATGCTGGACGCGGACGCGGTCGAGCGCGACCTCGGCCTGCGCCCCCTGCGCGTGACGGACCGGCCGGGCGAGCAGGGTTGGCGCAGCAACCTGGTCCTGGTCCGGCGCGACGCGCGGGTCCTGCGCGCGCCGGTGGGCCTCCGGCTGGGGGGCCTCGAACCGCGCGGCGCGGTGCTGGCGGAACTCGACCTCGGTTGGGGGCCGTTCCGGCTCATCGCGACCCACCTCAGCCTCGGCGCGGGGCGGCGGCGGCTCCAGGCCGAAGCGCTGCTGGAGGCGGTGGAAATGGGGGCCGGGCGGCGGATGCCCACGCTGCTGCTCGGCGACCTCAACGAGTGGCGCCCCCGCGCCTCGGCGCTCGGCGTGCTCGCCGCCGCGTTCGGCGAACCGCCGCGCGCGCCGACCTTCCCTTCGTTCCGCCCGATGTTCTCGCTGGACCGGATCATGGGGCACCCGCGCGGCCTCGTGCCCGGCGTCGAGGCGCACGACACGCCCTTGGCCCGGCGCGCCTCCGACCACCTGCCGCTCAAGGCGCGGCTCGACACGGCCGTGCTCGCCGCGGGGAACGCGCGCCGCGGCGGGGAGCGCGACGACACCGGGCTGCCCGGAGCCGCCGATCCCGGGCAACGGCGTTCCGGAGGCTTGCCGGGCTAGGTGGCGTCCCTGGCCGCGGCGGCCGCGGCCCGGATCGCCTCCGCGAGCGCGGCGGGCGCGAAAGGCTTCCGGAGGAAGCGCCTGTGGCCCTCGAAGGAGGGCTGGCCGGGGGCGGGCGACGCGCCGCTGATCAGGACGACCTCGACCGCGGGGTGGCGTTCCTGCGCGAGGGCCGCGAGGTCCAGCCCGCTCAAGCCCGGCCCGAGGTCGATGTCGGCCACGAGCACGTCCGGGACCTGGCCGGCGCCGAGCAGGACCAGGGCGTCCTCCGCGTTGGCGAGCCCGTCCACCTCGATGCCCTCCTCAGCAAGGGTTTCCGCGAGCGTTTGGCGCACCAGCGCGTCGTCGTCGATCAGCAGCACCCGCACTCGATCGCCCCTCCGCGCCACCGCCGGACCCAAAGCATCATCCCGCCGAAGATGCACGCGGCGCCGGGCGGTGCCCCGGTCCGGCGCCGCCCTGGTTATCCCGCCGCGCCGTTCCGCGGTAGCGTTCTTCGGCGCGGGGCGCGCCGGCTTCGGTCGCCCGGCGATCGCCGCCGCGGCAACCGGCCGCCGGCTGGCGCTTTCCGAAGGGCGCGGGCGGCGGCGCCGCGCTCTCGCCTCGACCGGACATCATCCCGCGCCGCACGCGAGGGCAGGCGGCCCGGCGTGCGAGCCACGGCCCTGGAGACCAGCCCATGCGACGCGACACGGCGGACATCGACGACCTCCTCGCGGCCGAGCGCTTCCTCGCGGCCGAGGCCCGCATCGCCGGGACCTTCGGCCGGATCGAGGAGGCGGCGGCCCCGCTGCTCCGCGCCATGCGCGCGACGGGGCGCACCACCTACGTCACCGACCCCGAGCGCGGCGCGATCTGGGGCCACGCTTTCCTGCGGCCTCCCTACGCGCCGGACGCGGCGGCGGAGTGGTTCGTGGCCTGGGGCCTCCGCTTCCCCGACGGCGGCGCCGGCTGGGGCGGGGCCCACCCGCCGCTGCCGCGCGGCGTCCACGCCGTGGTGGCCCTCGGGGCCGAAGGCGAGCCCGGGCCGCGGCGCCGATCGCCGCCGCCCGGACGCCTCGCCGAAGGCTGGTCCGTGCTGGAGGGCGGCGCCGTGTCCCTGGTGGCGGCGCTCCCCCTGGCAGAACTTCCGGCCGGCCCCGACGCCATGGCCGAGGCGCTGGCCGCGTGGACGCTGGCCCGCCTCCAAGATCTCAAGGCGGCTCTGCCCGACCTCGCGGCCGGGTAAGGCGCGCGGAACGCCCTAACCCGGGACCGCACCGGCCTCGCGGCGGTTCAACGCTTCCTGCGCCCCGCGGGTCGCGTGTCCTCCGCCGCCCGTGGCAGGAAGCGCGCGCCGGACCGCACGAAGTGGTCCCAGAGCGCCTGGGCCGCGGGCAGCAGGCGCTTGTCGCGGTGCCGGACGACGAACCACTGCCGGACGACCGGCAGGCCCTCGACGTCCAGCACGGTGAGCCGCCCGTCCTTCACCTCCGCCGCGATGGTGTGGGCGGAGAGCAGGGCCACGCCCATGCCGGCCATCACCGCCTGCTTGATCGTCTCGTTGCTGCCGATCTCGGTTTCCCCGCCGAGCGGCAGTCCGGCCTCCGTGAAAAGGCGGCGCATCAGCTCGCGCGTGCCCGACCCCGGCTCGCGCAGCAGGAAGGTCTCGCGCGCGACCTCGCCGAGCGGAACGCCGCGCCGTTCCGCCAGCGCGTGGCCGGGCGGGGCGATGATGACGTGCGGATGGTCGCCGATCACCGCGCGCTCGACGGGGAAGTGCTCGGGCGGGCGGCCCATCACGGCGACGTCCATCTCCAAAGCTTCGAGCGCGGCGACCGTTTCCCGGCGGTTCCCGACGAGGATGCGCAGCTCCACCTTCGGGTGCGCGCGCTGGAAGGCGGCGAGCGCGAAGGGGCCGAAGTACTTGGCGGTGCTGATCACGCCCACCGCCACGCGGCCGCCGTCCATGCCGCGCAGCGCCTCGATCGCCGCGGAACAGTCGAGCAGCGCCGCCTCCACCCGGCCAAGGGCGGTGAGAACTTCGCGCCCCGCGTCGGTGGGCCGCGCGCCCGCGCCGGCGCGTTCGAGCAGCGCCACGCCGCCGAGCGCTTCCTCCAACAGGCGGAGCTGCTGCGCCACTGCCGGCGGCGTGACGGAAAGGAGCTGCGCCGCGGCGGTCACGGTGCCCGTGCGGGCGACCGCGCCCATGGCGCGGAGCTGGCGCAGCGAGGTTTGCCGGGCGAAGTCCGTAAGTTTTTCTTTCACCAAGAGCAAGATTAAAGGAATTTCTTTTCTGCGCCAGCGCCGGCAGTCTCCTTCCTCCGGTCGAAGCCCAGCCAACTAAAGGGAAACCGGAGCCGGCGCCCGAATGGGGGCGGGCTTGGAGGAGAACGGTCCATGACGACGCTGCGCGACCACTTGGCGCGCTGGGCGGGCACCGACGCGGCGCGGCGGGACATCGCCGGCGCGCTCGACGCCATCGCCCAGGCCGCCGCCGAGCTTTCGGACTTGGTCGCACTGGGGCAGCTCGGCGGGCGGTTCGGCGACGTCGTGGGCGACAGCTTGGACGGCGACGGGCAGAAGGCGCTGGATCTGCGCGCCAACGCGCTGTTCCTCGACGCGCTGCGCGCCGCCCCGGTCGCCGTCGCGGCTTCCGAGGAGGACCTCGACCCGGTGGTGCTGCGCCCGGAGGGCGCGCCGCTCGCCGTCGCGTTCGATCCGCTGGACGGCTCCAACAACATCGACTCTAACGCCCCGATCGGCTGCGTCTTCTCGGTGCTCCCGGCGGCGGAGCCCGGCCGCGACCCCGGCGCTGCCTTTCTGCGGCCCGGCGACCGCCAGCTCGCCGCGGGCTTCGTGCTCTACGGGCCGCACACCTCCCTCGTGCTCACGACGGGCCAAGGGGTGCAGGTGTTCACCCTCGACCCGCGCGACCGCGCGTTCCGCCTCACCCATCCTTCGGTGCGGATGCCGGAGGGGCGGCGCGAGTATGCCATCAACGCGTCGAACAAGCGGCACTGGTCGCTGCCCATCCGCGTCTTCGTCGAGGAGTGCACCGCCGGCGCCGAAGGCCCGCGCGGCGTGGACTACAACACGCGCTGGCTCGGCTGCGTCGTCGCCGAGGCGTACCGCATCCTGCTGCGCGGCGGCATCTACCTGTACCCCGGAGACCGGCGCGAGGGCTACCGGCGCGGCCGGCTCCGGTTGCTGTACGAGGCGGCGCCGCTGGCCATGCTGGTGGAGCAGGCGGGCGGCGCGGCGACGGACGGCTTCCGCCGCATCCTCGACCTGGTGCCGTCAGACATCCACCAGCGCGTGCCGCTGATCTTCGGCTCCAACGACAAGGTCGAGCGCGTCACGGAGCTGCACACGGCCGGCGTGCCGCAAGCCGGGCAGCGGCCTTTGTTCGCCGCCCGCGGCCTGTTCAAGTCCTGACGGCGGGCGGGGAGGGCGAAACCATGTCGGTCCGGCACCCCATCATCTCCGTCACCGGCTCCTCCGGCGCCGGCACCACCACGGTGCGCCAGACCTTCGAGCGCATCTTCCGGCGCGAGGGCATCGCCGCCGCCTGGATCGAGGGCGACGCCTTCCACCGCCACGACCGCGCCGAGATGCGCCGCGCCATGGCGTCCGCCGCCGCGGCCGGCAACGCGCACTTCAGCCATTTCGGCCCGGAGGCCAACCTGCTGCGCGAGCTGGAGACCGTGTTCTCGGAATACGGCCGCGACGGCACCGGCCGCACCCGCCACTACGTCCACGACGACGCCGAGGCGCTCCGCTTCGGGACGCCGCCGGGCACCTTCACGGCGTGGGAGGAGTTTCCGCGGGACACCAGCGTGCTGTTCTACGAGGGGCTGCACGGCGCCGTGGTGACGGAAGACGTGGACGTGGCGCGGCACGCCGACCTCAAGATCGGCGTGGTGCCTGTGATCAACCTCGAATGGATCCAGAAGATACACCGCGACAAGGCCGCGCGCGGGTACAGCACGGAAGCGGTGACGGACACCATCCTGCGCCGGATGCCCGACTACATCCGCTACATCTGCCCGCAGTTCACCGAGACGGACGTGAACTTCCAGCGGGTGCCCACGGTGGACACCTCGAACCCCTTCGTCGCGCGATGGATCCCGACGCCGGACGAGTCGATGGTCGTGATCCGGTTCAGGAGCCCGCGCGGCATCGACTTCGCCTACCTCGTCTCGATGCTGCAAGGCAGCTTCATGTCGCGCGCGAACTCCATCGTCATACCCGGCGGCAAGCTCGACCTCGCCATGCAGCTCATCTTGACGCCGATGATCCTGCAACTGGTCGAGCGCTCCCGGCGCGCGGCTTGAGCGGAAGGGAAGGGGAGCGGAGATGGCCTTCATCAGCCTGCGCCAGTTGCTGGACCACGCCGCCGAGCGCGGCTACGGCGTGCCGGCCTTCAACATCAACAACATGGAGCAGCTCCTCGCCATCATGGAGGCTGCGGAGCGCACCGCCGCGCCGGTGATCCTCCAGGCGAGCCGCGGCGCGCGCGCCTACGCCGGCGACCTCATGCTCCGCCGCATGGTGGAGGCGGCGGTGGAGACGCATCCGGGCATCCCCGTGTGCCTCCATCTCGACCACGGGGACCGGCCCGCCACCTGCCTGTCCGCCATCCAGCACGGCTTCACCAGCGTGATGATGGACGGCTCGCTCGAGGCCGACGGCAAGACGCCCGCGAGCTACGGCTACAACGTCGAGGTGACGGCCAAGGTCACCGAGATGGCGCACTCCGTCGGCGTTTCGGTGGAGGGCGAGTTGGGCTGCCTCGGCTCGCTGGAAACAGGCCACAGCGAGGCAGAGGACGGGCACGGCGCGGAGGGCGTGCTGTCGCGCGACCAACTCCTCACCGACCCGGACCAGGCGCGCGACTTCGTTTCGCGGACCGGCGTGGACGCGCTGGCGGTCGCCATCGGGACCAGCCACGGCGCCTACAAGTTCAACCGCGAGCCGACCGGCGACATCCTCGCCATGGACGTGGTCCGCGCCATCCACGCGCGCCTGCCGAACACGCACTTGGTGATGCACGGCTCGTCCTCCGTGCCGCAGGAACTGCAGGACGTCTTCAACGCCCACGGCGGCGCCATGCCGCAGACCTGGGGCGTGCCGGTCGCGGAGATCCAGGCCGGCATCAAGCACGGCGTGCGGAAGGTGAACATCGACACGGACTGCCGCATCGCCATGGCCGGCCAGTTCCGCAAGGTGGCGAGCGAGAAGCGCGGCGAGTTCGACCCGCGCGCCTTCCTGAAGCCCGCCATCGCCGCGCTGGCCGCGCTCTGCGCCCAGCGCTTCGAGGAGTTCGGCACGGCGGGGCAGGCTCCGCGCCTGCGCCCGCTGCCGCTGGCCGAGATGGCCAAGCACTACGCCAAGGGCGCGCTCGATCCGGTGATCGGCGCCGCTACCCCCGCCAAGGCCGCCTAGAGGAGACCCCTACATGAACATCGCCACCCCTCCGCCCCAGCGCAGCGGCCGCTACGATGCGGGCGTGATGAAGTACAAGGACATGGGCTACTTCGACCTCGACTACCAGCCGAAGGACACCGACATCCTGGCGTGCTTCCGCATCACGCCGCAGGAGGGCGTGGACGCGGACGAGGCCGCGGCGGCCGTCGCTGGCGAAAGCTCCACCGCCACCTGGACCGTGGTGTGGACCGACCGGCTGACCGCCTGCGACAAGTACCGCGCCAAGTGCTACCGCGTGGACCCGGTCCCCGGCGCCGAGGGCCAGTACTTCGCCTACATCGCCTACGACCTCGACCTGTTCGAGCCGAACTCGATCGTCAACCTGTCGGCCTCGATCATCGGCAACGTGTTCGGCTTCAAGCCGCTGAAGGCGCTGCGGCTGGAGGACATGCGGCTGCCCGTGGCCTACGTGAAGACCTACGACGGTCCGCCGACCGGCGTCGTCGTGGAGCGCGAGCGGCTGGACAAGTTCGGCCGCCCGCTGCTGGGCGCGACCGTGAAGCCGAAGCTCGGCCTCTCGGGGCGGAACTACGGGCGCGTGGTGTACGAGGCGCTGAAGGGCGGGCTCGACTTCACCAAGGACGACGAGAACATCAACAGCCAGCCCTTCATGCACTGGCGCGACCGCTTCCTCTACTGCATGGAGGCGGTGAACCGCGCGCAGGCCATGACAGGCGAGGTGAAGGGCACCTACCTCAACGTTTCCGCCGGTGACATGGAGCAGATCTACGAGCGCGCGGAGTTCGCCAAGCAACTCGGCTCGGTCATCATCATGATCGACCTGGTGATCGGCTACAGCGCGATCCAGTCGATCGCCAAGTGGGCGCGCAGGAACGACATGATCCTGCACCTGCACCGCGCCGGGCACTCCACCTACACGCGGCAGAAGACGCACGGCGTGAGCTTCCGCGTCATCGCCAAGTGGATGCGCCTCGCGGGCGTGGACCACATCCACGCCGGGACGGTGGTGGGCAAGCTGGAAGGCGACCCGGCCACCACCCGCGGCTACTACGACATCTGCCGCGAGCCGTACAATCCGCAGGCCCTGCAGAACGGCCTGTTCTTCGACCAGGACTGGGCGAGCCTGCGCCGCATGATGCCCGTCGCCTCCGGCGGCATCCACGCCGGGCAGATGCACCAACTCCTGCACCACCTCGGCGAGGACTGCGTGCTGCAATTCGGCGGCGGCACCATCGGCCACCCCATGGGCATCCAGGCCGGCGCCATCGCCAACCGCGTGGCGCTGGAGGCGATGATCCTGGCCCGCAATGAGGGCCGCGATTACATGGCGGAGGGGCCGGACATACTGGCCGCCGCGGCGCGAAGCTGCACGCCGCTCGCCCAGGCCTTGGAGGTGTGGAAGGACGTGACCTTCAACTACGCCTCCACCGACACGCCCGACTTCGTCCCCACCGCGACCGCGGCCTGAGCGGAGGATCGCACCATGCGCATCACCCAAGGCACCTTCAGCTTCCTGCCGGACCTCACCGACGACCAGATCAAGGCGCAGGTCGCCTACTGCCAGGGGAACGGCTGGGCGGTGAACATCGAGTTCACCGATGACCCGCACCCCCGCAACACTTACTGGGACATGTGGGGCAACCCGATGTTCGACCTGAAGGACCCGGCAGCCGTCATGTACGAGTTGGGCGAGTGCCGGAAGGTGCATGGCGGCCGCGGCTACATCCGCATCTCCGCCTTCGACGCGTCGCCGGGCTGGGAAAGCCTGCGCCTGTCCTTCATCACCGACCGCCCCACGGAGGAGCCGGGCTTCGCCCTGGAGCGGCAGGAGGGCGAGGGCCGCTCGCTCCGCTACACGACGCGCGCCTACGCGGCAAACAAGCCGGCCGGCGAGCGCTACTAGCCCGATGCCCGACGCCGCTCCGACTTCCGCGATCGACCTGGAGGCCACCTTCGAGGCCTCCGGCGTCGGGCCGGTGCTGGAGCAGCTCGACCGCGAACTGGTCGGGCTGCGCCCCGTCAAGCGCCGCATCCGCGAGGTCGCGGCGCTGCTGCTGGTGGACAAGCTGCGCCGGGACCTCGGCCTCCACGCCGGGCAGCCGACGTTGCACATGTCGTTCACCGGCAACCCCGGCACCGGCAAGACCACGGTGGCGGCGCGCATGGCGGACATCCTGCACCGGCTGGGATACGTCCGTTCCAACCACTTGGTCTCCGTCACCCGCGACGACCTGGTGGGCCAATACATCGGCCACACCGCGCCCAAGACGAAGGAGATACTCAAGAAGGCCATGGGCGGCGTGCTGTTCATCGACGAGGCCTACTACCTCTACCGGCCGGAGAACGAGCGCGACTACGGGCAGGAGGCGATCGAGATCCTGTTGCAAGTGATGGAGAACCGGCGCGAGGACCTCGTGGTGATCCTCGCCGGCTACGCCGACCGCATGGATCGCTTCTTTTTGTCGAACCCCGGTTTCCGCTCGCGCGTCGCGCACCACATCGACTTCCCCGACTACGGCGCGGAGGAACTCATGGCCATTGCGGAGCTGATGCTGGCGGGGCAGAGCTACCGCTTCAGCCCGGCCGCGCGCGATGCCTTCGGCCGCTACCTGGAGGCGCGCATGCGCCAGCCGCACTTCGCCAACGCCCGCTCGGTGCGGAACGCCCTGGATCGCGCGCGTTTGCGTCAAGCGGTGCGGCTCTTCGAGTCGCGCGGCCGCGCGATCACGGCGGAGGACCTCATGACGATCGGCCCCGAAGAAATCCTGGCGAGCCGCGTGCTGGCGGACGGCGCTGCCGGACAGGGGCAGGCGGCGTGAGCGGCGGCGCGCTGATCGCGCCCTCCATCCTGTCGGCCGACTTCGCGCGGCTCGGCGAGCAGGTGCGGGCGGTGGACGAGGCGGGCGCTGATTGGATCCACCTAGACGTGATGGACGGCCACTTCGTGCCCAACATCACCTTCGGGCCGGAGGTGGTCCGCGCCATCCGCCGCCACTCGGCGAAGTGCTTCGACACGCACCTGATGATCTCGCCTGTGGACGCGTACCTGGAGGCCTTCGCCGCCGCCGGGGCGGACCGCATCATCGTCCACGCCGAGGCGACCACGCACCTCGATCGGACGTTGCAGGCCATCGGGGCGCTCGGCAAGGCGGCGGGCGTCGCGCTCAACCCGGCGACATCCGAGGCCGTGGTGGAACACGTGCTCGACCGGGTGGACCTCGTGCTGGTGATGACCGTCAACCCGGGCTTCGGCGGCCAGCGCTTCATCCAATCGCAGTTGGAGAAAATTCGCCGGCTGCGGACCATGATCGGCGGCCGCGCGATCCGCATAGAGGTGGACGGCGGCATTACGCCCGAAACGGCGCCGCTCGCCATCGAGGCCGGCGCGTCGGTGCTGGTGGCGGGGTCGGCCGTGTTCGGCAGCCCGCCCTACGACCGCGCCATCGCCGCGTTGCGAAGCGGCGACAGGAGCGGCTGAGGCGGCCTGCGGAGTGGCAGCAGAGCGCCGCGCC
>CADCTL010000184.1 GCA_902805625.1 uncultured Acetobacteraceae bacterium
GCCCGAGGACGGCACCACCGAGTTGTAGGCGCGGCCGAGGCGCGTGATGCTGTCCAGCAGGACCACCACGTCGCGCTTGTGCTCGACCAAGCGCTTGGCCTTCTCCAGCACCATCTCCGTCACCTGCACGTGGCGCGTCGCCGGCTCGTCGAAGGTGGAGGCCACCACCTCGCCGCGCACGGTGCGCGCCATGTCCGTCACCTCCTCCGGCCGCTCGTCGATGAGCAGCACCATGAGGAAGACGTCGGGGTGGTTCGCGGTGATGGATTTGGCGATGTTCTGCAGCATCACCGTCTTGCCGGTGCGCGGCGGCGAGACGATCAGCGCGCGCTGGCCCATGCCGATCGGCGCGATCAGGTCGATGATGCGGTGGGTGTGGTCCTTGGCCGGGCCCTTGCCGCCCGTCGCCGCCTCGACGTCCGGGCTCTCCATCTTGAGCCGGCGGTTCGGGTAGAGCGGCGTCAGGTTGTCGAAGTTGATGCGCTGGCGCAGCGCCTCGGGTGGCTCGAAGTTGATGGCGTTGACCTTGAGCAGCGCGAAGTAGCGCTCGCCGTCCTTGGGCGCGCGGATCTGCCCCTCGACGGTGTCGCCGGTGCGCAGCCCGAAGCGGCGCACCTGGGCGGGGGAGACGTAGATGTCGTCCGGGCCGGGCAGGAAGTTCGCCTGGGGGCTACGGAGGAAGCCGAAGCCGTCGGACAGGATTTCGAGCGTGCCTTCCCCGTAGATCGCCTGCTCGTTCTCGGCGAGCTGCTTGAGGATGGCGAACATGATGTCCTGCTTGCGCAGGGAGGACGCGTTCTCGATCTGCAGCTCCTCGGCAAAGGAGAGCAGGTCCGCGGGGCTCTTGGCCTTGAGTTCGGAAAGGTGCATGGCGCTTGGACGTCCGGAGGGAGCGGGAGCTGGGTCCTTCCCGGTGGCGCCAGAGGCATGCGGGCCGGGGTGGCGCGCGCTGCTCCGGTTCTTTCGCCTTCGCCACGATCACGGTCCAAAGATCGGACGGTGCGCGGTGGCGAGCTTGGTCCCGAGGAGGAAGGGGAGGGAGGCGACGACCGGTATGCGGCCAACCGCCTGAGACGACAACGATCCTAAGTATCGAATCGTGTTGCGTCAAGGCAGTAGATGGGCATGGCGGGCCGCCGCATCAAGCCGGCGCTACCGGCCGAGGCTCGGTTTCACGACCACCATGACCACGATCAGCGCCAGCAACAGCGTCGGCGCTTCGTTCAGGATGCGCCAGTAGCGCCCGGTGCGGTCGCGCCGGTCGGCCTCGAAGCCGCGCCGCGCCGCCGCCAAGTGCATGTGGATGGCCGTCATGGCGAGGAAGCCGGCGGCCTTGCCGTGCCACCAGCCGGCCCGCCAGTCCACCACGCCGGGCGTCAGCACCAGCGTCACGCCGAGCGCCCAAGCGGCGATCATGGCCGGGTTCATGATGGCGCGGAGCAGCCGCCGCTCCATGGTCTTGAACACCTCGCTGCTCTCGGAGCCCGGCGCTGCCGCCGTGTGGTACACGTAGAGCCGTGGCAGGTAGAACAGCCCCGCCATCCAAGCGAAGACCGAGATCAGGTGCAGCGCCTTGGTCCAGGGATAGAAGGGCGCCAGCGCGGCGACGGTCACAGGCCAAGCAGTCCCGGCAGCGCTTCCATGGACGCGAAGGGCGCCGCGCCGGCGGCGGCCAGCACGGAGGCGTCGCTCTCGCGCGCCAGCCCCAGCACGCGGCAACCGGCGGCCACGCCGGCCCGCACCCCGAGCAGGCTGTCTTCCACCACCACGCACCCGCCCGGCGCCGCGCCGCAGGCCCGCGCCGCCGCTAAGTAGATGTCTGGCGCCGGCTTGGGCCGCGCCACGTCCTCGAAGGAGAACACCCGCCCGGCGGCGAACAGCTCGGCCAACCCCAGCCGCGCCAGCTTGGCTGCCAGCTCGCCCCGCCCGGCGTTGGAGGCGACGGCGACGGGGATGCCCGCGGCGACCACCGCGCGCACCGCGGCGGGGGCGCCCGGCACCGGCTCCAGCGCGTCCAGCAGGTGGGCGGCGATGTGGGCGGAGAGCGTTTGGCCCCAACCGGGCGGCAGCGGGCCGACCCTGCCTTCGATCACCGGCACCATGTCCGGCAACGCCATGCCCAGGAAGTGCTCCGCCGCCTCGGCGCCCGTCATGGGCCAGCCGCGCGCGGAGAGGTCGCGCGCCACCAAGCCGTTCACCAACCCCTCGCTGTCGGCCAGCACGCCGTCGCAGTCGAACAGCACGGCCGCCGGGCGCGGCCCCGGAGGTGCCGTCACGCCGCCTCGCGGACCTTGGCCGGCGCCTTGCCGCCGCGCGCCGGTCCTTTGCCGCCCGCGGCGGCCACCTTGGCGTGCGGGCAGTCGCCGTGGGCGCGCGGGCACTGCCGCGCACCGGCGAAGGAGCACAGCTCCCGCCCGCTCCTCCGCGCCCCCCGCGCCAGCGCGGCCACCGACGCGATGAACGCCGCGTCGCTGTTCTGCGTCGGCACCCGGAAGTAACCCGGCACGCCGAACTTGTGCGCCACCTCGCGGTACTCGACGTCGAGTTCCACCAGCGTTTCGGAGTGCTCGGACACGAAGGCGATGGGGCAGACCAGCGCCGCCACCCCGTCCTCCGCCGCCTTTTCCAGCGCCTCCTCCAAACTCGGTCCGATCCAGCGCTGCGGCGTGACGCGGGACTGGTAGCAGACCTGGTGGTCCAGCTCCGAAACGCCCAGCGCGTCCACCACCGCCGCGACGGTGCGCTCCACCTGCCACTGGTACGGGTCGCCGCGCTTGACGATGCTCTCCGGCAGCCCGTGGGCGGAGAACAGCATGCGCAGCCCGGTGCCGGGGGGCAACTCGGCCAGCGCCTTGTCCCGCGCCTCGCGCACCAGCGCCGCGGTGGCGGCGGCGAAGCCCTCGTCCGAGTGCCAGCAGCAGAGCGTCGTGGTGGGCAGGCGGAGGCCGACCGCCCGCGCCGCCTCGTCCCAGGCCGCCATGCTGCTGCCCGTGGTGGTGGTGGAGAACTGCGGGTAGAGCGGCAGCAGCAGCACCTCGGTCGCGCCCCAGTCGCGCACCGCCCGCGCCGCTTCCTCGCTGAAGGGGTGCCAGTAGCGCATGGCGACGAAGCAGCGGTGCTCCTCGTCCGCCTCCGCCCCGGCGTTCAACGCCGCTTCCAACGCCCGGCCCTGCTCCTCCGTCAGCTCGCGCAGGGGCGAGCGGCCGCCGAGGATGGCATAGTTCTCCGTCGCCGCCTTGGTGCGCCGCGCCGCGATGAAGCGGCCGAGCCACGGGCGCACAAAGCCGGGCACCCGCAGGATGGCGGGATCCGTGAACAGGTTCTCCAAGAACGGCCGAACCGCCTCGGGGGCGTCCGGCCCGCCGAGGTTGAACAGCACCACCGCCACGCGCCGCATAGTCGCCCCGGTCTAAGATCGCGCGCCATAGATGCGAACGCGCGGCCGCCGGTCAACCGCTCCGCACCACCCGGACCAGCGCCGAGACGTGCTCCGGCGGGGTGGTCTTCTCGATGCCGTGGCCGAGATTGAAGATGAACGGCCGGCCGCGCATGGCGCCGAGGATGGCCCGCGCCTCCACCTCCAGCGCCGGCCCGCCCGCGATCAGCGCCTGCGGGTCCAGGTTGCCTTGCAAGGCCATGTCGTCCGCCACCGCCGCCGCCGCCCAGCGCGGGTCCATGGCGGTGTCCATGCCCACCGCCTGCACGCCAACGCGCTGCGCGTATTCCGCCAGCATCGGCCCGGCCAAGCGGGGGAAGCCGATCAAGGGCATGGTGGGGAGGCGCTTCCGCAGCAGCCGGACCAGCGAGGCGCTGGGCTCGATCACCCAGCGGCGGAACTGCGCCGGCGGCAGCAGCCCGGCCCAACTGTCGAAGAGCATCAGCGCCTCCGCCCCGGCTTCGGCCTGGGCCACGAGGTAGTCGGCCGTCGCTTCCGTGAGCATCCGGATCAGCCGGCCGAACAGCGCCGGGTCGGCGTGGGCCATGGCGCGGGGGGCGGCGAAGTCCTTCGAGCCGCGGCCCTCCACCATGTAGCAAGCGACGGTGAAGGGGCTGCCGGCGAAGCCGATCAGCGCCGTGCGCGGCGCCTCGGCATCCAGCCCGGCCCGCACCCGCCGCACCGTTTCCATGATGGACGCCGCCCGCTCCGCGACGCCCGTGGCGCGGAGGGCGCCGATCGCCGCGGCGTCGCGCACCGGCTCCAGCAGCGGCCCCTCGCCCTCGGCGAAACGCAGCGGCTGCCCCATGGCCCAGGGCACCATGAGGATGTCGGAGAACAGGATGGAGGCGTCGAAGCCGTAGCGCCGGATCGGCTGCAACGTGACCTCCGCCGCCATCTCGGGCGTCGTGCAAAGGGTCACGAAGTCGCCGGCCCGCGCCCGCACCTCGCGGTACTCGGGCAGGTAGCGCCCGGCTTGGCGCATCAGCCAGAGCGGCGGTGGCCACACCTGCTCGCCGTCCAGGACGCGCAGCAAGGGCTTCGTGGGCCGTCCGTCCCGTGGGGTCTCGCTCGCCATGGCCCTCGCACTCTCTAGTAAACAAGGATTCTTAGAAGGAATTGGAGGCTAATTGGGCCTGTGGATAGCGGGGAAGCAACCTGCCGGCCGGTTGTCCACAGGCGCGTCCAGGCGAGGATCGAACGCCAAGCCTTTGTTCCCGGCCCGGGACTCCGATCCGTCCCCAGGCCCGGCGAAGGCCATGGGTTGTTCTCCGCTGTGCCGCGAGGCACCCTCCTCATCCCCGCTTATCCCAGGCGACCGGAGTCGCCTGCCCTGTTTTCCCCGGCATCCCCAGCCATCCACGTTATTCTCCCCGGCATGTCCCAGCGCGTCATGAACCTCCACCTCGTCTCCGACAGCACCGGCGAGACGCTGAACTCCATGGCGCGCGCGACCCTGGCGCGCTTCGAGGACCAGCACGTGGTGCCGCACCGCTGGAGCCTGATCCGCTCCCGCCTGCAACTCGACCGCGTGCTGGAAGGGCTTCGGCACGAGCCCGGCCCGGTGCTGTTCACGCTGGTGGACCGCAGCTTGCGGCACGCGCTGGAGGAGAGCTGCGAACGGCTCGGCGTGCCCTGCCTGTCCGTGCTCGACCAAGTGGTGGAGCTGCTGCAATCCCAGCTCGGCGCGCAGCCGAAAGAGAAGCGGGCGGCGCAGCACGTGCTGGACGCCGACTACTTCCGCCGCATCGACGCGATGCACTACGTGCTGGCGCACGACGACGGCCAGGGCGCGGCCGGGATCGCCGAGGCGGACGTGTGCCTCGTCGGCGTTTCCCGCAGCAGCAAGACGCCGACCTGCTTCTACCTGGCGAACCGCGGCATCAAGGCGGCCAACGTGCCGATCGTGCCCGGGGCGCCGCTGCCGCCGGAGATCGACGCGCCGCCCTGCCCCGTGGTCGGCCTCACCATCGAGGCCAACGCGCTGATCGAGATACGCCGCCACCGCCTGCGGCTGATCGGCGCCGCGGGCGTGCGCCAGGACACCACGGACTACATCGACCCCGAATCCGTGAAGGCCGAAATCCTGGCGGCCCGCCGGCTCTGCACCCGGCAGGGCTGGCCGGTGATCGACGTGACGCGCCGCTCCATCGAGGAAACGGCGGCCACCGTGCTGCAATTGATGGAGGCGTGGCACCTGCGGCAGAAGCGCGGCACGGCCCCGCCGCAACCCCTCGACCCCGCCGCCGCGGTGCTCGGCGGCTCGCCCGGCGCGGCGACGTGATCCAGCGCCCGGACCCCCCGCTCGTCCTCGCCTCCGCCTCCGCCGCGCGGCGCGCGGTGCTGGCGGCGGCGGGCTTGTTCTTCGCGGCCGAAGCCGCGGCGGTGGACGAAGCCGCCATCAAGGAAAGCGCGCGCGCCGAAGGTATCCCTGCGGGCGAAGCGGCGACGATGCTGGCGGAGGCCAAGGCGCGGCGCGTCGCCCGCCGCGCGCCCGACGACGCGCTGGTGATCGGCGCCGACCAGATCCTGGTGCGCGGCGGCGCGTGGTTCGACAAGCCGGCGGACACGGCGGCGGCGCGCGCGCAACTCCTGGCGCTGCGCGGCGAGACGCACGAGCTGGCGACGGCGCTGGTGTGCTGGCGCGGCGGCGAGCGCGTGTGGGGCCACGTGGCGACGCCGCGGCTCACGATGCGCGCCTTCTCCGACGCCTTCCTCGACGCCTACCTCCAAGCGGAAGGAGAGGCGGTGGTCTCCTCCGTCGGCGCCTATCGCCTGGAGGGCCTGGGCGCGCACCTCTTCGCCGCCGTGGAGGGCGAGCACTCGGCGGTGCTCGGCTTGCCGCTGCTGCCGCTGCTCGGCTTCCTGCGCGGCCACGGCGTGCTGCTCGGGTGACGAGGCGGCCGATTTCTGCCGACGCATAGATTCCGGATTGACGGGGCCGCGCGTAACCACGATGTTGCTCACGGATTTGTGATCATCTAAGCGGCCAAGCCGCCGCGCCTCACGGACACGGGCAGCATGACGCATCGAGAAGGCCCCGGCGGCTTCGCCGGCGACCCAGCGACGACTCGCGCCGACGCCACCGTCGCGCCGCCCACCGGCCTCCGCCTCGATCTCCCGTCCGCCGCGCCGCGCGGGCACCTCGACCTCCTCGCCGAGAACGACGGGCTGGTCCCCTGGTGCGGGCCGACGGTGCTCGCCCTCGCCGCCGGCCGGAGCTACGCCGAGGCCAACGCCATGCTGCGCGCCGCGGCGCCCGACTGGTACCCGGCCGAGGGCCCGATCGTGACCGCCTACTGGCGCGACCTGCTTTCGGCGCTGACGGCGGCCGGCGTCCCGCACGCGCCGCACGATTTGTCCGAACAACGCCCCACCCTGCTGCGCCTTGTGCGCGACGGCTTGGCGGCGGGCTGGTACCTGCTGCGCGTCACCGACCACTTCCTGCTGCTGCGGAGCCAAGGCTTCAGCTTCGCGCAGCTGCACGACAACCACCACAGCGGCACCCCCCTCACCGGCCGCGGCCACGGCCGCCGCAAGGTGACGCACGCGGCGCGGCTGCTCGGCGGGCCGTTGGTGGCCGCCTGACCGACCAGGGGTTGAACGGCTAATCGTTCTTCTTGTATCGAAGTCGTTACTGTGTCATAGGCAGTATGTTCACGTTTACGTGAATACATTCTGCAGCCTATGAACGTCAGGGTGAACAGCCGTGCGACGGACCCCTCGCCTCGGCCTTCGAGGCTATCTGACAAGCTTTTTCGTGCTCGCCGCGCTCGCGCCGACCTTGGCGGCGCTCCCCTTCATCGTCACGACGTCGAGCGCCACGGCTGACAAACGCGCTGTCGAGGGCCTGCGGTCGGCGGGGCAACAGACCGGCACCCTGCTTGCTCGGGCGCTCTACGTGCCGTGGCGAGAGGTGGACGGGCTAGCCGCCGCGGCGCGCGACGAAGACCTGAACAGCACCTTCCGCATCCGGCTCGACACCGCCAAGAGGCTGGACGACCGGCTGTCCTGGCTCGGCGTCGCCGGACCGAACGGCCGTGTTGTCGCCGCCGTGGACGGCACGCTCGAGGGTCAGGACGTCAGCGAGCGGGCTTGGTTCCGCAACGGCCTCGACGGCCCCTTCGCGGGCGACGTGCGCGAAGCGGTGCTGCTGCAAAGCCTCCTCACCCCCGCCGGAGAGGCGGGCGAACCGCTCCGCATCCTGGATTTTTCGAAGCCGGTCCGCCGCGCCGCGGACGGCGCCCTGATCGGCGTCATCGGGGTCCACATCCACTGGAACCTGGTGCGCGACCTGATCCGAGAAACGGCGCGGCCCGAGCGGGCGGACATCCTGCTCGTGTCCCGCGACGGCACCGTGATCGTCGGCCCGGCCGGTCTCGAAGGCACTCGCGTCCAGCCCCTGCGCGGCGTGCTCGCGGCCGGCCAGGGCGTCGTCGCCACAGCCGAAGAGGAGTGGCCCGATGGCGGCCGCCACCTCAGCGTCACCATGCCCGTGCCCGGCTACCGGAACATGCCCGGCTTCGGCTGGAGCTTGATCCTGCGCCAGCCCTCCGCGGTCGCCCACGCGCCGGCGCGGGAGATGGCGACGCAACTACTGCCCCCGCTGCTCGCCGTGAGCCTTTTGCTCCTCCTCGTCGGCCTCCTCCTCGCTCGCGCCCTCGCCCGGCCGCTGTCCGGCCTGGTCGCGACCGCCGAGGCGATGGCCATGGGGCGGCTCGACGAACCGGTACCCGAGCGCCGCGACCACCGCGAGGCCGCGATCCTCAGCGCGGCGCTCGCCAGGCTGCAGAGCGCCTTGACGCGCGCGCCGTCGACGGCCGCCCCGGCGCCGCAGCCCGTGTCTTGGCACGGCGTGGAGCGGCTCCCGATCACGGTAGGGAGCGCGCACTCGTGAAGCGCACCGCGAAGCTGGCCGCCGGCCTCCTCCTCGCCGCCGGCGGCGCCTACGTGATCGTCGGCGAACAGATGGCGGGCATCAGCGCCGACGCCGTGATCAACGCCCAGGTGGTCACGGTGCGCGCGCCGGTGGACGGCGAACTCACCTTGCAGGTCCGCAATCTCGGCGCCCGCCTCGGCCAAGGCGAAGCGATCGGACGGCTGGAGGACCCGCGCCCGGACGAGACGCGCTTGGTCGATCTCCGCCGCTCGCTGGCGATGGCCGAGGCCGACCTCGGCCGGCTGCTCGACCTGACCAGGGCGTTGGTCGCAAGCCGGGCGGTGCTGGAAGGGCAGGCGGACGACTACGCGCGCGGCCGCGTCCGGCAACTCGAGGAGCGCCTGGCCGAGGCGCGCGCCGCGCTGGAGGGCACGCAGTCCCGCCTGCGCGAGGCGGACGCGACCTTGCGCCGCGCCAACGACCTCAGCCGCAGCGGCGTCCAGACCGTGGCCGACTTCAATCGCGCCCGGTCCAGCTTCGAGGTGGGCACCCAGGAGGTGGAGGCGGCGCGCCACCGCGTCCGCTACCTGACGATCGAGATGGACGCCGCCCAGCGCGGCGTTTTCCTGGGCGACTCCTACAACGACGCGCCCTCCTCCACCCAGCGCCTGCGCGAGATAGACCAGCGGCTGGGCGAGCTCTCCGCCGACGTGCGCGAGCGCAACCGCCGCATCGCCCTGCTCGAAGGGCAGGTGAACGAGGAGCGCGTGCGGCTCGCGCGCTTCCGCGAAGCCCGCCTCGCGTCGCCCGTGCCCGGCGTGCTGTGGGAAGTGATGACGGGCAGCGGCGAATACGTGCGCCGGGCGCAGGACGTCGTGCGGCTGGTGGACTGCACCACCACCGTCGTCACCGCCAGCGTGCGCGAATCGGTCTACAACCGCCTCCGCGTCGGCGACCCGGCGCGCTTCCGCCTGCTGGCGGACGGCCGCGTCTTCGAGGGCACCGTCGCGCGCCTCGCCGGCTCCGGCGCCGAGACCATCTACCGCAGCCTGGCGATCGGCCCGAGCGCCGAGCACCTCAAGCGCTACGACGTGGCGATGGTGTTCCCGGCGTTGGCCGCCGAACCGGACCTCGGCTGCGCGGTCGGCCGCACCGGCCGCGCGGCCTTCAGCGCCCGCCCGCTGGACCCTTGGCGCCGCCTGCTGGCCGGGCTGGTCTTCGTCTAGTGTTCCTGCTCGGCGACTACGCCGCCGCTTTGGCCCCTTCGGCGTTGGTCGTCGGGCTCGCGCTGATCGTGCTGCCCTTCTGCCGGCGCGGGGAACCGTTGGTCCGCGCGGCGCTGCTCGGCGCGGCCTTCCTGCTGTCCATTCGCTACATGGTCTGGCGCTTCGCCGAAACGGTGCCGGAACTCGACCTCACGGTCGACGCGGTCGCGGGCTGGTCCTTCGCGCTGCTGGAGGCCGGGACCGTGGTGTCGTCCAGCCTCGCTTTCCTGTTCCTGTCCCGCACCCGGGACCGCGGCCCCGAAGCGGACCGGCACGCCGCTTGGTGGCGCCCCGGTCCGGCGCCCGCCGTCGACATCCTGATCGCCACCTACAACGAGGAGGAGGCGATCCTCGAGCGCACGATCGTCGGCGCGCTGGCGGTGCGCCACCCGAACACCCGCGTTTGGGTGCTGGACGACGCGCGCCGGCCCTGGTTGCGCCACCTGTGCGCCCGGCTCGGCGCCCGCTACCTGACTCGCGCCGACAACGCCCACGCCAAGGCGGGCAACATCAACGCCGCGTTCGGCGTGCTGCGGGGCTTGGCGGAACCGCCCGACTTCGTCGCCGTGCTCGACGCCGATTTCGTGCCGCACCGGGACTTCCTCGACCGGGCGCTGGCGCTGTTCCACGATCCGGGCGTCGGCTTGGTGCAGACGCCGCAACACTTCTTCAACCCCGACCCGATCCAGCACAACCTCGGCCTCGGCCGCGCCTACCCGGACGAGCAGCGCTTCTTCTTCGACCACATCCAGCCCGCCCGGGACGCGTGGGGCCTCGCCTTCTGCTGCGGCACCTCCTCGGTGATGCGCTGGTCGGCGCTCGAAGCCATCGGCGGCTTCCCCACCGGGAGCGTGACGGAGGACTACCTCATCACGCTGCGGCTGCGCGAGGAGGGCTACGCCACCGCCTACCTCAACGAGCCTTTGACCGAAGGCCTCGCGCCGGAGGGCCTGGGCGAATACATCACCCAGCGCGGCCGCTGGTGCCTCGGCCTCATGCAGATCATCCGCGGCCCGATGGGGCCCTTCGCGCGCAACAGGCTGCGGCTGGGCGACCGGTTGGGGCTGTTCGACTCCTTCCTGTATTGGGCGACGACATACCCCTTCCGCTTGGCCTGCCTCGTGACGCCGCTCGCCTACTGGTTCTTCGGCGTCACGGTCGTGAACGCCCCCGTGGCGGGCGTGATCGAGTACTTCGCGCCCTACATGCTCGCGGTGCTGATCGCGCTGAACTGGATCTCCGGCGGGCTGGTCGTGCCCATCCTGAACGACGTGAGCCAAGTTCTCGGCGCCAAGGAGATCACCAAAGCGGTGGTGCTCGGGCTGGCGAAGCCGCGGGGGCACAAATTCAAGGTCACGGCCAAAGGCGGCGACCGCGACCGGAGGGTGGTGCAGTGGCCGTTGCTGAAGCCGCTGCTCGGCCTGTTCGCGCTGACGGTCGCGGGGCTGTTCTTCTCGCCCGTGACCGACGTGGTGTTCGACCGCGACGCCGGCGACGGCAAGTGGGTCATCCTGT
>CADCTL010000185.1 GCA_902805625.1 uncultured Acetobacteraceae bacterium
CTGACGCGCGTCGGCCTCGACCTCAAGGCGGCCATCGAACGGCTGCGCGAGCAGGCGGCGAACGTCGAGTGACGGCGCCGCGGCGGGGCGTCTGCCTGGTGATCGCGGCGCCGTCGGGCGCCGGCAAGTCCTCCGTATCGCGGGCGTTGCTGGACGCGGAACCTGAGTTGTCCTTGTCCGTCAGCGCCACCACCCGCGCGCCCCGCCCCGGCGAGCAGGACGGCGTCCACTACCATTTCCGGGACGCGGCGGGCTTCCAGGCCATGGTCGAAGCGGGCGAGATGCTGGAGCACGCCGCCGTCTTCGGCCGCCGCTACGGCACGCCGCGCGCGCCGGTGGAGGCGGCGCTGGCCGCCGGGCGGGACGTGCTCTTCGACATAGATTGGCAAGGCCACCTGCAACTGCGCGAGCGGCTGCCGGAGGATCTGGAGGGCGTGTTCCTGCTGCCGCCCAGCATGGCGGAGTTGGAGCGCCGGCTGCGGGCGCGCGGCCAGGACGCCGAAGCGGAGATCGCCCGGCGCATGTCCGCGGCGCGCGGCGAGATCGCGCACTGGACCGACTTCGGCCACGTGCTGGTGAACCGCGACTTCAACGAGACGGTGGCGGCGGTGCGGGCCGTGCTGCGCGCGGCGCGGGTCCGGCGCGGGCGCCAGCCCTGGCTCGAGGGGTTCGTCGCGGACCTGCTGCGCGGCTGACGGCCGGGCATGGCCGTTGTCCTCGGGATCGTCGCGCCGGTGTTCCTCATCATCGCGCTCGGTTACGGCGCGGCGAAGCGGGTCTTCGTGGACCAAGCGGGCTTCAAAGGGCTGAACACCTTCGCCTTCTCCCTGGCCTCGCCGGCGCTGCTGTTCCTGGGCGGCACCACCGGGGCGGTCGGCGGCGGGCGGGCGGCGCTGGCGTTCTTCGTCGGGACGGCTGCGGTCTATGCCGGCACGCTGCTGGCGGCGCGGTTCGCTGCCGGCCGTCCCCTGGGCGCGGCGGGGATGCTGGCGCTGGACGCCACCTTCGGCAACACGGTGATGATGGGCATACCGCTCGTCACGGCGGCCTTCGGGGCGGAGGCGCTGGCGGTGCTGCTGGCGATCCTGGCGCTGCACTCGATGGTGCTGCTCGGCACGGCGACGGTCGTGGCGGAGATCGGGCTGCACGCGCGCGCGCCGTGGCGGCGGGTGCTGCGCGCCACGGTCGCGGGCGTGGGGCGCAACCCGATCGTCATGGCGGTGGCTGCGGCGCTGCTCTGGCGACTTCTGGGGCTGCCGCCGCCGCCGGGGTTCATCCGGCGGGCGCTGGAGCTGCTGGGCGCGGCGGGCCCGCCGGTGGCGCTGTTCTGTCTCGGCGGCAGCCTGGCCGTGCTCGACCCGGCCGCGGCTTGGCGCGAGACGCTGGTGGCCGGCTCGCTGAAGCTGTTCGCCCTGCCGGCGGCGGTGTGGGGCGCGTGCCTTCTGCTGGACGTGTCGCGTTTCGAGACCGCGGTGACGGTGCTGGTGGCGGCGCTGCCCACGGGCGCCAACGCCTACCTACTGGCGCAGCGCTACCGGATCGAGGCGGACCGCTCGGGCGCGACGGTGCTGGTCAGCACGGCCGTGTCGGTCGTCACGCTGTCGGCGCTGCTGGCGTGGCTGCGGTGAACGGCGCCGCTTGGCCGCCCCGCGCGAGCAGCGCCCGCGCCATGCGGTCGAACTCCGAGACCGTCAGCGTTTCCGCCCGCCGCGTGCCCTCGATGCCGGCGGACGCCAACAGCGCCTCAGCATCGCCCAGGGGCTTCAGCGAGCCTCGCAGCATCTTCCGGCGCTGGCCGAAGGCCGCCGCCGTCAGCCGCTCCATCGCCGCGAACAGCGCCGGGCCGGGATCCTCGGCGCGCGGCGTGAAGCCCACCACGGCCGACCACACCTTGGGGGGCGGGGTGAAGGCGCCCGGGGGAAGGCGCAGCAGCAGCTCGCAGCGGCAGCGCCACTGGGCGAGCACCGAAAGGCGTCCGTAAGCGTCCGTGTCGGGCGCGGCGCAGATGCGCTCGGCCACCTCCTGCTGGAACATCAGCGCCATGCCCTCGAAGGCGGCGGCGGCGCGCAGCCAGCCCACCAGCAGCGGCGTGGCCACGTTGTAGGGCAGGTTGGCGACGATCTTGCGCGGCGCCGGCAGGGCGGCGGCGTCCACCCGCAACGCGTCGGCTTCGACCACCTCCAGCCGGCCCGGGTGCGCTTCGGACAGATCGGCCAGGGCCGCGACAGCGCGGCGGTCCAGTTCCACCGCGGTGACGCTGGCCGCCGGGCCGTCCAGCAACGCGCGCGTCAGGCCGCCGGGGCCGGGGCCGACTTCGAGCACGTGCCGCCCCGTCAGGTCGCCCGCCAGGGTCGCGATGCGCCGGCAGAGCGCCTCATCCAGGAGGAAGTGCTGGCCGAGGGACTTCCGCGCTTCCAGCCCGTGGCGCGCGATCGTTTCGCGTAGAGGCGGCAGGGGCGCTGTTGTCAGCTCCGCATCTCGATGGTCGCGCGGCGGCGCAGGTCGCGCTGCAACTGGCGCGACAGGTTCTCCACCCGGTCGCGCAGGAGCTGGCTCTTGAGCTGCTCCGGCGTCAGTTCCGCCAAGTTCCGCTGCTCGCGCGAGCAGACCATCATCACCATGACGCCTTCGGGCGTCAGGATCGGCTGCGAGGCCTTGCCCGGTTGCAAGCCGGCGATGAGCGAACGCAGGGGCGGCGGCGTCACCGTTTCCAGCCGGATCTGCCCAGGGTCGCTCGGCCGCTCGCCCCCGGCGACGCGCGCCGCGGCCTGCTCCACCGCGTTGCAGTTCCGGGCTTCCTGGGCGAGGCGCTGGGCGCGGTCCACCTGGTCGCGTTGCTGCTGCGTCGGGTTGTTCTGGTCGAGCGCCGAGGAGAACGGGAAAAAGGCCTGCCGCAGGGTGATCATCGTGGCCATGTCCCGGCCGGACTCGCGCTTGCCGCGCAGCGCCACGATCTGGAAGCCGCCGGGGACGCGGATCGGGTTGCTGATCGCGCCCGGCGGCATCCGCTCCACCACCGAGGCCACCTCCGTGTCCAGCTCGTCGCGCCGGACCCAGCCCAGGTCGCCGCCTTGCAGCGCCGTTTGCGCCTGGCTGAACTGGGTCGCGGCGACGGGGAACGGCGTGCCGGAGCGCAGTTGGCGGATCACCTCCTCGACGAAGCGGCGCGTTTCCCCTTCGGTCGCCGGGTCGTCCACCGGGACGAAGATCTCCGAAACCTGGAACTCCGGCTGGCCGGCGCGGGCCTTCGCGGCGCGCGTCGCCTCTTCCACCTCGGCGTCCGACGGCTGCGCCGAGGGGCCGAGCTGCTGGCGCAGCAGCCTGCCCCAGCCGATCTGCGTGCGGATCTGGTCGTAGAGCACGCGCGGCTGGACGCCGACCTGGTTGAGCTGCGCCCGCAGCGCGCCGGGCTGGAGGTTGTTGCGGCGCTCCAGCTCCGCGACGGCTTCGGCGATCTCCGCGTCCGTCACGGGCAGGCGGCGGCGCTGCACCTCCTGCTGGCGCAGGCGTTCGTCCACGAGCAGCCGGACCATCTGCGGCGTGAGGCGTTCGAGCATCTCCGGCGCGACGGCGATGCCGGCGTTCAGCGCGAAGAGCCTGGCGCGGCCGACGATGTCGGCGCGGCTCACCACGTCGCCGTTCACCACCGCGACGATGCGGTTCCCCTGCGGGGCGACCTGGGTTTGGGACGGCAACTGGGCCGCGGCCGGCGCGGGCGCCGCCAGCAACGCGGCGGCGGCGGCACTGAGCAGTGCGAAACCTGCCCTCGCGGGGGCGCGGAACCGGGTGCGCCCGGCGGGAGGATGGCGCGGCATGGCGGGCTTCTAGCCTCGAAAAAGCGCCGCGGCCAGGGCCAAGCGAGGCGGGCGCCTCACCTCCTTACTGCCTTACTTCCTTACCATCTTACCCGCTTACTTGTCCGCCCTGATCGCCATCGGACGAAATGCGCGGTTGGGGCGGTGATGGGTGGAGTGTAGCGTCTTTGTTCCGGCGGCGCGAGCGTCCCCCGGCTGTTCAACCCTCGTGGGCCGGCCCGTCGGCGCGAGGACGGGCAGGCGGCGGCGGGCGGTCGCCGCGCTTCCTGGCGTTGAGGGCCGCGCGGATGCGGTCGGCGAGTTGGGTCCGGCTGTAGGGTTTGCCGAGCACCTCCGAGGCGGTCGCGCGGGGGCCGTCGGCCACGAGTTCCTCGTTGTAGCCCGTGGTTAGCAGCACCGGCACCTCCGGCCGGCGCTCGCCCACCTCGCGGGCGAGCACCACGCCGTTCACGCCGCCCGGCATGACGATGTCGGTGAACACGAGGTCGATCTTGTCCCCTTCCCGCTCGAAGACCCGGAGCCCCTCGTCGCCGCTGCCCGCGACCAACACGCGGTAGCCAAGGCCGCTCAAGTGCTCCCGCGCCAGCGCCAGCACGTCGTCGTTGTCCTCCACGACGAGGATCGTTTCGGCCGAGCCGCGCGGGTCCTCGCGCGACGGAGCGATTTCGGCCGCGCTTTTCTGCACCGGCACCGCGCCTTCCACGGCCACCGGGAAGATCATTCGGATGGTGGTGCCGCGGCCCAGCTCGCTCTCGACCTCCAGGCGACCTAGCGACTGCTGGACGAAGCCTTGCACCATGGCGAGGCCGAGGCCGGTGCCCTTGCCCTGGGGCTTGGTGGTGAAGAACGGCTCGGTCGCCCGCTCCAGGACGTGCGCCGGCATGCCCTCCCCTTCGTCGGTCACGGACAGGACCGCGTATTCGCCCGGCGGCAGGGAGTGCTGCCTCGCGTCGCCGTCCTCCAGGCGCATCGCGGAGGTGCTGATGGTCACGGCGCCGCCCTTGGGCATGGCGTCGCGCGCGTTGATGAGCACGTTGAGCAGCGCCATCTCCAGGTGGACCCGGTCCACCAGGCAGGGCGGCACGCGGCGCTTGAGGTTGAACTGCAACTCGACCTGGCCGCCGGCCGTGCTTTCCAGCATGTCGCCGAATTCGACGACGAGGTCGTTGAGGCTGGTCGGCTTCGGGTCGAGCATCGTCTTGCGCGCGAAGGCGAGCAGTTGCTTGGTCAGCTTGGCGCCGCGCTCGGCGGCGAGGGCGGCGTTGTCCGCGTAGCGGCGCAGCCCTTCGTCCGTCAGCCTCGCCCTCAGGAGTTCGAGGTTGCCGGCGACGACGTGGAGCAGGTTGTTGAAATCGTGCGCCAAACCCGCGGTGAGCTGGCCGATGGACTCCATCTTCTGCGCCTGCCGGAAGGCCTGCTCCGAGGAGCGCCGGCGGGTGATGTCGAGTTGGCTGGCGAAGAAGTAGAGCAGTTCGTCGCCGGGGCCGAACACCGGCGCGATGTACACGGCGTTCCAGAACGGGGAGCCGTCGCGCTTGTAGTTCAGGATCTCCACCGAGACAGCCCGCTTCTCGACGACCGCTTGGCGCAACTCGTCCACGTGTTCGGGATTGGTCCGCGCGCCCTGGAGGAAGCGGCAGTTGCGCCCGACGACCTCCTCCTCGGTGTAGCCGGTGAGGTCGAGGAAGGCGCGGTTGGCGAAGGCGATCGGGTTGTCGGGCTTGTTCGGGTCGGTGAGGATCATCGGCATGCGGGTCATTTCGATGGCCGCGAAGAACACACCCCCGCGGTCGTCGAGCCCGGGCTCGGTGATGGTGCTGCGTTGCCAGTGCCGCAGCCCCGGCCCGCCGGTCGGGCTGAATGTCGGCGATTCGTGCTCGCCGGCCGCAGGTACGCCGCTGCTCTGGCCGGCGTCCAACACCCTCGCTCCGCCGGCCTGATCGTCGGTCATACCACCTGCCCGCATCTTGCGGCTTACCTTGGGTCGCTGGACCTTCCTGACAGCCCCAGGTTCTCAGTCAACACAAAATTAGCTCTCTGGTTGAGACCCTCAATGCAAGGTTGATCAAAAAGATTCGATCGCCGCGCGGGTTGCTGTGCGTCTTCGAACCTGGAAGGCGGCCGGACGCGGCGACGCCGCGGTGGTCGTGGCCTTTCCGCTCTTTGGGTGCGGACGGTGTTCCTCGCCCGGAGGGCGCCGCCTCAGGCCAGCCCTTGCGCCCGCAAGGCCGCGCCGAGCGCGTCCGCGACCCGGTCCAGGTCCGCGTCTTCCAGCGTGGGGTAGCTGGGCAGCGACAGGCCGCGGGCGGCGATGTTCTCCGCCACGGGGAAGCGCTCGCCCTTCGCGTACATCGGCATCTCGTGAGCGCAGAAGAAGACGGGGCGGGTGTCCACGCCGCGGGCCGCCATCCCCCTCTGCACCGCGTCGCGGTCCGTGCCGGGGGGCAGCAGGACGCTGACCAGCCAGTGCGAGCTTTCGACGCCGTCCGCCGGCCGCTGGAACGCCACGGGGAGGCCGCGCAGCAGCGCCTCGTACCGCGCGGCGACGGCGCGTTTGCGGGCCAGGATGGCGTCCAGCCGCTCGATCTGGGCGAGGCCGATCGCGGCGACGATGTTGGTCATGCGGTAATTGAAGCCGAGCACCTCGTGCCAGTAGCGGCGCGCCGGCGATTGGCCCTGCCCCCGGACCAGGCGCATGCGCCCCGCCAGCGCCTCGTCCCGGCTGATGACCATGCCGCCTTCGCCGGTGGTGATGGTCTTGTTGCCGAAGAAGGAGAAGGTGCCGACGTCGCCGAAGGTGCCGACGTGCCGGCCGTCGAACGTGGTCCCGAACGCCTCGGCGCAGTCCTCCACGACGCCGAGGCCCCGCGCCTCCGCCAAGGCCCCGAGCGCCGGCATGTCGCAGGCGGCGCCGTAGAGGTGGACGGGGAGGATCGCCTTGGTGCGTGGCGTGACGCGGGCCGCGGCGTCGGCCGGGTCGAGCAGCCAGTCGCCCTCGCGGCAATCGGCGAAGACGGGCGTGGCGCCCGTTTGCGCGATGGCGTTGACGGAAGCGATGTAGGTGAAGGTCGGCACGATCACCTCGTCGCCCGGCCCCACGCCAAGGCAGTGCAGCGCGAGGTGCAGCGCCACGGTGCCGTTGCACAAGCCGATCGCGTGGTGCGCGCCGGTGGCGGCGCGGACGGCCCCCTCGAACCGTTCGATGAAGCCGCCGAGGGAGGATATCCAGGCCGTGTCGAGGCATTCGAGCACGTAGCGCCGTTCGTTGCCCGACAGGTCCGGCCGGTAGACGGGTATGGTCGGCAGAGGCGGAGCCACGGCGCGGAGCGGTGTCATGGGCGCTTTCTTTCCCTGTCACCCTTTCCGGTCAAGCAGATCGTCCAGCGCGCCGGCGATGCGTTCGCCCGCCGGGTCGTCCAGCGGCATCCCGAAGCCGGCCAGGGTCCGCCCCAGCCCCATCGCGGCCCGCACGACCGGGAGCGTTTCCGTGACGCGATCGACATGGGCCAGGAGCCGCTCCGCGTAGCCTTCTGCCGTGAAGGTCGCTTCGGCGTAGGCGCGGGCGCGCGCCGCCATGGTGCGGGCCGGGGCCGGGTCGGCCAGCAGCGCTTCCAGGTGCCGCCGCACGTCGGCCGCTTCGGCGCCCGGCCGGCACTTGAGCACGAGCCCGTCGGGGACTTCGGCGTAGGAGCCGTGGTCCGACACCAGCACCGGCCGGCCCGAGAGCATGGCCAGGATCAGCGATCCGGAGGCGCCCTCCAGCACCGGGCTGCGCAGGCAGCAGATCGCGTCCGCCGAAGCCAAACGGCGCCGCATCTCCGCGTCATCGACCCAGCCGGTGAACTCCGGCGCCGGCGCCCCGAGCGACCGGGCGAGGCCGAGGAGCGCCGCCCGCTCCGCCGGCTCCACGGGACCGACCATGAGGTAGCGCGCGCGCTCGCGCAGGACCGGGGACGCGGCCATCGCGTGGAGCACCTCCGCCCCCCGCTTGTTCGGATTGACGTGGCCGATGGTGGCGACCACCGCTTTCCGCGCGCCGTCGAGCGGCGGCGGCGGAGGCAGCGACACGCTCTCGTGGGTGAGCGGGATGACGTCCACCGGGCCGGGGCAGGCCGACCGCACCCGTCCGGCGTAGTGGTCCGCGTGCACCACCGCGCCGGCGGCGAACGCGGCGAACCACTCGACCATGGGCCGCCGGACCGCCATCTCCTCCAGCGGCAGCATGAACGGGTTGGCCGCCTCCGCCTCCGCGGCGCCGTACACCGCCCCCAGGACGGCGCCGTGGAGGGACGGCCGGCCCTCGGCCTCGGCCCAGCCGGCGTAGAGATTCGCCAAGAAGGCGTCGTGGATGATCGCCAGCGCCGGGAGGCGGAGCAACGGCGTCACCGCCGCGCCGTGGTGGCCGTAGTGGTCGCCGAGGTTGACGATGAACGCGTCGTAGTCGCGGGCCAGCGCGTCGTGGGACGCGCCCGCCAACGGCGAGACCGGGCCGGGCGCCGGGCGCGGCGGCAGGGCCAGGAACTCGCCGGTTTCCGTGCGGAACACCTCCACCTCGTGGCCGCGGGCGGCGATCTCGGCCACCACCAGCGCCCCGAACGAGGCTATGGAGGAGCGGGCGTTCCACGGCCCTGCCCAGGCGATGCGGAGCCCCGCGCTCACGCCAGCAGCCTCTCGATCGTGTCGGGCCAGGTGATGCCGCGCGAATCCAGGAGCGCGCGGGCGTTCCGGCCGAGGCGGGCGGCGCGCGCGGGCTCCGCCGCCAAGGCCGACAGGGCGGCCCCGAGCGCTTCCGGGGACGGGTCGCACACCACGCCGGTTTCGCCGTCGCGCACGATCTCCAGCACGCCGCCGGCGTCGGTGGCGCTGACCACCGGCTTGCCCGCGTGGAACGCTTCCATGGTGACGTAGCCGACCGAGTCCTCGTCGAAGGGCAGGTAGGCGACGGCCGTCGCGCCGTTGACCAGCCGCGCCAGCTCCGCGCGGGGCAGGAAGCGCAGGTCGAGGGTGAGCCGGTCTTCGACGCCCTCGGCGGCGGCCAAGCGGCGGAGGTGGTCGGCGTCCTCGGGCCGGTCGGGCGGCCCGGCGACGACCAAGCGCAGCCCGGGGGCGTGGCGCAGCGCCCGCACCAGCAGGTGCTGCCGCTTGCCGTGCCCGACGCGCCCGCTGGCCAGGACGTAGCCCTCCGCCTCCCCGCCTGGGAAGAGTTCCGGGTCGTTGAGCGGCTGCGGGAGGAGTTCGGCGCTGAAGCCGTTGTAGCGGCGGAGCCGGTCGGCGCCCGTGGGCGAGAGGGTGAAGATGCGGCGCGACTCGCGGAAGGCCTGGTCGTCGGCGGTGCGGATCATGCCCCGCAGCGCCTCGCCGCGCGGGGTGGCCTCGATGTTCGACTGGCCGGCGTCGAACAGGTCGTAGGCCTGGCGGTACTGGTGCAGGAGCCAGGGCACCTTGTTCGGGTGCGGCGCGAGGTAGGCGGGGAACTTGAGCGGGATGAGACGGTCCACGTTGACGATGTTCAGCGACCGCGCGACCAGCATCTCCTCGACCAGGTTTTCGGCCGGCTCCCAGGAGAAGGGGACGCGCATCGCCTCCGCCTCGACGCCTTGGAGGCGCAGGTTGCGCACCAGGTGGTCGCACAGCTCCTCCGCGCCACCCCGCACGAAGGGCACCATCGTGCTGAGGACGAGGACGTTCATGCGAGCAGCTTCTCGACCACCGTGTCCCAGTCGATACCGAGTTCCGCGACCCGCCCGGCCGCGTTGGCGCCCAGGCGCCGCGCGAGGGCGCGGTCCGCGTGGAGGCGGTCGAAGGCGGCGGCGACGGCCTCGGGTTCCGGCGCGGCGACGAGGCCCGTTTCGCCGTCCTGGACGAATTCCGCCACGCCGCCGGAGTCGGACGCGGTCACGGTGCAACGTCGGGCGTGCGCCGCCTCGATCGTGGGATAGCCGTAGGAGTCCTCGTCGAACGGCAGGTAGGCCGCGGCCAGCGCGTGCTCCAGACGGGCCGCCTTCTCCTCCTCCGTGATCCAACGGTCCTCGATGGCGATGCGGTCCGCCGCCCCGCCCTCCGCCGCCGCGCGCCGGAGCGACCGGACGTAGTCGGGGTTCGTGCCGACGCCGCAGAGCCGCAGGCGGACCGGCGTCCGCGTGTGCCGCATGGCTTCCACGAGCAGGTGCTGGCGCTTGTGGTTCTCGACCCGGCAGACGCAGACGATCTCGTCGCCGTGCTCGCCGGCGGCGAAGAGCTCCGGGCGCAGCACGGGCGGGTAGAGGACTTCGCTGTCGAGGCCGTTGAAGCGCCGGAGGCGGTCGCCCACGACGCGGGAGTTGGTGAAGACGCGGTGCGCTTCCCGCAGCGCCACGGTGTCCGCCCGCATGATCGCGGCGCGCAGGGCGCGGTGCGGCGCCCGGTCCGGCACCGGCCGGTGTTCGGTGTCCCAAAGGTCGTAGAAGACGCGCATGTGGTGGATGAACCAGACGACCTTGCGGGGGTGCCGCACCACGTGCGACGGCGGGCGGAAGGTCACGACCCGCTCGAAGTGGTCCTCCAGGCGCATCAAGCGGAACGCGGCCATCTGCTGGAGGACGGTGTCCGGGTTCTCGGTGCTCGGGATGAACACGGCTTCCACCCGGTGGCCGCGCTCTTCCAGCTTTTCCCGGAGCCAATCGACGATGAAGCGCCCGCCGCCGTTGACGAGCGGAACCGCCGAGGACACGAGGCCGACCTTCATCGTCGGTCCGTGCCGCCCAGCGGGCGCGCCGGAACGCCGCCGACGGTGGCGCCCGCCGGGACGTCGGCCACGACGGCCGAGCCCGCGCCCACCACGGCGTCCTCGCCTACCGAGATGCCGGGCCGGACGGCGGCGCCGACGCCGATCAGGGCGCGCGCGCCCACGCGCACGTTGCCGGCCAGGGCCGCGAGGGGCGCGACGTGGGCCGCGGCGCCGATGCGGTTGTCGTGCTCCACCACCGCGCCCGTGTTGAGGATGGCGAGGTCGTCCACCCGCGCCTCGGCGCTCACGACGACACGGGCCATGACGACGACGCCTTCGCCGACGCGGGCGCTGGGCATCACCTCGGCGCTGGGATGCGTGAGCGTCGCCAAACGGAAGCCCGCCGCGCGGAGACCGGCGCCGATCCGCTCGCGCGCGGCGTTGCCGCCCAGGGCCACGAAGGCCCAGGCGATCCCTTCCTCAC
>CADCTL010000186.1 GCA_902805625.1 uncultured Acetobacteraceae bacterium
CGCCCAGCACCACGCCGTAGAGCCCGCCGACCAACGCCCCGTCCCGCCGGACCTCGACCGAGTGCGCGTGCCCCTGGCCGTGCAGCGCCAGGAATAGGCGCTCGATCTCGGGGTTGATCCAGGTGTCTTCGCGCCCCGGCCCCGGCGCGGCGCAGCCGGCGATGACGCCGGGGAAGTCGGCGTCCGCCGTCACCGCAAAGGCGTCGGACAGCACCGTCCGCAGCAGCCGGCGCGGCATGTGGAAGCCGTGCCGCAGCGGCAGCACGCCGCGCCGCTCCGGGTCCAGCCAGTAGAGCCGCTCGCCCCCGCGGCTCTCCGCCATGGGAAACAGCCCGGCCCGGTAGGCCCGCAGCATCAGCTCGGGCGTGATGAGGATCTGGCGGCGGCTCACCCGCCCATCATGCCCCGACGCCGTCCGGGAGGCGAGCGCCATAGCCTTGATCCGTTGCGGTTCGCGGCGCAGTGTCCGCGACGCCCGCCAGCCCGGAGGAGGACAGGATGCACAGCCTCGATCGCGGGTCGGTCCTCGCATTGGGCATGGCGGCGCCGGCCGCGCTGTGGGCGCCGCGCCGGGCCCTCGCCCAAGCCGCCGCGGCGGGATCGGCGGAGCAGCGCCTCCGGGAACGCGGCATAGAGCTGCCGAGGGTCTCCGCCCCGGTCGCCAACTACGTGCCCCATGTCCGCACGGGCAACTTGGTGTTCCTGGCCGGCACGGGGCCCACGAAGCCCGACGGCACCTTCATAACCGGAAAGGTCGGCAAGGACGTGACGGTCGAGGAAGCCTACGGCCACGCGCGTCTCACCGGCTTGGCGCTGCTGGCGATGCTGCGGGCCGCGGCCGGCAGCCTCGACAACGTGACGCGCGCCGTGAAGGTGCTGGGCATGGTGAACTGCGTGCCCGAGTTCACCGACCACCCCAAGGTCATCAACGGCTGCTCGGACCTGTTCGTGGAGGTCTTCGGCGACCGGGGCCGCCACGCGCGCTCGGCCGTCGGGATGGGCTCCCTGCCGTTCAACATCCCCGTTGAGATCGAAGCGGTGTTCGAGGTCGCGTAGGCCTCCGAGGCCGCGCGGCGCTTACCGGCTACTCCTCCGCGCGACGAACCGCTCCAACCAATGGATGGTGTAGTCGCCCGCCCGGAACTCCGGGTCCTCCACAATCGCCCGGTGCAGCGGCAGCGTGGTGCTGATCCCGTCCACCACCATCTCCGCCAGGCTCCGCCGCAGCCGCGCGATGGCCTCGGCCCGCGTCGCCCCGTGGACCACCAGCTTCGCCACCAAGCTGTCGTAGTGCGGCGGCACGGCGTAGCCGCTGTAGAGCGCGGAATCCACGCGCACCCCGAGCCCACCCGGCGCGTGGTAGGTGTGCACCCGGCCGGGGGAGGGGGCGAAGGTCTCAGGATCCTCGGCGGTGATGCGGCACTCGATGGCGTGTCCGGAGAAGCGGATGTCCTCCTGCCCGTAGCCCAGCCGCTCGCCGGCGGCGACGCGCACCTGCTCCCGCACCAGGTCGATGCCGCAAACCATCTCGGTGACGGGGTGCTCCACCTGCAAGCGGGTGTTCATCTCGATGAAGGCGAATTGCCCGTCCTGCCACAGGAATTCGAGCGTGCCAGCGTTGCGGTAGCCCAGCTCGCGGAGCGCCCGCACCACCCGCGCGCCCAGGGCGTCGCGCTCGGCGGCCCCCAGCACGGGCGACCCCGCCTCCTCCACCAGCTTCTGGTGCCGCCGCTGGAGCGAACAGTCGCGCTCGCCGAAATGCACCACGTTGCCGTGCCCGTCGGCCAGCACCTGCAATTCGATGTGGCGCGGCCGGTCCAGGTACTTCTCCAGGTACACCGCGTCGTCGCCGAAGGCGGCCTTGGCCTCGGCGCGGGCGACGCGGAACGCCTCCTCCAACTCCCCTTCGCCGCGCGCCACCTTCATGCCGCGCCCGCCGCCGCCCGCCGCGGCCTTGATGAGCACCGGGTAGCCCACCTCGGCCGCCACCGCCCGCGCCTCCTCGAAGGTGGCCAAGGCGCCGGCGCTGCCCGGCACCAGCGGCACGCCCAGGCGCCGCATCGCGTCCTTGGCGGCGATCTTGTCGCCCATCATGCGGATGTGGGCGGGCGAGGGGCCGATGAAGGCCAGCCCGTGCGCCTCCACCATCTCCGCGAAGCCCGCGTTCTCCGAAAGGAAGCCGTAGCCGGGATGGATCGCGTCCGCCCCGGTGATGGCGGCGGCCGAGATCAGCGCCGCCGCGTTGAGGTAGCTGTCGCGCGCCGGCGGCGGCCCGATGCACACGCTCTCGTCGGCCAGGCGCACGTGCATGGCGGCGGCATCCGCCGTGGAATGCACCGCCACGGTGCGGATGCCCATTTCCTGGCAGGCGCGGTGGATCCGCAGCGCGATCTCGCCGCGGTTGGCGATCAGCACCTTCCCGATCGGGTGGCGGCGGGTGGCCGGCTTCGGCGGCACCGGTGGAAGCCTATTCCACGATCATCAAGGGTTCGCCGTATTCCACCGGCGTGCCCGCCTCCACCAGGATGCGGGACACGGTGCCGGCGCGCGGCGCGCGGACCTGGTTGAAGGTCTTCATCGCCTCGATCAGCAGCAAGGTCTGCCCCTGCGCCACCTTGGAGCCCACGGTCACGAACGGCGCCGCGCCCGGCTCCGGCGCGAGGTACACCACGCCGACCATGGGCGAAGCGATCAACCCCGGGTGCTTCGCGTCCACCGCCTCGGCGGCCGACGCGGCGAACCCCGCCGAAGCGCCGGCGGCGGAAACCGTCGCGGCGGCGCCGACCGGAAGGACGCCCGCTGCGCCGGCCGCCGCCGGCACCAAGCCGGCGGGCCAAGCGTAGGGCGGCACCAAGCCGGGCGCGGGCAGGGTACGCGCCACGCGGATGCGGCTGTCCTTCTCCACCAACTCGATCTCGGAAAGGTCGGTGTCCTTCAGGATCTGCGCCAAGGCGCGGATCGCCTCGGGATCGAACTGGATGCCGCTGGTCATTCGTTCTCGTCCATGTGGGGGGCGTCGCCGTCGGCTGCCCCCGGCGCGACCCGCTCCGCCATCGCCCGGAGCGCCAGGGCGTAGCCCCCGACACCCAAGCCCGCGATGACGCCGGTCGCCGCCTTGGAAACGTAGCTCATGTGCCGGAATTCCTCCCGGCGGTGGATGTTGGTGATATGGACCTCAATCACCGGAAGGTCCACCGCGAGCAGCGCGTCCATCAGCGCGATCGAGGTGTGGGTGTAACCGGCGGGGTTGATGACGATGCCGGCGGCCCGGCCGCGGCACTCCTGCACCCAGTTGATCAGCTCGCCCTCGGCGTTGGTTTGTCGGAAATCAATGGCGAGGCCGAGCGCCTCCGCAGTTTCGGCGCAGAGTGCCTCCAAGTCGTCCAGCGTCGCGGCGCCGTACTTCTCCGGCTCGCGCAACCCGAGCATGTTGATGTTCGGCCCGTTCAGCACGGCGACGAGGGGCGGGGTCACGGCGTGTTGTCCGTTCCTGCGGAAGGGGCGGCCCGTATCACGGGGGCTCCCGCCGGGGCAAGCGCAGTTTCTTGCGCTCCGGGTATGACCGCCGCGGTTCCAACTTCGGCTCCCGATCCCACCGCGCCGCACGGGGGTGGAAACGGGCGCCGTGGCGGCGCGCCCGGCGCCCGACGCCGGGTCGGGGTCGCCGGCCCGGTCAGCCGGCGATGCGCGGCGAGAGCAGGTCGGCCAGGCCGATGTTGCGGAACATCTCGCGGCGCACGCGGTCGGCCACGCCGTTGACGACCTCGGCGCCGTCCTCCGACGGGTCCACATGGACCCGGAAGGGGCGCTTGCCGAAGGGGGCGCCGACCACGCGGACGATGGCCCGCGCGACCTCGCCGGGGTCGGCGTCCTCGGGCTCCAGGGCGGCGAGCCCTTTCAACGCCCGGTCGGCGACGCCGGCATAGGGTCCGGTGTCGTACTCCGCCGCCCGCGCCGCGTCGGCCGGCTTGCCGGCGTGGGCGAAGTGGTTGGTGCCCTTGGTGAAAGCGCCCGGCACCACGATCGTGCTTTCCACGCCCCAGCGGGCCAACTCGGCCGCGTAGGTGACCGCGAGGGCGTCCATCGCCGCCTTGGCCGCGAAGTACGGCCCGAGGAAGGGTGGCGTGCCGCCGCGCGTCGAGGAGGAACCCACCCAGACCAGCAGTCCGCGGCCCCGCTTCCGCATGTGCGGCAGGGCGGCGCGGTTGACGCGCTGCGCGCCGAGCACGTTGACGTCGTACTGCCGGACGAACTGGTCCGGCGTGAAGGCCTCCGCCGGGCCGAACACCATGTGCCCGGCGTTGTGGACGACGGCGTCGAGGCGCCCGGCCTCCGCCAGCACGCGGGCCACGCCCGCGTCGGCCGAGGCGTCGGACTGCACGTCAAGTTCGACGGCGCGGAGGTCGGCGCCGCGCTCCGCGGCCCAGGCCGCGGCCTCGGCGACCCGCGGGGCGTTGCGGCCCGCCGTGTCGCGCATGGAGGCGTAGACGGTGTGGCCGGCTTCGGCCAGCGCGCGGGCGGTCATCAGGCCGAAGCCGGACGAGGCCCCGGTGACGAGGATGACGTGGTTGGACATGGTTCGGTGTCCCTGTCGGGGGTCTTGTCGGGTCGGGGGAGCGCGGCCCGCGGGGTCAGACGATCCCGCCGTTGGCGCGCAGCGTCTGGCCGTTGATCCAGGCGCCGTCGGGCCCGGCGAGGAAGGCGACCGCGGCGGCGATGTCGTCCGGCTGGCCCAGCCGGCCCAGCGGCGCGGCCTTGGCCATGGCATCCACCGCCTCCTGCGGCTTGCCGTCCAGGAACAGCTTGGTCGCCACGGGCCCGGGGGCGACGGCGTTGACCGTGATCCCGCGGCCCCGCATCTCCTTGGCCAGCACGGTCGTCATGGCCTCCACCGCGGCCTTGGTGGCGGCGTAGACGCCGTAGGTCGGCATCAGCAGCGCCGTGACGCTGGACGAGAAGTTCACGATCCGGCCGCCGTCGCGCAGCCGCCGGGCCGCCTCGCGCAGCGCGTTGAAGGTGCCCTTCAGGTTGGTGGCGACCGTCCGGTCGAACAGGCGGTCGTCGCTCTCCGCGATCGTCGCCAGGTCCATGGTGCCGGCGGTGTTCACCAGCACGTCCACCCCGCCGAACGCCGCCTCGGCCGCGTCGAACACGCGGGCCACTGCGGCCGGATCGGCCACGTCGGCCCGGGCGCTCACGGCCCGGCCGCCCGCCGCCTCGATCCCGCGGACCACGGCCTCGGCGGCCGCGGCGTTGCCGGCGTAGTGGACGACCACGGCGAAGCCGTCGCGCGCCAGCCGCTCCGCCACGGCCGAGCCGATGCCGCCCGAAGCGCCGGTCACGATCGCAGTCTTTCCGTTCTGGTTGCCCATCCTCGTCTCTCCTTGATGGCCGCCTGTTCGGCGGCGGTACGGGGAGACCTTGCGCCATGGGTCGGCGCGGATAATCAGCCTCCTTTCGGCATCAGCATCCGACAGGGCGAACAATGGACCGCTTCGACGCCATGCGGGTCTTCACCCGTGTCGTGGAGCGCAGGAGCTTCACGCGGGCGGCCGAAGACCTGGGCCTGCCGCGGTCATCGGTCACGGACGCGGTGAAGGAGCTGGAGGCCAGGCTGGGGGCGCAACTCCTCCAGCGCACCACGCGCCACGTGAGCCCCACCCCGGACGGCGAGGCGCACTACGAGCGTTGCCTGCGGCTGATCGCCGACCTGGAGGACGCCGAAGGCGCCTTCGGCGGCGCCAAGCCCCGCGGCCCGCTCCACGTGAACGTCCACGGCACGCTGGCCAGCCACTTCGTGGTGCCGCACCTGCCGGGCTTCCTCTCCGAATACCCCGGCATCGAAGTCCTTTTCGGCGAGGGCGACCGCTACGTGGACCTGGTGCGGGAAGGGGTCGATTGCGCGCTCCGCGTCGGCAACCTCCCCGACAGCGACTTGGTCGCGCGCCGGTTGGCCACGCTGGAGGAGGCGACCTGCGCGTCGCCCGCCTACCTCGCGCGGCACGGCGTCCCGGAGCGAGCGGACGCGCTGGACGGCCACCGCATGGTCGGCTTCCGTTCGTCGGCGACGGGCGCCGTGCTGCCTCTGGAGTTCACCACCGGCGGCAAGCTCCGCCACGTCGTCCTGCCGGTGAGCGTCACCGTGGGCGGCGCGGAAACCTACGCCGCGGCCGCGCGCGCGGGGCTGGGGCTGATCCAGGCGCCCCGGTATCGGCTCGAGGAGGATTTCCGCCGCGGGGCGCTCGTGCCGGTGCTGGAAGCGACCCCGCCGACGCGCACGCCGGTTTCCGTGATCTACCCGCGCGCGAAGCTCCCGTCTCCGCGGCTGCGGGTCTTCATCGACTGGCTGGCTGGGCGGTTCCGGGCCGGGGCGGCGACCGGCTGACGGCCCCACCAAGGCCGGTGCGATCGGGTCAGGTCGCCACCTCCGCCGCAGGCTCCGGTTGGCCGTCCCCCGCCGCCCGCGCGCGGGCGGCCGCGACGGCCTCGGCGAGCCCGGCCCGGAACCGCACCCGCGGCGGGCGCACGCCGTGGAACAGCAGCGCGCGCCGGATCGGCGGGCGGGCGCCGGCGATGTAGACGACGGCGCCGGCCCGGTGCGCCTTGCGGACGAAGCCTTCGATGGTGGTCGCTGCCGTGGAGTCGAGCACCGGCACCGCCGAGACGTCGATCACGTAGGCCTTCGGGTGCTCCGCCAAACGGTCCAGCACCGCGGAAACCGCCGCCGCGGTCCCGAAGAAGAACGCGCCGGAGATGCGGTACACCACCACGTCCCGGTCCGTGGCCACCGCCGGGTCGTAAGAGCCGCGGTCGGCCGCCCCGTTGGCCGTGTCCGCCTCGTCCACCTCCACGGTCTGCGCCATGCGGTGCAGGAACAGCAGCGCGCCGAGGCCGAACCCGACCAGGATGCCCTCCGTCAAGTCGCGGAACACCACCAGGCCGAAGGTGGCGAGCAGCACCACGGCATCGCCGCGCGAGGCCCGCAGCAAAGTGGCGACCGCATGCTTCTCCGCCATGTTCCAGGCCACCACCGCCAGCACGGCCGCGAGCGCGGCCAGGGGCACGAAGGCGGCCAGCGGCGCGGCCACGACCATGAACAGCAGCAGGAAGGCCGAGTGCAGCATCCCCGCCACCGGCCCCCGCGCGCCCGAACGCACGTTGGTCGCCGTCCGCGCGATGGTGCCGGTCACGCAGAAACCGCCGAACAGCGCCGCGCCGATGTTGGCCGCCCCCTGCGCCACCAGTTCGCAATTGGAGCGGTGCCGCCGCCCGCTCATGGAATCCGCCACCACGGCCGAGAGCAGGCTCTCGATGCCGCCGAGTAGCGCGAAGGACAGCGCGGTCGGCAAGACCTCCGCGACCTTCTCCGCCGAAAGCTCGGGCAAGCGCGGCGCCGGCAGGGAAGACGGGATGCCGCCGAAGCGGCTGCCGATCGTCTCCACCGGCAAGCCGAGCAGCGCCGCCAAGACCGCGGCGAGGCCCACCGCGATGATGAAGGCCGGCCACTGCGGGCGCCAACGGCGCAGCGCGAGGATGCCGCCCACCGTCAGCGCCGCCACCGCCACGGCCGCGGGGTTGAGCGTCGGCAGCGCTCCCGCGAGCGCCGCGAGCTTCGGCAGGAGCGGCCCCGGCTCCTTGCCGAGCGTCAGGCCCAACAATTCCTTGAGCTGGCTGGCGAAGATGATGACCGCGATGCCTGCGGTGAACCCCACAGTGACCGGGTAGGGGATGTACTTGATGAAGGTCCCGAGCCGCAGGAAGCCCACCGCGAGCAGCACCACCCCCGACAGCGCGGTGGCCAGGATCACCCCGTCCACCCCGTGCCGCTCCACAGCCGCCAGCACCAGCACGATGAAGGCCCCCGCCGGCCCGCCGATCTGGAACCGGCTGCCGCCCAGCGCCGACACCAGGAAGCCGCCCACGATGGCAGTGTAGAGCCCCCGGTCCGGCGTCAGCCCGGACGCGATGGCGATGGCCATGGACAGCGGCAGCGCGACGATGGCCACCGTCAGCCCGGCGACCGCGTCCGCCTTCAAATGACGAAGGCCGTAGCCCTCCCGCAGCACCGTCACGAGCTTGGGGGTGAACAGCTCCGCGAAGGTCGGTCCGGCGGCGGTGGTCGGGGCGGCCATCTTCATCCGCTTCAATGGCCGCGCGGTGCGGCCGTCAGCAAGCCCCAACTCCGGGGTCGAGGCTCTCGCGGGTGTTCCAACGGGCAAGATCCACGCGTGGGCTTCGGAACGCGCGTTCCCGGCACGTCCGCTGTCTGCTGGGCGAGCTGTGCAGGTGGCCTGAAATCAGGCTCTGCCTTGCCCCGGCTCCCACCGCTCGCCATGTTCGGCGCATGGCGATGACCACGACGGCAGCGGCGACGACCATCTCCATCACGGTGAACGGCGAAGCGCGGGAGGTCCCCGCGCCGGCCACGGTGGCCGACCTCCTCCGGCGCATCGGCCTCGACACCCGCAAGGTGGCGGTGGAGCGCAACATGGAGATCGTGCCCCGCTCCACCTACGCAGACACCGCCCTCGCGGCGGGGGACGCGCTGGAGATCGTCCACTTCATCGGCGGAGGCTGAACGCGCATGGACGGCATCCCGAGCCAAATCACGGGCGACGACACCTGGGAGGTCGCGGGCCGCCGCTTCCGCTCCCGCCTGATCGTCGGCACCGGACGCTACAAGGACCTGGAAGAAACCGGCCGCGCCATCGAGGCGAGCGGCGCGGAGATCGTCACCGTCGCGGTGCGGCGCGTGAACCTCGCCGATCCCAAGGCGCCGATGCTCCAGGACTTCGTGGACCCGCGCCGCTACGCCTACCTGCCCAACACCGCCGGCTGCTTCACCGCGCAGGACGCCGTCCGCACGCTGCGCCTCGCCCGCGAGGCCGGCGGCTGGAACTTGGTGAAGCTGGAGGTGCTCGGCCCGCCGCCCTTCCTCTACCCCGACATGCGCGCCACCTTCGAGGCCGCCGAAGCGCTGTTGAAGGACGGCTTCGAGGTGATGGTCTACTGCTCCGACGACCCCATCGCCGCCAAGCGGCTGGAGGAGATGGGCTGCGTCGCCGTAATGCCCCTCGGCGCCCCCATCGGCTCGGGCCTCGGCATCCAAAACCCGGTGATGATCCGCGCCATCGTGGAGCAGGCCAAAGTCCCGGTGCTGGTGGACGCCGGCGTCGGCACGGCGAGCGACGCCGCGGAGGCGATGGAACTCGGCTGCCACGCGGTGCTGATGAACAGCGCCATCGCCCACGCCAAGGACCCCGTGACGATGGCCCGCGCCATGAAGGCGGCGGTGGAGGCGGGGCGCCTCGCCTACCTTGCCGGCCGGATGCCGCGCCAGTACGCCGCGGACCCTTCGAGCCCCACGGGCGGCCTGATCCGCTAGCCGCCTCCGGCCGGCCCGCGCCTCACCCCACCGGCGCGGCGAGGTGCGCCAGGAACCGCCGCACCTCCTCGGTCCCGCGCCCGGCCGGGTCGGCCATCAGCGCCGGGTGCCCGGCCCCCGGCAGCAGCACGAACTCCGCCGGCCCGCCCGCCGCCGCCGCCACCCGCCGGCCGTGCTCGGGCGGGATCATGTCGTCGGCGTCGCCGTGCAGCACCAGCAGCGGCGCGCGCACGCCCGGCAGCCGCGACAGGCTGTCGAACTGGTGGCGCAGCAGGCGCCGCGCTGGCAGCCAGCGGTACATGGTAGCGGCCAGGTCGGCGACGGAGGTGTAGGGCGCGTCCAACACCAACGCCCGCACGGGCCGCTCCGCCGCCACCGCCACCGCCACGCCCGACCCGATGCTTTCCCCGCAAACCACCGGCGCCGTCTCGCCCCAGGCCGCCGCCACCCAGTCGAGGTGGGCGCGCGCGTCCAGCAGGAAGCCCGCTTCCGACGGCGCGCCCGGGTTGCCGCCGTAACCCCGGTACTCCGCCAGCACCACGCCGTAGCCCGCCACCGCGAAGGGGGAGAGCAGCGGCGCCCGGTCGGCGGCGTTGCCCGCCCGGCCGTGGAACACCACCAGCGTCGGCCAGCCGGGCAGCGGCTCGGCCGCCCAGAAAGCAAGCTCCAGCCCGTCCGCGGTGAGGACCCGCGCCGGGCGGAACCGCGCCGCCACCAGCGCCGGCGGCAGTTCGCCGAGCGGCCGGGCGTCCGGGTGGAAGATCAGCCGCTCCTGCCGGTGCCAAACGGCCGCCACGGCGCAGATCCAGACCGCGGCGAGGGCGCCGGCCAGCACGGCGGCCAGCACGAGCGGGGCGTTGAACTCCGAAGCGGTTGCCAGAACGGCGGCGTCGGCGGCGGGCAGCACCGGGCGTATCCTCCCGGCCTAAGCGCCCCCGGAGCCCTTGCGCGGACCCGTCACGGCGCCTGGCCGTTACGGAAACGGCACACGGCCTCGCCCCGTTCCCCGACCGCAACCGATCTTGAGGCGAGCCGGCTCGGGACCGGGAACCCACCCGGCAAAAGGCGCTGCGTGCTAGGGGGCGGGCCAGGCGAGGGGGAGGGGAGCAGCTGGATGACCGACGAGCTGGTGTTCTACACCAACCCGATGTCGCGCGGCCGGACCGTGCGCTGGATGCTGGAAGAGATCGGGTGCCCCTACCGGGCCGAAGTGCTCGACTACGGCCCGGCGATGAAAGCGCCCGCCTTCCGCGCCGTGAACCCGATGGGCAAGGTCCCGGCGATCCGGCACGGCGAAACCGTCGTGACGGAAGCGGCCGCCATCTGCGCCTACCTCGCCGACGCGTTCCCCGACGCCGGCCTGGCGCCGCCGCCCGGCGACCGCCTCCGCGGCCCGTACCTCCGATGGCTGTTCTTCGGCGCCGGCCCGGTCGAGGCGGCCGTGACCAACAAGGCGTTCGGCTTCGCCGTGCCGCAAGGCCGCGAGGGGATGGCGGGGTACGGCAGCTTCGCCGACGTGATGGACACCCTCGAAGGCGCCGTGTCCCGCGGCGAGTACCTGGTCGGCGACCGCTTCACCGCCGCGGACGTCTACCTCGGCTC
>CADCTL010000187.1 GCA_902805625.1 uncultured Acetobacteraceae bacterium
TGGTCGTCGCAGCATCGGCGGCGGCGGCGGGTTCCGGCCGGGCTTCGTCCGTGCCGGCGTCCCGCGCCTCGGGCTCCTCCGCCCGCGCCACGGCTTCCGCCGGCGACGCTCCGGGTTCGGGTGCGGGGTGGAGCACCGGCGCCTCGCCGTCCTCGTCCTCGATGTCGAGGCGGACGGGAACCGGGCCGCGCTCCACGCGGATGGCGCCGGCGTCGGAGGCCAGCTCGCCTTCCGAGTTGAGGGTCTTGCCGCCGAAGGGCTGGCCGGTGCCGCTGGTGGAGCGGCCGAACACGTTGGCGGGCGCGAAGTAGTCGGCCAAGCCGCGCCGCTGCTCCTCCGACGTGGCGTTGAGCAGCCACATCAGCAGGAAGAAGGCCATCATGGCGGTGACGAAGTCCGCGTAGGCCACCTTCCAGGCGCCGCCGTGGTGGGCGTGCCCGGCCGCCTCCTCCCGCTTGAGGACGATGGTGGTCCCGCCGTCCCGCCCTGCTCGACGCCCCATTTTGGAAGCCGCTCCGTTTCGTGACGGCGCATCCTGCGGGGTTCCGGGTTAACGGCCGGCTAAACCCGGGCGCCACCGGCGCGGGCAGGCTGGCGCGCGGTTGGGCAGGAAAGGCGCCCGCCCGGCCAACTCGCCGGGGCGGGGCGTGGCACACGGCTTGCTCCACATCCCCCCGCGAGGCGCCCCGGCCGCTCTTGCCGGCCGTCGCAACCGAGGCAGGATGAACGGGGCCGGAACCCGCAGCCCCTTCGGGAGGGGCGACAACAAGGAAAAACCCAACTGATGACCATGCGCCGCTTGCTGCTCGCCGCCTGCCTCGCCGCCGCCGCGCCTGGCCTCGCCCCGACCATGGCTCTGGGGCAGGGCACGATCCGCATCGGCATGACCGCCGCCGACATCCCGCTGACGCACGGCCAGCCGGACCAGGGCTTCGAGGGCAACCGCTTCACCGGCATTCCGCTGTATGACGGACTGACCGCTTGGGACCTGTCGGCAGCCGACAAGCCCTCCGTGGTGATCCCGGGCCTGTCCACCGAGTGGCAGGTGGACGAGGCGGACAAGACGCGCTGGGTGTTCCGGCTGCGGCCGGGCGTGAAGTTCCACGACGGCTCCGACTTCAATGCCGAGGCGGTGGTGTGGAACGTCCGAAAGGTGCTGGACCGCGAAGCGCCGCACTACGACCCGCGCCAGGTCGGCCTCACCGCCTCGCGCATGCCGACCCTGCGCCGGGCGGAGAAGATCGACGACCTGACGGTGGCGCTCGTCACCAGCGAACCGGACAGCCTGCTGCCCATCAACCTGACCAACCTGTTCATGGCGAGCCCCACGCATTGGGAAGGCCTGCGCCGCGCAGCACCCAACGCCGAGGCCGCGTGGAACGCCTTCGCCGCCGCCCCCTCCGGCACCGGCCCGTTCCGCCTGACGCGCTTCGTCGCCCGGCAGCGGGTGGAGATGGCGCGCAACGACAACTACTGGGGCGACAAGGCCAAGGCCGCCGCTATCCACCTCATCCCGATCCCGGAGGCCAACGCGCGCACCGCCGCGCTGCTGTCGGGCCAAGTGGACTGGATCGAGGCGCCGTCGCCGGACGCGGTGCCGCAGCTCCGCTCCCGCAGCATGGCCATCACCCAGAACCTGCAACCGCACGTCTGGCCGTGGCAGCCCTGCTTCGTGGGCGACAGCCCGCTGAAGGACGTGCGGGTGCGCCGCGCGCTGAACCTGGCGATCGACCGCGACGGGCTGAAGCAGCTCCTCGGCGGCTTCATGGTGGCGCCCGTGGGCTCCTTCCCGCCCGGCCATCCGTGGTGGGGCAACCCGTCCTTCCAGATCCGCACGGACAAGGCCGAGGCGCGGCGGCTGCTGGCCGAGGCGGGCTACGGGCCGCAGCGGCCGCTCAACCTCAAGGTCCAGATCAGCGCCAGCGGCTCGGGCCAGATGCAGCCCTTGCCGATGAACGAGTTCCTCCAGCAGGACCTCAAGGGCGTCGGCGTCAACGTGGACTTCGACGTGGTGGACTGGAACACGCTGTTCACCAACTGGCGCCAGGGCTGCCAAGCGCCCTCCGCGCGTGGCGCCCACGCCACCAACGTGTCCTTCTCCGCCATGGACCCCTTCTTCGCCCTGGTGCGGTTCTACGACAGCAAGATGGCCGCGCCCGTCTCCAACAACTGGGGCCACTTCAGCGACCCGCGCTTCGACGAGATGATCCGCGAGGCCCGCAACAGCTTCGAGCCGGCGGCGCGCGACGCGGCGCTGGCCAAGCTGCACGCGGCCGGCGTGGACGAGGCGCTGTTCATCTGGATCGCCCACGACGTGGCGCCGCGCGCCATGAGCCCGCGGATCCGCGGCTACGTCCAGCCGCAGAGCTGGTTCGTGGACCTGCGGCTGCCCTCCATCCAGTAGGACGCCGATGCTGATCTACCTGTTCCGCCGGCTGCTCTACGCGGTGCCGATCGCGCTGGCGGTGGGCTTCGTGTGCTTCATGCTGGTGCAGATCGCGCCGGGCGACCCGATCAACGCCATCGTCCCGGCCGACGCGCCGGCCGACGTGGTGGAGCAGGTGCGGCGCGACTACGGGCTCGACAAGCCGCTGCCGGTGCAGTTCGGCCTGTGGCTGTGGAAGGTGGTGCAGGGCGACCTCGGCCGGTCCCTCGCCACCGGACGGCCGGTCTGGTCGGACCTGCACACCGCCATCGGCAACACGCTGATGCTGGCGCTGGCCGCGTCCCTGCTCGGCTTCATCCTCGGCTGCGTGCTGGGCGGGCTTGCCGGCACCTTCCGCGGCTCCTTGCTGGACCGGGCGGCGGTGGGCATCGCCGTCGCCGGTGTGTCCGTGCCGCACTACTGGCTCGGCATGGTGATGGTGGTGCTGTTCTCCGTGCAGTGGCCTCTGCTGCCGGCCATGGGCGCGGGGCCGGGCGGCTCGGCCGACTGGGAATGGAATTGGGAGCACGTCCAGCACCTCGTGCTGCCGACGGTGACGCTCTCCGTGATCCCCATGGGCATCGTGACGCGCACCGTGCGCGGCATCGTGGCCGAGATCATGAACCAGGAATTCGTCGTGGCGCTGCGCGGCAAGGGGCTGCGGCGGTGGGACGTGTTCCTCCACGTGGTGAAGAACGCGGCGCCGAACGCGCTGGCGGTGATGGGCCTCCAGCTCGGCTACCTGATGGGCGGCTCCATCCTGGTGGAGACGGTGTTCTCCTGGCCGGGCACGGGGCTCCTGCTGAACAGCGCCATTTTCCAGCGCGACCTGCCCGTGCTCCAGGGCACCATCCTTGTGCTCGCCATGTTCTTCGTGGCGCTGAACCTGCTGGTGGACCTGGTGCAGACCGCCCTCGACCCGAGGATCAAACGCGCATGAGCGGCATCGCAGACCAGGCGCACATGGGCGCCGCCGCCCCGGCCCCGACGGCCGCCGAGGCCGAACTCGCGGTGCAGGCGCGGCAGGGCTCCACGCAAACCCGCGGCTACTGGGCCGGAGTGTGGCGCCGGGTGCGGCGCGACCCCGTGACCATCGCCTGCGCGCTCGTGCTGCTCCTGATGCTGCTGGCGATCGTGTTCGCGCCGCTGATCGCGCCCCACGACCCTTACCAGGGCAGCATGATTCGGCGGCTGCGCGCCATCGGCACGCCCAACTACCCGCTCGGCACGGACGAGCTGGGGCGGGACATCCTGACGCGCCTGCTCTACGGCGGGCGGCTCTCGTGGTTCATCGGCATCGTGCCGGTGGTGCTGGCCTTCTGCATCGGCACGAGCCTCGGCGTGGTGGCGGGCTACGCCGGCGGGCGCGTGAACATGCTCATCATGCGGATCACCGACGTCTTCTACGCCTTCCCCTCCGTGCTGCTTGCGGTGGCCATCTCCGGCGCGCTCGGGGCGGGCATCTTCAACGCCATCCTGGCGCTGACCCTGGTGTTCGTGCCGCCCATCATCCGCGTGGCGGAGAGCGTGACCCAAGGAGTCCGCAACCTCGACTTCGTGGATGCGGCGCGGGCCTCCGGCGCCGGCGGCTTCACCGTGGTGCGGGTCCACGTGCTGGGCAACGTGCTGGGGCCGATCTTCGTGTACGCGACCTCGCTCATTTCAGTGTGCATGATCCTGGCGTCGGGCCTGTCCTTCCTCGGCCTCGGCACCAAGCCGCCGGAGCCGGAATGGGGGCTGATGCTGAACACGCTCCGCACGGCGATCTACGTGCAGCCCTGGGTGGCGGTGCTGCCGGGGGCGTGCATCTTCGTCACCTCCATCTGCTTCAACCTGCTGAGCGATGGCCTGCGGCAGGCGATGGACGTGAAAGGATAGCGCACGGCCCAGGAGCCTTGGCGCCCGCTGCGCGTTGCCGCGGCGACGCCAACCCGGAGACACCACGATGCCCTCCCTCCACCGCCGCCGCTTCGGCCCCCTCCTGCTCGCGGGAGGGGCCGCCGCGCTGGTGGCCGCCCCGCGCCGCGATGCCGCCGCCGCCACGCGCCGCGAGATAGATGCCGACGTCGCCGCCGCCATGACCCGGCTCCGCAACATGGACAACCTCGCGCCGCGGCTGCTGCGGGACGCGCGGGCCACCCTGATCTTCCCGCGCATCGTCAGCGGCGGCTTCATCGTCGGCGGCCAGTACGGTGAAGGCGCGGCGCTCGGCCCCAACGGCAACATACAAGGCTACTACAACATCGCCGGCGTTTCCTTCGGCCTGCTGGCCGGCGCGCAGGCCTCGGGCCTCGCCATGTTCTTCATGACGGAGGAGGCGATCGCGGCGCTGATGCGCGCCGACGGGTGGGAGATCGGCACCGGCCCCACCGTGGTCGCGCTCGACCAGGGCGCGCAGATGAACATCACCGCCACCACCGTGCTGGAGCCGGTCTACGCCATCACCTTCAACCAGCAGGGCTTGATGGCCGCCCTGGCGCTGAACGGCACCAAGATCTCGCGGATCAACCCGGACGCGTAAGCGCGCACCGCCGTTGCGGCAGCGGCCCCGGCGCCCATAACCTCCGCCGAAACGGAGGGAGGGGCGGATGGCCGGAACGGTGCAGGCCGAGATCGCGCGCGCCACCCGCGACACGGTGGGTGACGCGCTGCGCCGGGCCGCGCGGCGCTTCCGGGGCCGCACGGCGCTGCGCTTCGGCCCGAGGCGCTGGAGCTTCGCCGACCTGGACCGCGCCGCGGACCGCGTGGCGCGCGCCCTGCTCGGCGCCGGCCTGTCGCGCGGCGATCGCGTGGTGGCCTACGGCCGGAACTCGGACGGCTACCTGCTCCTGTGGCTCGGCTGCGCCCGCGCGGGGCTGGTGCATGTGCCGGCGAACTATGCGCTGACTGCGACGGAACTCGCCTACATCCTCGGCCAGTGCGGCGCGCGGGCGCTGTTCCACGACCCGGCGCTGACCGCCGCGGCCGAACAGGACACGCCCCTGCGCGGCACGCTCGCCGAGGGCGCAGGCCCGCTGGACGCGCTGGCCGCGGCGCTCGATCCCGCTCGGGACCAGCCGGGCGAGGCGCCGCCCGACGACGGGCTGGCCGACACGGACCTGGTCCAGATCATCTACACCTCCGGCACCACCGGCGCGCCCAAAGGCGCGATGATGACGCACCGCGCCTACCTCGCGGAGTACGCGGGCGCGGCGGAGGCGCTGGACTACGGCGCCGACGATCGCGCCCTGGCCGCGCTGCCGCTCTACCACACTGCGCAGATGCACGCCTTCACCATGCCGCAGCTCCTGGTCGGCGCGGAAACGCTGCTGATCGAGGCGCCGGAGCCCGCGCGCGTGCTGGCGCTGATCGAAGCGGAGCGGATCACGAGCTTCTTCGCGCCGCCCACCGCCTGGATCGCCCTGCTGCGCCACCCGGAGTTCGGCGCCCGCGACCTGTCCTCGCTCCGGCGCGTCTACTACGGCGCCGCCATCATGCCCGTGCCGGTGCTGCACGAGCTGTGCACCCGCCTGCCCAACGCGCGCCCCTACAACTGCTACGGCCAGAGCGAGATAGCGCCGCTGGCCACCGTGCTGCGGCCGGAGGAGCACGAGGCCCGCCCCGCCTCCGTCGGCCGCCCCGTCTCCACGGTGGAAACGCGCATCGTGGACGCGGCCATGCGCGACGTGCCGCCCGGCGAGCGGGGCGAGATCGTCCACCGCTCCCCGCAGCTCCTCACCGGCTACTGGGGCCGGCCCGACGAGACGGAGGCCGCCTTCGAAGGCGGCTGGTTCCACTCCGGCGATGTCGGCACGATGGACGCGGAGGGCTACATAACGATCGTGGACCGCACCAAGGACGTCATCAACACCGGCGGCGTGCTGGTGGCGAGCCGCGAGGTGGAAGACGCCATCCTCACCCACCCCGCCGTCTCCGAATGCGCCGTGGTCGGCCTCCCCGACCCGCGCTGGGTGGAAGCGGTGACGGCCGTGGTGGTGCTCCGCCCCGGCCACAGCGCCGGCGAAGCGGAACTGGTGGAGCACGCCCGCCCGATCCTCGCCGCCTTCAAGCTGCCCAAGCGCGTGATCCTCGCGGACAGCCTGCCGCGCAACACCGCGGGCAAGCTGCTGAAGCGCGAACTGCGCGCGGCCTACGGCGGCCGGGCGGAGGCGCTGCCGGGGGTGTCCTGAAGCACTTCCGGGCCGGCTTAGCCGGCCCGAGAAGGCAATCACCGCTCGCCGGCCCTCATCTCGATGGCCTTCTCGGCGGCCGCGGTGAACACCTTTTCGTCCCATCGGAACGGTGGGCACGCCGCGACGGCGATCGGTTCGGTCAAAACCACCACGTCGGAGGAGTTCAGGACAACCGGGAACAGCCTCGTCTCGCAGCCACCAGGGCCCGCGTTCGGCTGGGCGGCCGAGCCCCTCCGCGCGCTTTCGACGATGAGGACTTCACGCCCCCTGAACGTGACCACCCTCAAGCTCTGGTCCCGGTTGCGATGAAAGTCGCAGGCGCTTGGTGCAAGCAGGTCGAAGCTACGCCGGAAATCAGGGCGGGAAACCACCAATGTGCATCCGTCCAGCTTAAGGTTCACGCTCCCCACAGCCGCTGCCTGCTGACCCACGGCGGAAAACGCGGCGAGGCCGGTCCAAAGGAATGCGAGGGCAGCCGCCAAACGCGTTCCGGCGCGCATCACTTCATCTCCCAAAACCAAAGCTGCTGAGACAGGTCGTTCGGGTCGTTGTAGGTTTGAACCGTGCCCTTGTTCCAAAGATCGATGTGATCCCCGGTGCGGGCCGTTTCCCCGTCGCGGGTGAAGCAGTTCTTGAAAAATATTAGGCCCTGCGAAGCTTTCAGCTTCTCCTTGCCGGAAGCAGGGTCCGAGTAGATCTTCGGCCTGCCGAGATGCGCCTTCCAAAGCCAGCCTGCGAGGGACTCCGCCCCCCTGGCGTGGCCGTGCTTGCACCGGGGCTCGGTGTAGTTGTGGAAGCTGATTCCGCCGGACTGCAGAACGATGCTCATGCGGATGGCGCACTGGTTGGACCAACCTTGGTCGCACGGATGGTTATCCGGGTATCTTTCCAGGAGGGCAGTGTAAGCCTGCCACAAGGGATCGAAGGTCAGCGCCATTGAACCCTCCATCTCTGGCCGTATCGCTTAGCGGACCGTCGCCCTTTCCCTATAGCTGCGACGGCGGCGCGGAACACGCCGAAGACGGCCCGACGCCCGGCTAAGCCTGTCCGGCCGACTTCGAACGCCTTGCGTCCTGAGCGATGCCTGGCTCCGGAACCCGGCTGTCAAAAGGCGTAGCGCACGCGGCAGTACGGCATCCGCTCGGCCAGCAAGGCGCGGAAGCGCGCCAGCCAACGCCCTTTCCAGCCGGTGCGGTAGCGCAGGTTGGTCGCGCCGACCTCCGAGCGCTTCTCCTCCTGGATGTCCGGCCGCCACAGCACCGTCTCGGCCTTCGGGTGCCAAGCGAGGTTCACCTCGTGCAGCCCGGCGTTGTGGGTGAGCATGATGACCTCGGCGGCGAGCTGGTCCTTCACCGGCGCGGGCAGCGCGTCGTCGAGTTCCTGGAACAGCGCCGTCCATTCCGCCTCCCAGCCCTCGTGGAGCACCACGGGCGAGAAGTTCAGATGCACCTCGTAGCCCGCGCGGTGCAGCTCGCCGATGAACGGGATGCGCTCGGCTATAGGCGAGGTCCGCACGTCCAGCAGCTTGGCCATCCCGTGCGGCATGAGCGACACGCGGACGCGCGTGCGCCCTCGCGGATCGTACTCCAGCAAACCGGGATTCACCCACTTGGTGGCGAAGCTGCCCTTCGCGTTCGGCAAGTCGCGGAACAGCGCCACTAGGTCGCGCACGTTGTCCGAGATCAGCGCGTCCACGGAAAGGTCGCCGTTCTCGCCCAGGTCGTACACCCAATCCCGCGGGTCCACCTGGTTCGGCTCCCGCTTCGGCCCGAGCTTTTCCGCGTGGCGGGCGATGGAAGCGCCGATCTCGTCCACGTTGACGAACACGGTGATCGGGTTCGCGTGGCCTTTGCGGCGCGCGACGTAGCAGTAGGCGCACGCCATCGCGCAGCCGTTGGAGCTGGAGGCGGCGATGAAATCCGCGCTGCGGCCGTTGGACCGCATCTGCAGCCCCTTCTTCACGCCTAGCACCAGCACCTCCCGCTTGCGCGGCAGCCACGCCTCCGGGTCGCCCTCGCGCAGGTCCGGGATGCGCCAGTGCGACTCGACCGGGACGCGCTCCGCGTCCGGGAAGCGCGCCAGGATCTCCCGCCCCCGCGCGTGCTCCTCGACCGCCGGCTCGAAATAGACGCGGCGGATGTCGAGGATCGGGACGGGCAAGGTCATCGTTTTGCATATGGGGCCGCGGCCTCGCCGCGGCAGGGCTTGACCTTCCCACCGTGGCAACGCCCACCTTCCGGGTCGCCACCGAACCGACGCCGGAGCTTCCCCATGCCGCCGCGCCTCCCCACCCTGGCCGTTTTCGCGACCCTGGCCCTGGCGCCGGCCGCCCTGGCCGAAGGCGTGGACCCGACGCACGAGTACGTCCCCGGCGAGGCGCCCGTCACCAGCACTTGGTTCCGCCTCCCCGACCCGGCGGCGCGGGCGGCCGACCGCCGCTACATCGAGGGCATGCGCCCCCACCACGCCGGCGCCCTCACCATGTCGGAGGCCTACCTGCGCGAGCCGGACGCGCGCAGCCCGGCGCTGCGCCGGCTGGCGGAGGCCATCATCGCCAACCAGCGCTATGAGATCGCGCTGCTCGACGAGGTGTCGCGGCAGGTCGAGGCCGAGCCGATCACCCTGGCGCTCGGGCCGGTGCGCGTCCCGCTGCAACCCATCGCCACCGAAGGCCTCGGCCCGGCATGGCGCTTCCAGAGGGCGCCCATCCCCGGCCCGGCCGACGTGGCCGCCGGCCCGCCGCCCACCGAGACGGACGTGCGCTTCGCCAAAGCCATGAGCATCCACCACCAAGCGGCGCTGGACATGGTGCGCGACTACCGGGCCGACCCGGCGGCGCGCAACGGCTTCCTCGGCTGGCTCAACGTCGGCATCGCCACCGACCAGGCGCAGGAGATCGCGCTGATGCGCGCGGTGGTGCGGCGCTTCCCCGGCGACCCGGACGCGGTGAGGGTGGACCCGTCCATGATCCACGGCATGGAGGGGCACGGCGCCGCGCACGGGACGACGGGCGCGCACGGCGGACACGCCGCCCACGCGGCCTCCCCCGCCCCGGCCGCCGCGGAAACCCCGCACGCGCACCGGCAGCACCGCGCCCCCGCGCAGCAGCCCGCCCGCCAGCGCCGGGAGCGCCGTCCCGACACGCACCACCACCACCACTGACGCGCCCCGCTTGCCTCCGCCGCGCGCGGGCGGGATAGGGACCGCCATGGACGAACTGATCGCCGGCTACCGCCGCTTCCGCGCCGGAACCTGGAAACGCGAGCGGGACCGCTTCGAGGCGCTGGCGGAGCGCGGGCAGCGGCCGCGCGCCCTGGTGGTCGCCTGCTCCGACAGCCGCGTGGACCCGCAGATGGTGTTCTCCGCCGCGCCGGGCGAGCTGTTCGTGGTCCGCAACGTCGCCAACCTCGTTCCGCCCTACCAGCCCGACGCCGCCTACCACGGCACCAGCGCGGCGCTGGAGTTCGGCGTGCGCGTGCTCGGCGTGGAACACATCATCGTCCTCGGCCACGCGCTCTGCGGCGGCGTGCGCGCCATGCTGGAGGGGATGCCGCCCGGCACGGAAGACTTCGTCGCGCCCTGGATGGGCATCGCCCGCGAGGCGCGCGCCCGCGCGCTCCGGTGCGAACCCGCGTCGGACGAGGCGCGGCAGGAGATGGGCGAGCAGGAGATGGTGCGCCTGTCGCTGGAGAACCTGATGACCTTTCCCTGGATACGGGAAGCGGTCGAAGCCGGCCGCCTCAGCCTGCACGGCGGGCACTTCGGCATCGGCTCCGGCCGGCTCTCCATGCTCGGCCCCGACGGCTTCGCCCCCGTCGGCGACGCGCCGGGTCAGCGCCCCTTGGCCGGCTCGAACCGGTAAGGCGCGGCGCTGCCCACCATGGGGTCCAGCGCCAGCCGGTGCTCCAGCGGCGGGAAGGCGCGGCTGCGGCAGTCCATGCGGTCGCACAGCCGGCATGACAGGCCGATGCCCACCATAGCCCTCTCCAGGTCCAGCCCGTCGCCGTAGACCACCTCCGGCGCGCGGGAGATGTCGCAGCCCATCGCCACCACCTGCACCGGCGCCGGCTCCCCCCAGCGCACCGCCGGGCCGCGCACAGTGCGCGCGAAGCACAGGAAGGTGCCGCCGTCCGGCAACTGCGCGAGCTGCACCCGCACCTGCCCCGGCGTGGCGAAGGCCTGGTGGACGATCCACTTCGGGCAGGAGCCGCCGTAGCGCGCGAAGGGGAAGGACGCCGCGCTGAAGCGCTTCCCGACGT
>CADCTL010000188.1 GCA_902805625.1 uncultured Acetobacteraceae bacterium
GGGGGGGTCAGGTTCAGCAGCATGTCGCGGAGGTTGCCGGCGACGGTGATCTCGCTCACCGGCTCGGCCAGGGCGCCGTCGCGGATCATGAAGCCGGCGGCGCCGCGGCTGTAGTCGCCGGTGATGCCGTTCACGCCCATGCCGATCAGCTCCGTGATGTAGAGCCCTTCGCGGATGTCGGCCATCAGCGCGGCGGGCGTCACCGTGCCGGGCTCCAGCCACAGGTTGGAGGGCGACGGCGAAGGCGGGCCGCCGGTGCCGCGGCTCGCGTGGCCGGTGCTGGCGAGGTTGAGCTGGCGGGCGCTGCGCCAGTCCAGGATCCAGGTGGTGAGCACGCCGTCCTCGACGATCGCGCGGCGCTCGCCCTTCATGCCTTCGCCGTCGAAGGGCCGGCTGCGGAGGCCGCGGCGGCGCGTCGGGTCGTCCACGACGGTGAGGCCGGCGGGCAGCACGCGCTGGCCGAGGCGGTCCTTGAGGAAGCTCGTGCCCCGCGCGACCGCCGCGCCGTTGATGGCGCCGGCCAGGTGGCCGAGGAGGGAGGGGGCCACGCGCGGGTCGTAGACCACCGGGAGCTTGGCCGTCTTGGGCCGGCGCGGGTTTAGGCGCGCGACCGCGCGTTCGCCGGCGCGGCGGCCGAGGAGGGCCGGGTCTTCCAGGTCGGAGAGGTAGACGGCGTAGGAGTAGTCGTAGTCCCGCTCCATCCCCGTCCCCTGCCCGGCCAGGGCCGTGACGGAGAGGGAGTGGCTGGTGCGTTGGTACTGGCCGGTGAAGCCGTTGCTGGTGGCGAGGGCGATGGTGGTGCGGCCGTAGCCGGCTTCGGCGCCTTCGGAGTTGTTCACGCCGGCGATGGCCAGCGCCGCTTCTTCGGCGGCGGCGGCGCGCTCCGCCAAGGCCTCGGCGTCCGGTTCGGCTTCGTCGGACAGGTCGAGGTCCACGGCGACCAGCCCGTCGGGGGCGTCCGCCAAGCCGCCGAACGGGTCCTCCGGCACGGCGCGGGCCATGGCGACCGCGCGCTCGGCGAGGGCCGCAAAGCCGGCGGGGGCCGGGTCGGTGGAGGACACGATGGCCTGCCGCAGCTTGCCGCCCTCGCCCACGAAGACGCGCAGGCCGAGGTCGAAGCCTTCCGACCGCTCGATCTGCTCATTCTTGCCGAGGCGGCGCTGCACGGAGAGCGAGGCGGCGTTGACGAGGATCGCGTCGGCCGAGTCGGCGCCCGCTTTGCGCGCGGCTTCGACCAGCGCCCCAAGGGTGTCGGCGTGGTTCCCGCTCATGCCGCGAGCGCCTCGGCGATGGCCGGCAGGGCGGGCACCTTGCCCGCGGGGCCGAGGGCGGCGAGGGTCGGCGCGCCGCGGAAGGCCTTGGCCGCGGCTTCCTGCACCTGCTCTATGGTGACGGCGGCTATTTTGGCCTTGGTTTCCTCGACGGGGATGACGCGGCCGTGGACGCGGAACTGGGAGGCGAGCTGCTCGGCGCGGCTGCCGGTGCTTTCCAGCGACATCAGCAGGCCGGCGCGGAGCTGCGCCTTGGCGCGGTTCAGTTCTTCCTCCGTGACGTCGCGCTGCACGCGGCGCAACTCTTCCAGTGTGACGGGCACGAGTTCCGCGGCCTCCTTCTCGCCGGTGCCGGCGTAGACCGCGAAGAGGCCGCTGTCCCGGAACGGGTGGGCGAAGGAGTAGATGGAGTAGACCAGACCGCGGCGCTCCCGGATCTCCTGGAACAGCCGCGAGGACATGCCGCCGCCGAGCAGCGTGCTCAGCAGCATGGACGGGTAGTGCAGCGGCGAGCCGTAGGCGGCGGAGGGGAAGCCGAGCACGATGTGGACCTGGTCGAGGTCGCGGTCCTCGCGGAACTCGCCGCCGCCGTAGCGGGCGGCCTCCGGCGGTGGCGGGGCGACCTGCGGCAGGTCGGCGAAGTGGGTCTGCACCAGGTCGAGCAGGCGGTCGTGGTCCAGCGCGCCGGCGGCGGCGACCACCATGCGCTCCGGCCCGTAGTGGCGGCGCATGTAGCCGGTGAGCGCCTCGCGCGGCATGGCGCCGATGACGTCCTCCGTGCCCAGCGTCGGGCGGCCCATGGGCTGCTTCGGGAAGGCGGTGGCCTGGAAGTGGTCGAAGATGATGTCGTCCGGCGTGTCGTTGGCCTGGCCGATCTCTTGCAGGATCACGCCGCGCTCGCGCTCCAGTTCCTCGGGCGCGAAGGTGGAGTGGGTGAGGATGTCGCCGATGATGTCGGCGGCGAGCGGCAGATCTTCCTTGAGGACCTTGCAGTAATAGGCGGTCTGCTCGCGCGCGGTGTAGGCGTTGAGGTGGCCGCCGACGTTCTCGATCTCGCGGGCGATGGCGGCGGCGTCGCGCTTCTCCGTGCCCTTGAAGGCCATGTGCTCCAGGAAGTGGGAGACGCCGTTCTCGGCCGCCGCTTCGTCGCGGGTGCCGGCGGCGACGTAGGCGCCGAAGGACACGGTCTCGACCCGGGGCATGGTCTCGGAGACGACGGTCAGGCCGTTGGGCAGGCGGGTCACGCGGACGGCGTCGGACATTGCGATCGGGGTCTCTCTTTCGCGCTGGCGGTGGTCAGGCGGCGGCGTTGCGGCGTGTGTGGGCGCGGACGCCGGCCTCGACCTCGGACAGGTCGGGGGCGAGCACGGAATAACGCTCTTCCCGTCCATATAGGTCGGCGAGGGCCGGAGGCAGGGGGGGACGCGCGCCGGTGGCCCGCTCCACCGCGTCCGGGAACTTGGCCGGGTGGGCGGTGGCGGCGACCACGACCGGGATAGATGGATCTTCCGGCGCCAGGGCGCGGGCGGCGGCGGTGGCGATCGCGGTGTGCGGGTCGGCGAGGTAGTTGGCGCTCGCCTTTAGGTGTCGGATTTCTTCCAGGGTGCCGGCGTCGTCCAGGGTGAACCCGCGAAACAGCCCTGTCGCCTTCTGCCACGCGGCGTCGGGCACCGGCATCCGGCCTTCGGCGCGGAAGCGGAGCATCTGGGCTTCGGTGGCCGCGGGGTCGCGGTCCAGCAGCTCGAACAGCAGCCGCTCGAAGTTGGAGGAGACCTGGATGTCCATGCTGGGCGAGAGGCTGGGCTCCACGCCGCGCACGGACATGTCGTTGTCGATGAGGAACCGGGCCAGGATGTCGTTGCGGTTGGCGCCGACGAGGAGGCGCTCGATCGGCAGGCCCATGCGCTTCACCGCCCAAGCCGCGAAGACGTTGCCGAAATTCCCGGTGGGCACGCTGAATGCGACCGGTCGATCCGGCGCGCCCAGCGCCAGGGCGGCGTAGGCGTAGTACGGAATCTGCGCTGCGACCCGTGCCCAGTTGATGGAGTTCACCGCGGCCAAGCGCTGCTCGACGCGGAAGGGCGCGTCGTTGAACATGCCCTTTACCAAGTCCTGGCAGGTGTCGAAGTCGCCCTCGATGGCGAAGTTGCGGATGTTGGGCGAGAGCACGGTGGTCATCTGCCGCCGCTGCACCTCGCTGGTGCGGCCGAGCGGGTGGAGGATCACCACGTCCAGCGCGCTCCGGTCGCGGCAGGCCTCGATGGCGGCGGAGCCGGTGTCGCCGCTGGTGGCGCCGACGATGGTGACGCGCTCGCCCCGCTTCGCCAGCGCGTGGTCGAACAACCGCCCGAGGAGCTGCATCGCCACGTCCTTGAAGGCGAGCGTCGGGCCGTGGAACAGCTCCAGCGCGAAGGTGCGGTGGTCGAGTTGGGCGAGCGGGACCACGGCCGGGTGGTGGAAGCTCGCGTAGGCGGCGCCGGTCATGGCGCGGAGGGCCTCGAACGGCAGGGCTTCGGCGCAGAAGGGGTGGATCAGCCGGGCGGAAAGCTCCGCGTAGGGCAGGCCGCGCAGGGCCCGCCATTCCGCGGGGCCGAGCTCCGGCCATGATTCGGGGAGGAACAGGCCGCCGTCCTCGGCCAAGCCGGCCAGGAGCACGCCTTCGAAGTCGCGGGGCGCGGCCCGGCCGCGGGTGGAGACGTATTGCATGTCCCGGACAGGGTAGAGGATTCCGGCGGCGCCGGGTATCGGCCGGCGCGGGGCGCGGTTCTTACCCGTTCGTGATGGGCGGCGTCGCCCTCCACCCCGCCGTTCTTAGGACTCTGTTCAGGCGCGGCGCCAATGCTCGGACGCCTTGGATGGAGGGAGATCGCGCCATGGTCGCCGTGTGCTTGTGCGCCGCTTTCAGCGGCCTCACCGGGTTCGGTCTGTCGCTCGCGCTCGTCGAGGGCGGGGCTTGGGGGGCGGGGCTCAAGTTCTTGGCGCTCGGCTTGGTCGGCTTGGTCGGCGTGGTTTCCCGGCCCTTGCGGACCGTGTAGGGCGCGGCGCGGGGCGCGCGCCGGCGGTGGAGGCGACGCCCGGGAGACGGCGATGGACGACACCAAGCGGCGGCACGCCCCGGCGACGCTGCGGAACCGAGATGCGATCCTGGCGGCGCTGAAACGGCACTTGCCGGCGCGGGGCGCCGTGCTGGAGGTGGCCAGCGGCACCGGCGAGCACGCGGCGCATTTCGCGGCGGCGCTGCCGCGTTTGGCGTTCCGGCCGAGCGACCCCGATCCCGGCGCGCGGGCCAGCATCGACGCCTGGGCGGCGGAGGCGCGGCTGCCCAACCTGCGCGCCGCGCTCGCCTTGGACGTGTCCGCGCCGGGTTGGGAACGGGCGGCCGGCGAGGCCGACGCGGTCCTGTGCATCAACATGGTCCACATCGCGCCCTGGGCAGCGACGGTCGGGCTGATGCGGGGCGCGGCGGGGCTGCTGCCGGCCGGGGGCGTGCTGTGCCTCTACGGGCCGTTCCGGCGGGAGGGGCGGCACACCGCGCCGAGCAACGCGGCCTTCGACGCGGACCTGCGCGCCAGCGATCCGGCGTGGGGCGTGCGCGACCTGGAAGCGGTGGCCGCTGAGGCCGCAGCTAACGGCTTCGCCGCGCCGATGGTCGAGGAGATGCCGGCGAACAACCTGTTCGTCGCGTTTCGGCGCGGCCAGGGGCGAGCGGAGTGATCGAGACCGCCCGGCTCCGGCTGAGGCGAGGCACGACGGCCGACATTCCCGGCTTGGTCGCGGCGCTGAACGATTGGACCGTGGCGCAATGGCTTCAACGGCCGCCCTTCCCCTACTCGGCCGACGATGCTTGCGCGTTCCTGCGTTGGAGCCGGGCGCACGAGGAGGCCGCTCCGCCGGCCGCCTACGTGGTGGCGGATCGCGCTTCGGACCGCCTCCTCGGCGTGGCGAGCCTGGAGCCGCAGGAAGCGCGCGCGGAGCTCGGCTACTGGCTCATCCCGACGGCGCAAGGGCGCGGTTTGATGAGGGAAGCGGTGGGCGCCCTGTTGGAAGATGGCCCGATGAGGCTTCCTGGCGTGCGGACCGTGTATGCGACCACCGATCCCGACAACTATCGTTCCCAAGCCGTTCTGCTCGCTTCCGGCTTCCGCAAGGTCGCCGAAGAAATCCGGGATAAACCCACACGCCGAGGCGGTTCGGTCCTGTTCCGATTCGAGCGGCCCCTCCACACTGAGGCAGCCTAGGCCTGTCAGTTCAAGTAGCGGGCGCGCAGGTGGTCGGTGAAGTCGTTCGGGTCGAGCGGCTTGCCGGTGGCGTGGCGCAGGAGGTCCTGGAAGCCGAAGCGCGAGCCCTGGGCGTGGACCTTGTCGCGGAGCCACGCAACCAGCGGCAGGAGTTCGCCGCGCGCCAGTTCCTCGTCCATGGCGGGGTTGTCGCGGCGGGCGGCGCGCATGAGCTGCGCCGCTGCCATGGCGCCGAGCGTGTAGCTCGGGAAGTAACCGAAGGCGCCGTCGTGCCAGTGGATGTCTTGCAGGCAGCCGCGCGCGTCGTCCGGCGGCGTTCGGCCGAGCAGGGCGGCGAAGCCTTCGTTCCAGGCGCCGGGGAGGTCGGCCACCGACAGTTCGCCGGCGATCATCGCGCGTTCGAGGCGGAAGCGCAGGATGACGTGGGCGGGGTAGGTCATCTCGTCGGCGTCCACGCGGATGAAGCCGCGCTCCACGCGGCGCCAGAGACCCGCCAGGTTCGCCGTGCCGTAGGGCGCCGCGTTTCCGCCGAAGGTCCGGTGCAGCTCGCCGCCCAGGAACGTCAGGAACGCGTCGGAGCGGCAGGCCTGCATCTCGACGATGAGGCTCTGCGACTCATGCGCGGCCATGCCGGCCGCTTCGCCCACCGGCTGGCGCGCCCATTCGGCGGGCAGGCCACGCTCGTAGAGGGCGTGACCGGTCTCGTGCAGGACTCCCAGCAAGGACTTCGCGAAGTCCCCTTCGCTGTAGAAGGTGGTGATGCGGATGTCGGTGGGCGTGCCGCCGCAGAAGGGGTGCAGGCTCTCGTCGAGGCGGGCGTGGGCGTAGTCGAGGCCGACGCGCTCCGACAGGCGCTGGCACAGGGCGCGCTGGGCGGGCACCGGGAAGGGGCCGCTCGGGCTCGTCGGCGCGGGCCGGCGGGCTTGCAGCTCCTCGGCGCGCGGCAGGGCTTCGGCGAGGAAGGCTCCGTAGGCGGTGAAGACGGGCTCCACCTCGGCGGCGGTGACGCCGGGCTGGTAGCCGTCCATCAGGGCGTCATAAGGCGAGAGGCCGAGGGCGGCGGAGAGGGCGGAAGCGGTTTCGCGCTGGAGGCGGACCACCTCCTCCAGGTGCGGACGGACGGCGGCGAAGTCGGAAGCCGCCTTGGCGGTGCGCCACACCTTCTCGCAGGCGCTGTTGGCGCGCGCCGACGCTTCGACCAGCTCCGTCGGCACGGCGGCGGCGCGGGCTTGGGCGCGGCGCATCAGCGCGAGATTGGCGCCGTCCCATTCGCCGCTGCCCGCCTCGGCCACTGCTAGGTCCTCGGCGACCGACGGGGCGGTGAGCATCTCGTGCGCCAGGCCGGCCAGCGTCGCCAGTTGTTCGCCGCGCGCGGCGCCGCCGCCGGGCGGCATCATGGCGCTCGCGTCCCAGTGCAGCACCGCGCCGGCTTCGCCCACCAGGGCCATGCGGGCGAAGCGGGACTTGAGGCGGGCGTAGGCGGCGTTCATGCGTTGTCGTCCTCCATGCGCCGGACGGCGAAGGCCGCGAAGACCCCGACCAGTGACGCGGCCAAGCCGTACCAGGTGATGGCGTAGCCGAGGTGGCGGTTGTCGGGCCGCGGCAGGCTCCGCGCGGCCGCGGGGATGCCGGGCGCCGCGTCGGCGGGCGCCGCGAGCGCGACGAGGCCAAACGGCGCCGGCGGTGTCCGGAGGCCGAGCGCCGCGCCGATCGCCGCCGGGTCGAACACGTAGAAGCGCCGGCCCGCCGCGTCGTCGGCCGGGCTGTTCCAGTCGCGCGTGTCGGCTTCCCGCACGAATCCGGTCACGGCGACTTCGCCCTCCGGGCGGTCCAGCGGCCTGTTGCGCTCCAGCGGGACCCAGCCCCGGTCCACCAGCAGCGGCGGGTGGCCGTCGCGGAGCAGCGGCGTCAGCAGGTGCGAGCCGAGCGTCGTGCCGCGCACCTCCACGCCGAGCAGCGCTTCCCGCGCGTGGTCGAAGCGGCCCGTGGCGACGACCTTGGCGTAAGGCTCGGCCGCGGCGCCCAAAGGAGCGGGCGGCGCCTTCTCGGACGCCTCGATGCGCGCGAGGAGGTCGTTCTTCCAGTGCAGCCGCTTCACCTGCCAAGTGCCGAGGCCGCAGAGCGCGGCCAGCACCGGCAAGGCGGCCAGGGCGGGGACCAGGACACGGCGGCCGCGGGACCGCACCGCCGACCGCCCCCGCGGCGCGGCGTCAGTGCTCGGCGAGTTCGCCAGCGCCCCACCAGTACACGGCGATGAAGAGGAACAGCCAGACCACGTCCACGAAGTGCCAGTACCAAGCCGCGGCTTCGAAGCCGAAGTGCCGCTGCGGGGTGAACTGGTTCTGGATCGCCCGGATCAGGCAAACCGCGAGGAAGATGGTGCCGACGATGACGTGGAAGCCGTGGAAGCCCGTGGCGAGGAAGAACACGGAGGGGTAGACGCCGCCGGTGAAGGCGAAGGGCGCCTCCATGTACTCCGCCGCTTGGAAGGACGTGAAGAGGACGCCGAGCCCCACCGTCAGCGCGAGGCCGGTGATGAGGCCTTGGCGGTCGCCGTGCAGCAGCGAATGGTGCGCCCAGGTGACGGTGCAGCCCGAGAGCAGCAGGATCATCGTGTTCAGGAACGGCAGGCCGAAAGGGTCGAAGGTGAGGATGCCCTTCGGCGGCCAGATCGCCGTCTCCGCGCCGGAGACGTGGCCCGGGTAGAGCGCGAAGTGGAAGTAGGCCCAGAAGAAGGCGACGAAGAACATCACCTCGGAGGCGATGAACAGCGTCATGCCGTAGCGCAGGCCGATGCGGACCACGGGCGTGTGGATGCCCGGCGTGCGCGCCTCCCTGATGATGTCGCGCCACCAAAAGAACATGGTGGCGAGCAGCCCGGCCACGCCGAGCGCCAGCATCCACCACTGGCCGTAGTGCGCCTGCATGATGATGCCGAGCACCAGCGCGCCGCCAGCGAAGCTGCCGATCAAGGGCCAGGGCGACGGGTCCACCAAGTGGTACGGGTGCTTGTGCGGGGCGGCGGGTTCCGACGCCGTTTGCGCCGTCATGTCGGGGGTGGTGGTGGCCATGGTGCGTCCTGCGGTCGCGGGTGCTGCCGGGTCCTGCTCAGGACCGCTGCTGATCGGCGGGCATCAATGCCGGAAAACCCGGCCGGATCAAGCCTGGGTGGGTAACACCGGAGGCCGTCACGGCGTTCCTCGCGTGGAGCCGCCCGCGCCGACGTGGGGGCCGGCGTTCGCCACGGCGCCGGCGCGCTCGGCGTCGTCCAGGGTGCGGAAGAAGCTGTAGCTCACCGTGATGGTGCGGATGCCGCTGGTGTTCGGGTCCTGCGCGATGCGCGGATCGACCCAGAAGGACAGCGGCATGTCCATCTCCTGCCCGGCCTCGAGCGTTTGCCGCTCGAAGCAGAAGCAGGCCGTCTTCTGGAAATATTTGCCCACCACCTCGGGCGTGACATTGTAGGTGGCCACGCCTGTCACCGCGACGCCGCTCAGGTTGCGGGCGCGGTAAAAGGCCAAGCCCTCCTCGCCCACGCGCAGCTTCATCGTGCCCTGCGCCGGCGCGAATCGCCACGGGAGGGACGGGTGCGTGGTGGCGTTGAAGCGGATGTTCACCGCCTGCTCGCCCGCGCCGGGCGCGGCCAAGCCGGCGGTCTGCACCGTGCCGTTGTAGCCCGTGACGCGGCAGAACATCTGGTAGAGCGGCACGGACGCGAAGGCCATGCCGACCATCCCGGCCACGAAGCCGGCCACGCCGAGGCCGAGGCGGCGGTTGCGGCGCCGGAGGAGGGTGTCGCGGGCGGCGGTGTCGTCCATGGTCACCGGCAGATGGCCGCGGTGCGCGGGCGCGGCAAGCGCCGCTCAGCCCGGAAAAGGCATCGCCGCCGAACGGCGGGCCACAGTGATGAAGTAGAACAGCACCACCAAGCCGAACAAGGCGAAGAGCACCGCCCAGTTGCGGGCGCGGCGGCGCCGGACGAACTGCCGCGTCTCGTCCGGCGTCACAGGGGCACGAGCCGGTCGAGCGGCAGCGCGGCGAACAGGGCCGCCAGGTACAACAAGGAGTAGCGGAAGGTCTTCTTGGCCGCCGCGTCGTTCGCCAGGCTGCGGCCGAGCGCGTCCTGCGGCTCCCGCCACACCCGCCAAGCGTGCCACAGGAAGCGGAGACCCAGCAGCGTGGCGGCCACGGCGTATGCGGGGCCGGCGAAGCCGAGCGCCCAGGGGGCGAGGCTCAGCGGCACCAGCGCCAGCGTGTAGAGCAGGATCTGAAGGCGCGTGGCGCGCGCGCCGGACGCGACGGGCAGCATCGGCACGCCCGCCCGCTCGTAGTCCGCGTGCGCCCACAGGCTCAGCGCCCAGAAGTGCGGCGGCGTCCACATGAAGATGATGGCGAAGAGGACCAGCGGCTCCAGCGAAACGCCGCCCGTGACGGACGCCCAGCCGACGATCGGCGGGAAGGCGCCCGCGGCGCCGCCGATGACGATGTTCTGCGGCGTCCGGCGCTTCAGCCACATGGTGTAGACGAAGACGTAGAACGCGATGGAGAAGGCGAGCGACGCCGCCGCCACCCCGTTCGTCGCCAGCCCGAGGATCACCACGGAGGCGACGGACAGGCCGACGCCGAAGCCGAGCGCCGCGCCCGGCTCGATGCGCCCCGCCGGGACCGGCCGCCGCGCCGTGCGCCGCATCACCGCGTCTATGTCGCGGTCGTACCACATGTTGATGGCGCCCGCGCCGCCCGCGCCGAGCGCGATGCACAGGATCGCCGTCGCCGCCAGGACCGGGTGCAGGCCGCCCGGCGCCATGAGCAGCCCGATCAGGCCGGCGAACACGACGAGGTACATGACGCGCGGCTTCAGCAGCGCGATCCAGTCGCCGACCTCGGACAGGTCGGGTGTTCCGGCTGTGGGCAGGGAAGCGCGCGCCCCCTGCCCCGGTGTCGTCGCCGTGCCGCTCATCGCTTCAGCCGATCGTCCTCACCGCACCCGCGGCAGCTCGTCGAAGGTGTGGAACGGGGGCGGCGAGCTGACCTGCCACTCCAACGTGGTCGCGCCCTCGCCCCAGTAGTTCTCCGCCACCTTCTCGCCCGCGGCGAACGTCCGCCAGATCACGTAGAAGAAGACGAGCATGGAGGCCCCGGCGAGGTACGCGCCCAGGGAGGACACGAGGTTCCACCCCCAGAAGGCGTCCGGGTAGTCCGGGTAGCGCCGCGG
>CADCTL010000189.1 GCA_902805625.1 uncultured Acetobacteraceae bacterium
GGACATGCAGGGCCCGGGCCGCCTCCATCGCCAAGCTGTTTTATTGATCCGGCCAGGGTGGTCTTGGATCAGGCGGCGTAGCGGAAGGTCTTGTGCCCGAAGAAGCTGCGGACACGGTGGGGCGACTTCGACAGCTTGCGCATGTGCCCGATGGCGGCGCGCTTCAGCTGCTGCTTGCTGCGCGTCGGGGCCTTGCGTGTGACCGCCTGCTTCAGGTCGGCGTTGACGCCCTCGTCCGGGTTCAGTTCCGGGCTGTACGGGGGCAGGTGGAACACCTCGATCTCGGCCTCCCGCCCGGCCAGCCAGGCGCGGACCTTGGCGGAGCGGTGGACGGGCAGCCGGTCGAGGATGAGGAAGATCTTCTGGCCGGCATCCCGGACCAGGCGGCCGAGGAAGCGGAGCAGGCTCGGCGCCTTGACCGCGCCGTCCAGCACCATCCACCGCAGCTCGCCCTTGTTGGTGACCGCCGAGATCAGGCCGAGGCCGGCCCGCCTGTGGGGGACCCGGACCGTGGGCGTCCGGCCCCGGGGGGCGTAGCTGCGGCCGCGCACGTCGTCCGAGCGCAGCCCGGTCTCGTCGCCCCAGAAGACGGCCCCGCTTTCGGCCCTGGCCCGCGCCGCGATCGCCGGGTAGTCCCGCCTGAGCCAGCGCCGCACCGCGGCCGGGTCCTGCTCGTAGGCCCGCCGCAGCGGCTTCTGGGCGGTGAAGCCCCAGCGCGCGAGGTGGGTGCCCATGCTGCGCACCGCCAGGCGGACCCCGAAGCGCCGCAGGATCAGCTCCCGCACCGCCGCCCGGCTCCAGAGCGCGAAGGGCAGGTCCATTTCGTCCGGCGTGTGGCGCCGGATCAGGTCGCGGGCCTCCGTCTCCTGCTCGGCATCGAGGAACCGGCCATGTCCCGGCTCCGGCCCGCGCGGGCCGGTCCTCAGCCCAGCCGCGCCTCGCTCAACGAAGCGCTTGCAGATGTCGAACACCCCGGTCGGGCTCAGCCCGGCCTGCGCCGCGATCGCATCGTAAGTCAGGCCGGCCTGGCGCAGACCGATGACCTGTCGCCGGCGGTTGAAAGCAGTGCTTTCAACCCTGCGCCGCCGCCGGCAACTTGCGCATGTCCACGTGCTTCATGCCCGCGACCTGGGGCGCTCCTACTTGCCTTCAAGATCGCCCAGGCCGGATCAATAGTAGAACGGCCAGCGCGGAACGCCGTCGTGATATCGCGCCAGCCACCGCCGTTGATCGTCCACTCGCCTCGGTTCGCAAAAATGCCTTCGGCGCTTTCTCACTCGCTCAGTGACGGGCGCGAGACCGTCGAGAGGGAGTCGCCAAGCTTTTGGGCGACCGGCGTTCGTGGTGGCGAAGAACGGCTTGACGCTGTAGGCCGCGTTGTCAGATGCGGGTGCTCCGCTCGATCATCGAATGAGTGCCTCCTGTGTCCTCCCCGGCCAGCAACGATCATCGTGAGTCGAAACGACCTCCCGCCCGGCGGCGTTCAAAGCCAAACTTGGCGGGACGACTGCTTTGACCGGCCCAAAGGCGGACGAGAACCAGGAGCTGCTTCGGCAACAAACGGCCCTGGCCAGGTTCGGCGAACTCGCCCTCAAGTCCAACGACCTGGACGAGATCCTGGCCGAGGCGTGCCGCTTGGTGGGGGAGGCGCTCGGCACCGACCTGTCCAAGATTGTGCAGTTGCAGGAGGACGGCCACACCCTCCTGGTGCGCGCCGGGGTCGGCTGGAAGCCGGGCGTGGTCGGCCGCGTCACGCTGAAGGTCGAGGACGGCACCTCCGAAGGCCACGCCATCAGCTCGGGGGAGCCGGTGGTCTCCGCCGACATCGACGAGGAGGACCGCTTCGAATACGCGTCGTTCTTGAAGGAGAATGGCGTCAGGGCCATCGTGAACGTCCTCATCATCGGCGCCGACAGCCGGCCTCCCTTCGGCATCTTGCAGGTCGATAGTCGGGAGCCCCGCCAGTTCACCGAGGAGGACATCACCTTCCTCCGCGGCTACGCCAACCTGGTCGCTGCCGCCGTGGAGCGCCTGCGGGTCTTCGGCGACCTGCACGACAGCAACCAGGAGCTGGAAAGGCGTGTCGCGGAGCGCACCCGCGCGCTGACGGCGGCGAACCGCAAGCTGAGGGCCGAGGCCGAGGAGCGCGAGCGCGCCGAGGAAGCGCTGCGCCAAGCGCAGAAGATGGAGGCCCTTGTCGAACACCTGCCAGTGGGCGCCGGGCTGATCGACCTGTCCGGGCGGATCATGGCCGCGAACCCGGAGTTCCGCCGCCTGCTGCCGCGCTCCGCCATCCCGTCCGTGGACGCGGAAGTCGGCGGCGAGTGGATCGCCTTCCACCCGGACGGCAGGCGCGTCGAGCCCAAGGATTACCCCGGGGCGCGGGCGCTCCGGGGCGACGTCGCGCTCAACATCGATTTCCTGAACCGCGGCGGCGCGCTGGGCGAGCGCTGGCTCCGCGTCAGCGGCATCCCGGTGCACGGCGAGGACGGCGGCATCGCCGCGGCCCTGGTGGTGATCGTGGACGTGGACGAGGAGAAGCGCGCGGCCGAGCGCCAGCAGCTCCTGACGCGGGAGCTGGACCACCGGGCCAAGAACGTGCTCGCGGTGGTGCAGGCCGCGCTGCGGCTGACGCGGGCCGACGACATGGCGAGCTTCGTCCGGGCGATCGAGGGGCGCGTGATGGCTCTGTCCCGGGCGCAGACGCTGCTGGCCAAGGACCACTGGGTCGGCGCCGACCTGCACGCCCTGCTGCGCGGCGAGTTGCTGGCGTTCCTCGACGGCTCGGGCCCGCGGGCCGAGTTGCGGGGACCGGCCGTGGCGCTGCCGCCTGGGGCTGCGCAGCCCTTGTCCATGGCGATCCACGAGTTGGCGACCAACGCCGTGAAGTACGGCGCCTTGTCGGCGCCGACCGGCCGGCTCTCGATCTCCTGGCGGGTGGACGGCGCGACCGGCGACGTCCTGCGGCTCCGCTGGGTCGAGGCCGGCGGGCCGTCGCCAGCGGGGACTCCGACCAAGCGCGGCTTCGGGTCGCGCGTGCTGGACGGAACCTTGCGCGGGCAACTCGGCGGCGCGGTGTCCATGGAGTGGGGCGCGGGCGGGCTCGCTTGCGAGATCGAAGTGCCGCTCGGCCGGGGTGAGCGGGACGGCGACACCGAGGGCGACGACGCCCCGATGGCGATGCAGGATCCGGGCGGGGCTGGTCCGCTGGGGGCGATGAGAGGACCGTAGTGGGTGAAGCGCCGAGCCGGGGGGCAGGGCTCGATCGTTAAGCCGCGGCTTCCGGTGGGCCGAGGAAGCGATCGGGCGGCAACGCGGCGGCGCGCGTGACAGCACCGATGAAGCGCCGGTCGGCCGTGGCGAGCGCGGCGCCACGATCGAGGGCCAAAGCGAGATACAGGCAGTCGTAGATCGGGTGGTCGAGGGCGCCGCCGAGCCGGAGTGCCTCCGTCTGTGGCCGCAGCCCGGTCTCGACGACCTCGACCGGCACCGTGTTGACGATGCCGAACGCGCGGCCGGCGTCGAGCGTCGGGGTGGCGCGGGCGAGCCTCCACAGTCCGTCTGCGCATTCAGTCCAAAGCGGCGCTGGCGCGGTCAACTTAGCGCTTGCGGGAAGCGCTCGCGCCCATGAACTCGCGGGCTCATTCAAGACCCATTTGAGCGCGACCGAGGCATCTACCGCCGCCTCGGGCAGCGGCGTCAACGCTCGTCCCGCATCTGGCGGACGATGTCGGTCGAGGCGGGCGTGCCTGGCGGCAGCGCGATGGACTGGGCGAAAACCGCTTCCCAACGGGCCTGCTCATCACGCCGTCGAGCCGTCTCCGCGGCGTCGCGGGCGGCGCGGAGCAAAGAGCGCACCTCTTCCTCGACGTTCACGCCGTGCTGCATCGCCTGCTCACGCAGCCAATCGTGCAGTTCAGGCTCGATGCGCCTGATGCTCATGGCGTTCGTGCTATCAATCCATGGGTACGACAACACGATACCAAAACGGAACTACTCCGCCGGTGCCGCTGCCTCCGGCGCCTGCCGCCGCCGTGTGGTGAAGCGCCGCGCCAGCCCGTCGAAGCCGAGGTAGAGCACCGGCGTCACGAACAGGGTCAGCACCTGGGACACCGCGAGGCCGCCCACGACCGCGAGGCCGAGCGGCTGGCGCAGTTCCGCCGCGGCGCCCCAACCCATGGCGATCGGCACCGCGCCGGCGCCGGCGGCGAGCGTGGTCATCATGATGGGGCGGAAGCGCACCAAGCAGGCCTCCCGCACCGCCGTGAAGGCGGGGCTGCCGGCGCGCTGGCGCTGCAAGGCCACGTCCACGATCATGATGGCGTTCTTCTTCACCAGTCCGATCAGCAGCAGCACGCCGATCACCGCGATGACCGACAGGTCGAGGCCGAAGAGCCAGAGCGTCAGGAACGCCCCCAGCGCCGCCGCGGGCAGGCCGGACAGGATGGTGAGCGGGTGGACCAAGCTCTCGTAGAGCACGCCCAGCACCACGTACATGATCAGCACCGCCGCCAGCACCAGCAGCCACTGCCCGGCGACGGCCTGCTGGAAGACCTGCGCGGCGCCGCTGAAGCCCGTGACCACCGAGGGCGGCAGGCCCATCTCCTGCTCCACCGCGCGGATCGCCGCCACCGCGTCGCCCAGCGCCGTGCCCGGCGGGGTGTTGAAGCCGATCACCACCGCCGGGAGCTGGCCCTGGTGGCTCACGTTCAACGGCCCGGCGCGGCGCTCGATGGACGCCAAGGCGGAGAGCGGCACGAGGCGCCCGGTGCTGGAGCGGATGTAGAGCTTGGCCAAGCCGGTCTCGTCGCGCTGGTCTTCCGGCAACGCTTCCAGGATCACCGGATAGGCGTTGGCCTGGCCGTAGATGGTGGAGATCTGCCGGGCGCCGAAGGCGGAGAACAACGCTTGGCGCACCTGGTCCACCGACACGCCGAAGGCCGTGGCGCGGTCGCGGTCCACGTTCACCTGCACCACCGGGCTGTCGAGCTGGAGGTCGGTGTTCACGTCCTGGAGCTGCGGCAGCCCTTGCAAGCGCTGCTCGAGCCGCGGCGCCCATTCGTACAGCTCCTCCAGGCGCAGCCCCTGGAGGGTGTAGACGTACTGCGTCCGGGTCTGGCGGGCGCCGAAGCTGATGTTCTGGATCGGCTGGAGGAAGACGCGCAGGCCCGGCGTGGCGTTGGCGGTCCGGCGCAGCTCCTGGATCACCTGCTCCACCGGCGGCCGCTCACCGCGCGGCTTCAGTTCAAGGAACATGCGGCCCTGGTTGATGGAGATGCTGCCGCCCTGGGTGCCGAGGCTCGACACCACGTTGGTCACGTAGGGCGAGCGGCTGAAGGTCTCGGCCAACCGGTTCTGCACCTCGGCCATGGCCTGCATGGAGTAGCCGCGCGGGCCTTCCGTGCCGACCGAGAGGAGGCCCGTGTCCTCGACCGGGAAGAAGCCCTTCGGGATCACCACCGCCATCCAGCCGGCCGCGACGATGGAGGCGACGAACGCCAACCAGACCACGGCGCGGAACCGCAGCGCCCGGTCCAGCAGCCAGCCGTAGCCGCGCTCGAAGCCGCGGAGGGCGCGCTCCAGCGTGCGGTCCACCAACCCGGGGTGGTGGACGGGGCGCAGCCGGCTGGCCATGAGCGGCGTCAAGGTGAGCGAAACGACGCAGGAGCAGAGCACGGCGAGGGAGACGGTGGCGGCGAAGGCGTTGAACACCCGCCCCACCACGCCGCCCATCAGCAGGATGGGGAGGAACACCGCGATCAGGGACAGGGTGATCGAGATGATGGTGAAGCCGATCTCGCGCGACCCGCGGATGGCCGCCTGGAAGGGGGGCATGCCCTCTTCGATGTGGCGCACCACGGCTTCGAGCATGACGATGGCGTCGTCCACCACCAGGCCGACGGCGATGGTGAGGCCGAGCAGGGTGACGTTGTCGATGCCGTAGCCCAGCGCGTACATCAGCCCGAAGGTGGCGGAAAGGCTGATCGGCACGGCCACCGTCGGGATCAGGGTGGCGGAAAGGCGGCGCAGGAACAGGAAGCACACCAGCACCACCAGCCCGATGGCGATGACGAGGCTCTCCTGCACGTCGTGGACCGAGTCGCGGATGGAAAGCGAGCGGTCGAGCAGCACCTCGATGCCGGCGCCCGGCGGCAGCGCGGCCTGGAGGGCGGGCAGGCTTTCGCGCACGCCGTCCACCACCTCCACGGTGTTGGCGTCGGGCTGGCGCTGCACGGCCAGCACCAGCGCCCGCTTGCCGTTGCGCCAGGAGGCGACGCGCTCGTTCTGCACGCCGTCCACCACCTCCGCCACCTCGTTCAGGCGGATGGGCGATTGGGCTCGGCCGCCGACCACGAGGTTGCCGAAGGCCTCCGCGTCCTGCGGCTGGTCGTTGGCGCGAAGGGTGAGCTGCTGCCGCGCCCCCTGGAGCAGGCCGACCGGGGTGTTGGAATTGGCCTGGGCCACCGCTTCCCGCACCGTGTCGAAGGCGAGGCCCATGGCGGCGATGCGGTCGGGGTCGAGCCGGACGCGCACGGCGTAGAGCTGCTCGCCGTAGGTCTGCACCTGCGCCACGCCGGGCACGCGCGACAGCGCCGGGGCGATGATGGTGCTGGCCACGTCGTTCAAGCGGTAGAGCGGCAGGTCGCCGCCGGTCAGCGCCAGCAGCACCACAGGCGCGTCGGCCGGGTTCACCTTCCGGTAGGACGGCGGGATGGTCATGTCGATCGGCAGCCGCCGCTGCGCCCGCGTCAACGCCGCCTGCACGTCCTGCGCCACCGCGTCGATGTCGCGGCCCAGCACGAATTGCAGGGTGATCTGCGTGGTGTCCTGGCCGTTGATCGAGTTCATCGAATCGAGGCCGGCGATGGTGGAGAACTCGCGCTCCAGCGGCAGGGCCACGCTGGTCGCCATGGTTTCGGGGCTGGCGCCGGGGAAGTTGGCGAAGACGGTGATGACCGGGAAGTCCACCCGCGGGATGGCGGCCACCGGCAGCCGCGTGTAGGCGAGGACGCCGGCGACCAGGGCCGCGATGGACAGCAGCCACGTCATCACCGGGCGGCGGATGCAGATCTCGGAAAGGGTCATCCCGCCGTTCCTGGTGTCACTGGTTGACCGTCGAGACGCGCTGGGCGGGCGCCCCGGCCGGCGGCTGCGCCGCCCGCTCCACCGCCCGCGAGCCGTCCGTCACCCGCTGCGCGCCGTCCACGACGGCCTTCTCGCCTTCCGCGAGCTGCCCGCGCACCACGGCGCGGTCGCCGACCGTGCGCGCCAGCTCCACGGCGCGCCGGCGGACGGTGCCGTCCGGCGCCAGCACGAAAACGAACCGCCCCTGCTGCCCGGTCTGCACCGCCGACGCGGACACGGACGTGACCTCCTCCTGCCGCGTCACCAGCGTGACCTGCACGTACTGGCCGGGCCAGAGCCGCAGGTCGGGGTTGGGGAAGCGCGCCTTGAGCAGGATGGTGCCGGTGTTGGTGTCCACCGAGCTGTCCACGAACACCAGCTCGCCCTCGGCCGCCCGCGCGTTGGGCTGGTCGGGGCGGGCGCGGACGGTGGGCGCGCCTTCCGCCATCGCCGCCTTGACCTCCCCGAGCCAGCGCTCCGGCACCGCGAACTGCACGAGCACCGGGTCCACCTGGGTGACGGTGGCCAAGGACGTGCTTTCGCCGGCGCGGACCACGTTGCCGACGCGGATGGGCAGGGCGCCGAGGCGACCGTCGATCTCGGCGGTGATGGTGGCGAATTCGAGGTTCAGCCGCGTCTGGGCGATCTGCGCCTCGGTGGCGCGGACGGTGGCGGCGGAGGCCAACGCGTCCGCCTGCGCCTGCTCGAAGCGCTGCTGGGAGGCGAAGCTTTCGCCGCGGAGCGACTGGTAGCGCTGGGCGTCCGATTGGGCGCGGGCGGCTTGGGCGCGGTCGCGCGCGAGGGTTGCCTCCTGCTGGGCCAGCACCGCGCGGGTCAGGCGCGTGTCCAGCGTGAACAGCGGCTGGCCACGCCGGACCGTCTGCCCTTCCACCACGTGCACCTGTTCGATCTGTCCGTCCACGCGCGGGCGGACGGCTACCACGGATTCGGAGGCGACCACGCCGTTGGCTAAGACCTCGACCGGCAAGGGGCCGACCCTCACCGGCTCCGTCGTGACCGGGACGGGAGGGCTGCCACCGCCACCGGCAGTCTGGGCACGGGAAGGCGCCGCCAAGCCGGGCAAGGCCAGCCAGGACAGGAGGAGCATCAGCAACGGCAAGCGGCGCGGAACTCGCATGGGGCCTTCCAGTCTCGCGCGAACCATATGGACCCTCCCCGTCCCAGCCGCGAGGGTTCGGTTACGCATGGTTACACCTTCGGACTCCGCGGGCCGGACAGGCTCTCCCCCCGACTGCCCGCCTCGGCGACCTGCCCATCGTTACGGCAAGCTCTTGCCGAAACACGAACGCTGCGCGGACCGCGTTCGTGCGAGACCAAGGACAAAGCAGCTCAAATTGGACTATCCGTTGTCCTGAATTAAACAGAATTCTAAGGGAAAAAATCCATGAAGAAAGCGGTCATAGGCGCACAGGCCCGCACCATCGGCCCGGCGAAGCGCCTCGAAACTGGCGAGGAGGTGATCGCAACGCGCTTCGTGAAGCCGGCGCAAGGCGATACCTGTCGCGCCCGGGACGACCGCGGAGGCTCGCTCGGCCGTTCTGGACGGCGCGCGGTTTGAGTCGGCTTCGCTGCGCTCCGGGCGCGCTGTACGGGGACTGAGGTGCAGGTGCTGTGACGACGAAGACGACGATTTACGTGGACGGCGACGCCTGCCCGGTGCGGGAGGAGGTGTTCCGCGTTTCCACCCGCCTCGAACTGCCGGTGCGGGTGGTGAGCAACGGCTCGCGCCCGGTGCGCCCGCCCGGCCTGCCGCTGGTGGAGATGGTCGTCGTGGAGGCCGGCGCCGACGCCGCCGACGACTGGATCGCCGAGCGCATCGGCCGGGGCGACGTGTGCGTCACCACCGACATCCCGCTGGCCGCCCGCTGCCTGGAGCGGGGGGCGCGGGCCTTGTCCCCCAAGGGGAGGCCCTGGACGACGGACAACATCGGCGGCGCGGTGGCCGGGCGGGCGGTGGCGCGGGGCCTGCGCGAGGCGGGCGTCGCCACCGGCGGCCCGGCGCCGCTGACCCGCGACGACCGCTCCCGCTTCCTGTCCGCGCTCGACGCCGAGGTCGCGGCAGCCGGGCGGGACAAGGCGGCAGGGCCGCCGCGGGCGTGGGTGTCGTTCGAGTAGGGGCGCGGTTACATGCCCGGCCCGTGCAACTGGTGCCCGACGGGGCGCACCATGGGGCTCGGCGCCTGTGCCACCGGCGCGGGCGGCGGCGCAGCGGGGCTCTCGGCCAGGTCGAGCCTCACGTCGGGAGGATAGCGGTTGTTGGCGCCCGAGGCGGCGTCCACCACGACGCCGATGACACCGCCCACCAGGACGTTGCCGAAGGTGGCGCCGGTGAAGCGGGAGGAAGCGGTGGTCGTGGAGGGTTGGTAGCCCTCCTTCGTGCAGGTGACGTTGAGATCGTGCCGGCTCTTGCTGAGCCGGAGGCTGCCCGGCGTCGCGGCAACGGCGCCGACCCGCTCGCCGTCGCGGTCAACTGTGCAGGTCGCGCCCGCGGGCGTGGTGGACAGCGTGACGATGTCGCTCGTTCTTCGACGACGGTCGCGCAAGCCGGCAAGAGCGCCACCAGGGCGAGCACGGCAAATCTCTGCATCGTTGTGAACCTTCGCGTACTGTTGTCTCTGTTCTGTAACGTAAATGTGTTGATAGAGCAACAATATGCCGCGCCTTACCGCACGAATCCCATGAACCCCCGCTGAAGCGCGTCGGCCCGCCCGTCGCGCGCCACGTCCCAGAGCGGGTTGTCCACCGCCAAGCGCTGCCCGCCGTCGCGCTGCACCGGGCGCACGGTCGCCGCGGCGCGCGCGCTCGTTTCCGGCCCGAGCAGTTGCAGGGGGAAGCGCAGGTAGATGCCCTTGTCGAAGCTGCCTTCGCCGAAGCGGCGGAAGGGCACGTTCGTGAAGGTGGCGAAGCCGCCCACCTCGACGCCGCTGGAGAACCGGCGGCCGATCTCGACCGTGCCGCCCCAATCGCCGGCGAGGTAGCGCCCGCCGCGCAGCACGCCGTAAAGGTTCCACACCGGCAGGTCGGCGTAGAGCGAGAGGTGGCCCGTCGCCACGCTGTAGCCGAGCGTGGAGAAGTCGCCGTCGTAGTCGCGCTGCGCCACCCAGTTCAGGTCGAGGCCGAGCGCGAAGGGCTTCGCGTGCGGGCGCCACAGCGCCTCGGCCGAGACGCCGGAGAACATCGGCTCCAGCAGCCCGCCCGTGACGCGCGCGAACACGTCGGGCGCGGGAGTCCAGATGCGCTCCGCGTAGAGCGTGGGGATGGAGGTGCGGCCTTCGCGCGCGTAGCGGGCGAAGTCGCTGCGGACGCGCGGCAGCCTGCTGTCGCTCGGCAGGCCGCCGTCGAGGTTTCCGGCGAGCGTCCGCGCCGCGCTGCCCGAAACGGCGAAGCCCCCGCCGAGTCCGACGCGCGCCCCGGCGCCGACGCCGGCCTGCCAGCGGAAGCCCGTCTTCGGGTCGCCGAAGAGCACCGCGAGGCGCGGCTCGACCGCCCAACCGAGGGAGGCGTCGAGCGGCGCCTCGGCCTCTGCGGGCAGGAG
>CADCTL010000190.1 GCA_902805625.1 uncultured Acetobacteraceae bacterium
GCGCGTCCAGCAACGCCGGCGGCCCGTCCTTCGCCGTCCCGTGCGAGGGCGGCACGAAGCGCCCCGGCAGCAGCGCGCCGAGCAGCGCCGCCGCCGCGACCACCAGCGGGAAGGGCAGGCGGAACAGGAACAGCGCCGCGAAGGCCGCGCCCGCCGCCGCCCAAGGCACGCCGCCGCGCAGCGCCCGCCGCGCCACCCGCAGCAGCGCCTCCACCACCAGCACCAGCACCGCGCATTGCAGGCCGAAGAACAGCGCCGCCACCAGCGGCACCGCACCGAAGGCGACGTACAGCGCCGACAGCGCCAGCATCACCGCCGCGCCGGGCAGGATGAACAGCAGCCCCGCCGCCAACCCGCCCCGCACCCCGTGCAGGAGCCAGCCGAGGTAGGTGGCGAGCTGCTGCGCCTCAGGCCCCGGCAACAGGGTGCAGAAGTTCAGCGCGTGCAGGAAGCGCGCGTCGGAAACCCAGCGCCGCTCGTCCACCACCTCCCGGTGCATCAGCGCGATCTGCCCCGCCGGCCCGCCGAACGACAGGCAGCCGATGCGGAACCAGACGCGCAGCGCTTCGGCGAAGGTGGGGAAGCCGACGAGAAGGGTGTTAGGCGGCTCCGCGTTCAAGCGGCGGCGCCCCGCGCGGGTTTGCCGGCGGGCCAGTTGTGGGCCTCGTCCACGGCGTCGCGGCACCAGCGGTACAGGGCGTCGTAGACCGCCATGCCCGCGTCGAGCTGCGCCAGGTCGTCCCGGTGCATCCGCGACAGGCCGAGCGACACGGCGAGCAGCCCCGCCGCCTGCGGCGCCAGGTCGAACCGCGCCGTGTCGGCGCCGCGCACGATGGCGGCCAAGCGCGAAAGAGCGTCCGTTTCCAGCCCCCATTCCTTGAGCATGACGTCGAAGGTGCAAAGCTCGCCGCGGTGGCTCCATTCCACGCCCTCGATGTCGAAGGGCGCGGCGCCGAAGCGCTCGGCCACGGCGGGGACCTCGGCCGGCGCGACGAACAGGAAAACGGCGGCGGGGTCCACGAAGCGCCGGATCAGCCAGGGGCAGGCGATGCGGTCCACCTTCGGGCGGCTGCGCGTGACCCAGAGCGTGCGGCCCTTGTCGTCGCGGGCCGGCAGGCGCGCGGCGGGCACCAGCGGCGCCCCGGCGGTCTTCCAGGCCTCGAAGCCGCCTTCCAGGGTTTCCGCCTCCACCCCTTCGTGCCGCGCCCAAGCGCAGGCGCCCTGGCTGATCTTGAGCCCGCGCTGGCACAGGATGACGGCGCGGCGGCCGGCGAATTCGCGCGCCCACTCGCCGGCCCGCCGCCAGTCGCGGCGCACCGCGCCGGGGACGAGGCGCGGGTCCGCCGCGGCGTCCTCGTCCGTGCGGACGTCGATGACGGCGGGCGCGTCGGGCAAGCCGATCAAGCGGCCGAGCTGGGCGACGGTGATCTCGTTGAAGGAAGACATTGGGCGTCCAATCGCGAAAAGCGCGGACGCGATGCTTGGGCCGGAGCCTCACGGGGCGATCGCGGACATCCCCTCACCGAGGATGATTCCGGTCGCCCCGCCTGGTGTCAAGCCATCAGGCGGCGGAGCTGCTGCCGCCCGGCAGAGGGTCGTTCGCCACCGCCGAAGGCGGAGGCGTCATGCTGGTCTGCTCGGCCTGGGCGCCGCCGTCGGGCGGGGCCGGTTGCGGGGTCGGCTCGCCGCCCAGCGGCCCCGAGATCATGGCGCTGTATTGGCCCTTGCCGTCGAGCGAGGGGCCGTTGGTCCAGCGCCCGTCCGGCACCTCCTTCGCCTTGTCGTGCACGAAGAAGGCGTAGGAGAACTGCGTGAGCTCCTGCTCCTGCGGGAAGGAGTTCGGGATCGGGAGCTGCTTCTCCATGCCGCCCAACTCCTTGATCACCGCCAGCCACTGCTGCTGGTGCATGGTGTCGCGGGCGATGAGGAAGGCCAACATGTCCTTCATGCCCGCGTCGTCGGTCATGTTGCAGAGCCGGTCGCCAGCACGCGGCCGGTCGCCTCGGCCGCCACGTTGGCGTACGTGTCGCCCGCGACGTAGCCGCTGGCGTGGACGTGGCTCGCCTTTCGCGTTTGGGCGCCGTCCGGCCCGTTCCGGACGGCGCCGGACCGCCTATTCCGCCTTGCTGCCCCCGCCGCTGCCGCCCCTGCCGGTGACCTCGTTGGCCATCGTCTTCAGGCTGTCGGTGATGCGCGTGCCGATGCCCTCCGAACCGAGGGTGCCGCCGGAGCCGCCCGCGGCCATCCCCTGGGAGCTGGTCCCCATGGCGGCCACGCGCTCCTGCCCGCCCCGCATCTCCTCCATCTGCGCGAAGGCCTGCGGGATGGGCGGCGCGAGCTGCGGCTCTTCGCCCATGGCGCGGAGGCGCATCGTCCTGAACTCGGCTTTGCCGTCCAGGCTCGGCCCGCTGCTCCAGCGGCCCTGCGGCGGGTCGATGCCGTCGACGGCGGTGGAGAAGAAGGTGTGGCTGAACTCCGTCTTCTCTTTGCTGTGGTCGAAGGAATTCGGGATCGGGAGCTGCTGGTGGAGCCCGCCCAACTCCTCGATCACCGCGAGCCATTGCTGCTGGTGCATGACGTCGCGGGCGATCAGGTAGCTGAGCATGTCCTTCATGCCGGGGTCGTCGGTCATCTCGTAGAGCCGGCAGGCGAGCGCGATGCCGGTGGCCTCGGCGCTGGCGTTCGAGAGCATGTCGGCGGCGATGTTGCCGCTGCTCACCACCCAGGAGCCGTTGAACGGGTTGCCCTCGCTGTCCTGGCACACGGCGCCCATGCCGCCCGACAGGTACTGGCGCGGGCTCATGCCGCCCATCACGGCGGCGACCAGCGGGTTGCGGCGCGCGGCGTCCTCCTGGACCGCGGCCGGGGAGCCTTCGAGGTTGAGCGCGATGGCGGTCGCGAACATCTCGACGTGGCCGATCTCCTCCGTGCCGGTCTCCAGCAGCAGGTCGCGGTACTTGGACGGGCCGCGCGAGTTGAAGGACTGGAACAGGTACTGCAGCATGACGCGGATCTCGCCTTCGACGCCGCCGAGCGCCTGCTGCAGCATCTTGGCGTAGACCGGGTTCGGGTTCTCGACCCGCACCGGGTACTGCGTGCGCTTATCATGGTAAAACATCAATCTCTTCCGCTGCCGGGACGCATCAAGAAGCGGCGGAAAGGCGGGCGGTTCGGCGCCGCCGTGGCAACGACGCCGAACCTTACGCGCGCGCGCGGCGGAACGTCCCGTCAGGCGGAGGCGCGCTTCCTGCCGCGTTGCCCGCTTGCGGGCTTGGCCGCGTCGTCGTCGTCGTCCTCGTCCTCGCCGCCCCCGCCGCCGACCGCCGCCGGGTTGATCTCGCTCTCGGCGATCTGCGTGAGCTTCTCGTCCGCCTGCTTCTCTTCTTGCAGGGTCTGCGCCATCAGGTCGGCGATCTCCTGCTGCCCCGCGGCCTTGGCCAGGGCGGTGATGGTGCCGTAGGCGGCGATCTCGTAGTGCTCCATGCGCTGTTGGGCGCCGACGATGACCGCGTCGAGCAACGGGCCCTTGTCGTGGTCCTCCAGCTCGGATTGCGCCTCTTCGACGAGGCCGCGCATCCCCTCGCACACCTTCCGGCCGGGCTTCGCGCCCAGCTTCTCCAGCGCCTGCTCCAGCCGCTCCACCTGGTGCTCGGTCTGCTCCCGGTGCATCTGGAACGCGTCCTTCAGCGACTGCGACGTGATCTTCTTGGTCACGCGCGGCATCGCCCGCAGGCCCTGCTTCTCGGCGCTGTAGGCGTCGCGCAACTGCTCGACCATGAGCTTGGTGACTTCGTCCATCGGCATCTCCCCCTGAAGGCCGGCGGCGTCGGCCGCCGTGCCGGGCGAACGAGGCCCGCGCCGGGGAGTTGCCATGCGATCCGCCTGCGATCCGGGGCGGCGCCCGCGGCACCCTCCGCCCCGGCCTCAACCGTGCTGGCGCACCGGGAACTCGTCCTCGGCCGGCAGCACGGTTTCGATGGGCGCCGGCGCCGTCGCGTAGGACACCGCGAAGGCCGCCATCGTCGCCAGCGCGGCGGCGACCTCCGGCGGAACCGGCGTCCCGGGCAGGCCGCAGACGTCGTAGAGCCAGATCAGCAAGGTGCCCATCGTCCCGGCGATGCCGCCGCCCGCCACCTTGCGCGTGGGCAGCGCCGTCGGCTGCCCGGTCATCGCGTCCCCCGTCACCGCCATGGTCATCGCCTCCTCGTGCCGCTGTTCCGGCCGCACACCGTCGCGCCGGGTCATAGGGCCGCGGCGGCATGCCGCGCCGTGCGCGGGCGCACACTCCGGAGGCCCTCGCCGCGCCGGCCCCCGCCCTGGCGGCGGCACCGCGCCGCACCATCTCAGCAACGGCACGGTCGATCGGCCGGAGGGGAAGCGATGACGGCAAGGGACACGTCCGGCGAGCCGGCGGAGATCGAGGACATCGGCAGCAACCCCGACCCCCGCAGCCCCATCGGCGAGGTGATCGCCCGGCGCCTCGGCCGCCGCGCCGCGCTTCGCGGCCTGCTCGGCGCCGGCGCGGCGACGGGGCTGGCCGAGCGCCTCCTGTCCTCGACGGCGGCCGTCGCGCAGCCCGCGCCCGTGCCGCACAGCAGCGGCAACCCGCCAGGCGCCGGCATCTCCACGCTCCGCTTCCCGGAGCTGCGCCACCAGAGCACGGAAGGCGACGCGGTGGCCGAGGGCCACGAGATCCAAACCGTGCTGCGCTGGGGCGACCCGATCCTGCCGGACGCGCCGGCGTTCGACCCGTCGCGCCAGACCGCCGAGGCCCAGGCCCGGCAGTTCGGCTACAATTGCGACTACCTCGACTTCTTCCCGCTCCCCCAAGGCGGCCGAGGCAGCGGCCACGGCCTCCTGGTGGTGAACCACGAGTACGCCAGCACGCAACTGATGTTCCCTGGCCTCGGCGACGACCGGCGGGCGCGGGGTCGCGTGGACGCGGCGCAGGCGCGGGTCGAGATGATGGCGCACGGCCTCAGCGTGGTGGAGGTGAAGCGCGGCGAGGACGGGCGCTGGGCGGCCGCGCGCGACGGGCGTCTCAACCGGCGCATCACCGCCGAAACGCCCATGCGGGTCAGCGGCCCCGCCGCCGGCCATCCGCGGCTCCGCACAACCGCCGACCCGGAGGGCGTGCGCGTCCTCGGCACGCTGAACAACTGCGCCGGCGGCAACACGCCCTGGGGCACGGTGCTGACGGCCGAGGAGAACATCAACTTCTACTTCCTCGGCGAAGCCGCGGAAACGGGCGACCAACGCGAGGCCTACAAGCGCTACGGCATCACCAAGGCGGGCAGCTACACCTGGGGCCGCTTCGAGCCGCGCTTCAACCTCGACCGCGAGCCGAACGAGCCCAACCGCTTCGGCTGGGTGGTGGAGTTCGACCCCTACGACCCCGAAAGCGTGCCGGTGAAGCGCACCGCGCTCGGCCGCTTCAAGCACGAGGGCGCCACCCACGCGCTCGCACCCGACGGCCGCGTGGTGCTCTACAGCGGCGACGACGAGCGCTTCGAGTACGTCTACAAGTTCGTCACGGCCCGCCCCTGGAATCCGCAGGACCGCGCCGCCAACCGCGACCTCCTGGACGAGGGCACGCTCTTCGTGGCGCGCTTCGAGGCCGACGGCGCGGTGCGCTGGCTCCCGCTGGTCCACGGCCAAGGCCCGCTCACCGCGGCCAACGGCTTCACGGGCCAGGGCGACGTGCTGGTGGAAACCCGCCGCGCCGCGGACCTGCTCGGCGCCACCCCCATGGACCGGCCGGAGGACGTGGAGGCGAACCCGGTCAGCGGCCGCGTCTACGTCATGCTCACCAACAACGTCCGCCGCACGGAAGCGCAGGTGAGCCCGGCGAACCCGCGCCCGCGCAACATCCACGGCCACGTGCTGGAGATCGTCCCGCCCGGCGCCGACGCCGGCGCGCCGGACCACGCCGCGGCGGAGGCCCGCTGGGGCATCTTCATCGCCGGCGGCAAGCCCGGCGTGGACCCCGGCGCGCAGTACCACCGCGCCACCAGCGACGTCGGCTGGCTGTCCTGCCCCGACAACTGCGCCTTCGACAGCCGCGGCCGCATCTGGATCGCGACGGACGGCGCTGACGACGCCGCCGGCCTGTCCGACGGCCTCTACGCCGCCGACACGGCGGGGCGGGGGAGGGGGCTCACGCGCCTTTTCTACCAAGCGCCCACCGGCGCGGAGGTCGCCGGCCCGCGCTTCACGCCGGACGACACGACCCTGTTCCTCTCGGTCCAGCACCCCGGCGAGGACGACGGCAGCAGCTTCGACCGGCCCTCCACGCGCTGGCCCGATTTCCAGCCGCACCTGCCGCCGCGGCCGAGCGTCATCGCCATCACACGGCGGGGCGGAGGGCCGGTGGGGTGACGCGGGAACGTCATATCGCGCAGGTTGAGCAGCCTGGACGCCGGCCGCGCGTAGAAGGCAGTATCGGTTCCCTGGCGTAGCATCGGAGCGGCGGCGGACAGAGTGTCCAACAAAGGCAAGGGCGGAGGGCGACGGGGGCGGCAATGCGCGGCGTTGCCCTTCTCCCGGCAGGACGGCGAGGTCCGGGTGCTGCTCGTCACCAGCCGCGAAACCCACCGCTGGATCATCCCGAAGGGCTGGATGGAGAAGCGCTTGGCGCCGCATGCCCTGGCCGCCAAGGAGGCTTTCGAGGAGGCCGGCGTCGTGGGCAAGGTGGAGCGGCGCCCGATCGGCCGCTACGACTACCTCAAGCGCGGCCGGCGCGACCGGGTGACGCCCTGCTCGGTCCGGGTATTCCCCCTACGCGTGGAGCGGTTGCTGGACGACTGGCCGGAACGGCGGCAGCGGCAACGCCGGTGGTTCAGCCTCGCCGAGGCTGCCATGGCGGTGGAGGAAGGCGGGCTCGTCACCCTGTTGCTGGAGTTGGCCATCCCCGACGCGGGGGCCGGCCCGGACGATTCCGGCCCCGCCGGCGCTTCACCGCACGGGCACGCTCTGGAAAGCGGCCACCAGGGCGTCCCGCGCCCACTGCCCGGCCACGGCGGCGAAGCCCATCGCGCCCCTGGCCTGGTCGTGCAAGAAGCCGGGGCCGACGAACTTCGGCAGCACGAAGACCAGCGCCGCGATGAGGACCAGCAGCGTGCCGTTCCTGAGGAAGGCCTCGACGCGGCGCGCCCTGGGCTTGCCGCCTGCCCTCAGTGACCGCACCTCGGACACCGGTGCGACGCGTGACCTCTGGACCACCGTTCGCGCCCCCGCGGAGTACCGAACGGGCAGAGGTTAACAAGTTTCGAACTAGAAATAAACACCTTCGGCATCCGGGCTTCCGGGACCCGACCCCGGAAAGACCGAGACGCGCGCGGCAGCGCGCCGATGCCGAACGGCGCGGTGACGCGGGCGTGATCCCCGGCGCGGTGGGCCGACGCCGCCCGGCGCGTTACGGCCCCGGCACCCGGCCGCCCCTCGGCCGGCAACAGAAACGCTTGCACGGAGGCGAACGTCATGTCCCCTCGCATCGGCCGCCGCGCCGCCCTCGCGCTCGGAGGGGCGGCGCTCGGCGCCGCCGGCCTCGCCCGCCCGGCCGTCGCCCAGCCCGGCTTCCCGAGCCGGCCTATCCGCATGCTGATCCCCTGGGGGGCCGGCGGCACCACGGACGTGCAGATGCGGACCTTGTGCGAGGCCGCGGGGCGACGCCTCGGCCAGACGGTGGTGCCGGAAAACAAGTCCGGCGCGAGCGGCATCCTCGGCGCCCAAGCGCTGCTGAACGAGAAGCCGGACGGGCACGTCCTGGCGCAGATGCCGATCAGCGTGTTCCGCTACCCGGCCATGTCGTCCCGCCCGCCCTTCGACCCGGTGGCGGACTTCACCTACGTCGTCCATCTCACCGGCTACCTATTCGGCGTGGTGGTGCGGGCCGAGGCGCCCTGGAAGACCTTCGACGAGTTCCTGGACCACGCGAAGCGCAACCCCGGCAAGGTCAATTACGGCACGCCAGGCGCCGGCACTTCGCTCCACATCACCATGGAGCAGATCGCCGAGAAGCGCGTGATCGAGTGGACGCAGGTGCCCTTCCGCGGCTTGGCCGAGAACATGCAGGCCCTGCTCGGCGGCCAGATTGATGCGGTGGCCGACAGCTCCGGCTGGTCGCAACTCGTGCAGGACGGCAAGCTCCGCCTGCTCGTCACCTGGGGCGAGGCCCGCGCCAAGCGCTTCCCCGAGGTGCCGACGCTGCGCGAGGTCGGCATCGACATCGTCTCGGCCTCCCCCTACGGCATCGCCGGCCCGAAAGGCATGGACCCCGGCGTGGTGCGCGCCTTGCACGACGCCTTCAAGGACGCGCTGACGGACCCGTCCCACACCGCGGTGCTCGACCGCTTCGATATGCCGGTGATGTACAAGAACAGCGCCGACTACGCGGCTTTCGCCAAGCAGCAAGCTGCGGAGGAAGGGGCGATGGTGCGGAAGCTCGGCCTCAAGGTGTAGCCGGGAAGCGCGCCGGCGGGCCGGCCCTGGGGCCGGCCTCGCGCGTCGCGGCGGGCCGATGGTCAGCGATGGGGATCGCTGTAGACCACCTGGGTGTTGTCGCCGCCGCCGACCAGCCAAGCCTCGCGGCCCGCCGGGGCTGTCTCGCGCTCCAGGTAGTCGATCGCCACGCCGCCGTACCCGTTCCGCGCCTGCGCCAGCCGGGGCACCTGCGTCTGCGCGCCGCCGCCGCGGCCGGCGCCGCCGCCGGAGTAGAGGATGGTCAGGTTGTCGCCGCCGCCGACGATCGTGGCGGCGCCGCCGCCCATGACGTTGCCCGACGCGGGCACGGGGAGGCCGGTGGTGGCCGGGGCCGGGGCCTGGGCCTGCGCCGCGCCGGCGGCGCCAAAGGCGATCACGGAAGCGAAGAGAGCGTTGCGAAACATGGTCGGTGTCCTTGTCTGTGGCATGGCCCGATGGCCTTCTGCTGACCGTGGAATTGGACCCCGGACACCCCGGATGCGAACGCATCCGACGGATCGTCTCCATCCACGCCATGGATCGGACGCGTCCGCCCACCGGCGCGCGAAGACCCACCAGCACCGGCGATTCGCGGCGCCACTCGGGCGGAGCGGCCCCGCGCTCCAACATTGGGGAGGCCGCGGCCCGGCCCGGTCGCGCCCGCCACGCCGGGCCGACGCCGCGCGGCCAGGTGCGGACGCTACTCGGCGGCGCGCGGCGATGTGGCGGCGAGGGCGGTCCCGGCCTCGGGAGGGCCGACGGCCATCCGGCCGTGCGGCGACGGCAGGGCCGGCCCGCCCGCGGCGCAGGCGAGCGCCGCCTCCACGGCGCTCCCCGCCGTCTGGTGGAAGGACGCCGCGCCGGCCGGCTCGGCGGGGTCGAAGCCCGAAACCTCCGCCGCCGACACCCGCAGGCCCGCCCGCCGCGCCGCGTCCACCCAGGCCTCCCAGGCGGCGGCCGGCACCTTGCGGTCGCGCCGGTCGCCGAGCACGACGATCGTGGCATCCGGCCGGATCGCCCCGACGCTGCCCATGGGGTCGGCGAGTTCGCCGCGGCGCATGGCGTAGTGGTCGGGCAACGCGCCGTCCGGCCCGCGGTAGAAGGCGGCGAAGTCGAGCGGCGCCGAGGCGATCACCGCGCACCGGATGTCCGTCCGCCGAGCCAGGAGGTTGGCCGCGATCGCCCCGCCGGAGGAGAAGCCCGAGAGCACGAACTCGCGGAACCCGTAGCGCCGGCGCAGCGCCGTCAACTTGGCGTCCAGCAGGTCCACCTCCGCCTGGGTGTGCCTGTCCCGCGCATGGTCGCCGGAGGAGCCGTGCATCCCCGGCCGCCCGGCCAGCACCACGGGCAGCCCGCCCGCGGCGGCGCTCAGCGCCCGCGCCGCGGCCCGCCGGGCCCCCATGGAGGCCTCGTAGCCTTCGCCCGCGCCCTCGACCTGCGGCCTGCCGCCCGCGAAGCGGTAGGACGCGTCCGCCGCGTCGCCCGGGATCAGCACCAGCGCCAATGCCGAGCGGGCCGCCGACCCGTGCGCCGTGCCCGCCGCGGCGTAGCGCAGGCACTCGCGCCGCCCGGCGCCGTCGGCCACCCACAGCGCGTCCGCCAGCGCGCGGCACCCCGCCTCGCTCGCCTCGGCGCCCGTGGCCAGGCCCTCGCGCGTGGACGTGTCGGCGGTGAAGCCGGGCGGCGGCGGTCCCACGACAACCGCGCGGGGTCCAACATCCGCGACGCAACCGGCGGCCAGCAGCGCCAGCGCCGCGGCCGGTCGGAGGAAGTCGCATCGGATGAGCGCCACGGGCACCTGCCTGACGGGCGGAAGACGCCTCCGACGGAACACCGGAGACAACGGCCGACGCCGAGCTTACTCAAGGCCCGGCCCTACAGGGAAGTTCCTAGCCTCGGTCTCCGCCCGCTTGAAACCCGAGGGTTGAACCGAACTATGACCAATGATTGCCGACGCTTGTACTGAAAGCTTGTTCATGTTACGTTCTGGCGTTTCGCGCGACGGAGGCCGCCCCGTGCATTCCGCCACCCGCCTCTGCCACCGCCGCTACAGCCCCGGGCGCCCCTGGGAGTCGCTGTCCGACGCGGAGCGGGCGGTGCCCTCGCCCTCCGTGTCCCGCGCCGCCGAGGCGGGCGCCGCCGCCCGCCCCGTGCGCGACCCCCGGGGCAGGCTCGACGCC
>CADCTL010000191.1 GCA_902805625.1 uncultured Acetobacteraceae bacterium
GCCGGCGCCGCGGTCGGCGAAGGCGGAAGCGGCGGCCGCGATCGCCGCCCGCGCCGGGTCGGGCGCCCCGGCCACCAAGTCCGCCGGGGCCGGCGAGGGCGCCGGGCGCGTCACCTCGGCGCAGCCGCCGAGAAGGATCAGGAACAGCGCAGCGAAACCCGGAGCGCGGGGGCGGCGCATCATGGCCGCCCCAGGCCGAAGCCGCCGGGCGGGTTCGCCAGCGGCGAAGCCGGCAGCGCCGAAAGCCGGCTGAGCGCGTTGCCCGGCACCGCCGGCGGCGGACCCGCGACCGGCCCCGTCCCGGGCACGGGCCGCGAAGCGCGCAAAGTGCCGGCCACCTGGTCCACAGCGCGCGGCGTGGGCAAGGACGGAGGAATGCCGATGCCCCGCCGCCGCTCCTCGCGCTCCTGAGCGAAGGCCCCCCCCGGCTCGGCGCCGAACGCCGCGGCAGGCGTCGCGCCCGCCCCCGCGCCCGGACGGCTAGGCGTCACCGGTGCGGCGCAGGCCGCGAGCGTCGCCACGAGCAAGGCGCCCGCGGCCCAACGACGCGGCATCCCGCCCCTCCGCCGCACCACTAGTCCCGCCCCCCGTCGCCGCCGTCCGTCGAGTGGCGGCTGGTCTGGTCCACGCGGATCATCTCCCGCTCCGTGAGCGCGGTGGCGGTGCCGGTGCGCGGCAGGGGCGGCAGGCTGGCCAGGCGCGCGAGCGTCGTCCGGCCGTCGCGGAAGGCGGGCGGCGGCAGCAGCCGCTCCGCCGCCGCGCCGTCCCCCGCGGCCAGCGCGCGCGAAGCGGCGTAGAGCGCGTCCACCACCGCCTGCGGCGGCGCGTCGGGCGCGATGCCGAGCGCCGAGCGCAACTCGCCCCGCGCCACCATCAGCTCCCGCCCCACCAGAGGGCTGAACTCCGCCCAGCGCGGCCCGTAGGGGATCTCGGTCGCCAGATGCTCCACCTGCGCCGCCGCCCGCGCCGCGTCCACCGGCCGCCGGGCGATGCTCGACGGCGTGTTGAAGGCGTAGGCGGTGGAGACGATGGCGGCGCGCGTCGGGTCGCCGACCCCGGCCACCGCATCGGCCGGCAGGCCGGCGTGCGGCGGCACGGGCCCGCCGCAGGCGAGGAGCAGCGGCAGCGAAAGGGCGAGGACAGCGGCGGCGGGGCGCATGGCGGAGGATTCCTGGTGGGCGAGGGTGCCAGTAGAAATGGGCAACACCGCCCGGTTCCGCAACATCCCCGCCTGCTCTGGGTCGCTGCGCCCAGAACGGGCATCCGCGGTCACGCCACCGGCCCCGGCCGCTGCGCCGCGCCCACGACGCGCACCACCAGCACCGCCCCGCTCGCCTCGACGAGATAAAGGATGAGAAATCGGCCGAACGGCACGGCGCGTATGTCGGCCCCATAGTCTGGACGTAGCGGCGCCGCTCCGGGGTAATCCGGTATCCGGGCGCAGCGCGCCCGCAGCGCCCTGGTGAAGGTGCGGGAGCGGGTCGGGTTGCCGCCGGTGGCGATGTAGTCACCGATCTCTTCGTGTCGGCCACAGCGCGGGCAGCGAAGCGCAACCCCGGCCTCACCCCTTGTCTCGCTGCCTCGCCTCCATAGCGGCGTACTTGGCATCCAACCGATCGAAGAAGGCGTCCGGATCCTCATCGGACGCTCCGCTCGCCAATCCTTCTTCGACCATGGCCCGGATTTCGGCGTCGCTCGGCAGCCCCTCCGGCAACTCGTGGCCTTCCAGCGAGCGCAGCGCGGCGCGCAGCACTTCGGCCGCGTCGCTGTAGCGCCCGCTCTTCACTTGGGCCGCCACGAAGGCTCGGAGATGCTCGCCCACCGCCGCCGCCAACTCGGGAGGCAGTTCCGTGCCGTGCTCCGCAGCCACGCCGCCCTCCCCGTCGGCGGCCATCAGCCCGCCCCCCCGTAGCACCCCGCCATCCGCGCCCGCCCGCGCACCAAGGCCAGCACGGTGCGGCACGTCGGCGCCGGCAGCTCCACCATCTCCGCCAGCTCCACCACCACGCCGAGCAGCGCGTCGATCTCCATCGGCCGCCCGCGCTCCAGGTCTTGCAGCATGGACGTCTTGTGCGCCCCCACCTCCGCGCCGCCGGCGATGCGCTTGTCCACGTCGATGGCGAAGCGCACGCCCAAGCGCTCAGCGATCGCCTGCGCCTCCAGCATCATGGCGCGGCACACCGCGCGCAGCTCGCCCTCGCCGGTGATGACGTCGAGCGTCGCGCCCGTCAGCGCGGACAGCGGGTTGAAGGCGAGGTTGCCCCAGAGCTTCACCCACATCTCGTCGCGGATGCGCGGCCGCACCGGCGCCTTGAACCCCGCCGCCACCAGCGCGGCGGACAGCGCGTTCGCCCGGTCGCTCCGGCTCCCGTCCGGCTCGCCGAGCGAGAAGCGGTCGCCGTAGCCGTGCTCGATCACGCCCGGCGCCGTCACCTCCGCCGCCGGGTACACGATGCAGCCGATGGCGCGCGAGGGGTGCAGCGTTTCCCAAAGCTCGCCGCCGGGGTCCACGCTCTCCACCCGCCGGTCCTCCCAGGGGCCGGGCAGCTTGTAGAAGTACCACCAAGGCACGCCGTTCACCGCCGAGACGATGGCCGTGTCCGGCCCCAGCAACGGCTGCATCCGCGGCGCCGCCTCGGGGAGCGAATGCGCCTTGAGCGTCACCAGCACGTAGTTCTGCGGCCCCGCCTCCTCCGCGGTGGCGACGCAGCGGGGGCGCACGGTGATCTTTTCCTCGCCGCTGATGAGCGTGACGCCGTCCGCCTGCATCGCCGCGAGGTGCGGCCCGCGCGCGATGAAGGTGACGTCCACCTCGCCCTTTTGCGCCAGCCGCGCGCCCAGCAACCCGCCGATCGCGCCGGCGCCGTAGACGCAGAGCCTCACGCCACGATCCCCAGCTTCTCCGCCAGGCCGATCCGCATGAGCTTGCCCGTCGCGCCCTTCGGGATCTCCGGCAGGAACACCACCTTGCGCGGCACCTTGAAGTCGGCGAGCTGCTTGGACGCGAAGTCGCGCAGCTCCCGCTCCGTGCAATTCATCCCCTCGCGCAGCACCACCGCCGCGCCGACCTCCTCGCCCAGCATCGCGTGCGGGATGGAGAAGGTCAGCGCCTGCGCCACCGCCGGGTGTTCGGACAGCACGCCGTCCACCTCCAGGGGACTCACCTGCTCGCCGCCGCGCTTGATGATCTCCTTCAAGCGCCCCGTGAGTTGCAGGTAGCCCTCCTCGTCCAAGGTCCCCTGGTCGCCGGTGCGGAACCACCCGTTGATGAAGGCCTTCGCGTTGGCCTCCGGGTTCGCCTCGTAGCCGAGCGTCACGCCGGGGCCGCGGATTGCCACCTCGCCCACCGCGCCCTGCGGCAGCACGGTCCCGTCGTCGTCCAGGATGGCGATCTCCGGCCCCGCCGCGATGCCCACGATGCCGGGCTTGCGCGGGCGCGGCGGCAGGGGGTTGGAAGCCATCTGGTGGCTCGCCTCCGTCATGCCGTAGCTCTCGATCACCGGAGCCCCAAACGCCGCTTCCAGGTCCCGCATCACCTGCGCCGGCAGGGACGCCGAGGAGGAGCGCAGGAAGCGAAGCTTCACCCGCTCGATGATCTCCCGGTTGCGCTCCGCCCGCGCCAGGATCGCCTGGTGCATGGTGGGCACCGCCGTGTACCAGGTGGGCTTCTCCATATCGAGCCAGCCGAAGAAGCGCAGCGCGTTGAAGCCCGGCGTGCAAATCACCGCCCCGCCGCCCGCGAGTGAGGCGAGCGTCGCCGCGATCAGCCCGTGGATGTGGAACAGCGGCATCACGTTCAGGCAGGCGTCGGCGGGCGAAAGCTCCAGCGTCCGCGCGATGCTCTGCGCCGAAGCGGTCACGTTGCCATGGGTCAGCGGCACGATCTTCGGCCGCGCCGTGGTGCCGGAGGTGTGCAGCACCAGCGCCACGTCGCCGGTCTCGGCCATCCCCGGCCGGGCCGCCGCCGCGCCCGCCGCGCCGCCCTCCAACGCGAAGGCGCCCGCACCGCCCTCCGCGTCCGGCACCAGTTCCAGCACGGGCACGCCCAAGCGCTGCGCCACCGCCCGCGCCGGCGTCTCGACGCCCCGCTGGACCACCAGCGCCCGCGCCTTCAGGTCCGTCAGGTAGAACTCGAACTCCTCGTCCTTGTAGGCCGGGTTCAGCGGCGCCGTGGTGGCGCCCGCGGCGATGGACACGAAGGAAGCCGCCATCTCCGGCCCGTTCGGCAGCACGATCGCCACCCGGTCGCCGCGTCCCACCCCGATGCCGTTCAGCGCCGCCACCGTCCGCTCCGCCAGCGCCCGCAGCGCGGCGTAGGTCAGCGGGGAGCGCTCCGGCGCTCGGATCGCGGGACGCCCCGCCTCCCCCGCCGCCACCAAATCCGCGACGGTCCGAATCTCGTTCATGCGCCTCTCCCCGAGGCCGGGCCCCTGCGGACCGCGGCGCGGGCCGAGTATGTTCGGCCCCGCGGCGAGGGGAAAGGCCGGCGCCTCGGAAAGCGCACGGGCCGGCGGCGCGGGCCGCCCGGTTTCAGCGTCGGGCGGCCCGGATGCGGAGCCTGCGCCGCGCCGCCGGCCACCAAAACGCGCCGGCGACGCCCCGCGTCACGCCTCCCAGATCGCCGTGCCGTCGGGACCGCGCACCGCCCTCCAGGACTCGCGGATGCTCGCCTGCGCGGCTCCGGGCAGGGGGACGTAGCCCAGTTCGCGGGCGGCATCCCCTCCGTTGCGGTACGCCCAATCGAACAGCTTCATGGCGCCGAGGCTGGCCGCGACCCGCTCCGCCGTCGGATCGGCCGGAAGCAGGATGTAGGTGGGCGAAACGATGGGCCAGGCCGCGGGGTCGTCCGCGTCGATGGCGTCGGCGGTGTTCTGGGGCGTCCACTCGGCCCGCGCGGCGGCGGCCGCGAAGCTCGCCATCTCCGGCTTGACGAACTGGCCCGCGCGGTTGCGGAGCTGGACCGTCACCAGGCCCTGGCCCTTGGCGGTGAAGGTGTTGGAGCAACCGATGGCGCCCGGCGTGTCCTTGATCGCCTTCGCCACGCCGGCGATGCCTTGGGCGGTCTTGCCGCCCTCGGGCCAGCGCACCACGGTCCCCGCGCGCGGGCCGGCCGCCCAAGCCTCCGAAACGCGCGACAAATACACCGTCATCACGTAGTTCGTGCCGGCCGGGTCCGTGCGATAGATCGGCACCACGGCCAAGTCCGGCAGGCGCAGGTCGCGGTTGTGCTCGGCGATGCGGGGGTCGTTCCATTTGGCGATCTTGCCGAGGAACAGGTCGGCCAGCACGTCGGGCGTCAGGCGGAGCTGGTCCTGTTGCACCTCCGGCAGGTTCACCGCGACCACCATCGCGCCGAACACCGAAGGGAATTGGATCAAGGCCCGCTCCCGCAACCGGCCGGGCGACAGGGGCGTTTCGCAGGCGCCGAAATCGACGCTGCGCTGGGTGGCCTTGGCGACGCCGGCGTCGGAACTCGCGGCTTCGTAGGCGAGTTCGGCGCCGATCGCCGCAGCCGCACCCTGCCCCCAATGCATGTAGAAGGTCCGCAGGAAGGAAGTGCCGGCGCCTTGGATGACGGGCTTCTGCCCCAGCGCGGAGGCCGCTGGAGCGAGGATCGACGGCGCGAGCAGCGACGTCATCAACAAAGATCTACGGCGCATACAAGCCCCCTTTGAAAGCAATCTGGGCACAACCCCTGCTCGACACCGTAATAACACGTATTGACAATGAAAAGGAACGTTCTTTTTCCCTCTCAATTCACGAAGTCGAGAAGTTGGTTATCGGGGAGGACGTCGGCTGGGGGCAGTGCCGGCCAGCGTTCGTGCCCCGAGCACCGGCGCTAACCCGAGGGTTCCGCCTAGGGACTCGACCGCGAAACGCGGCGAACTGGACGGTGCCACGCCGCGCCGCTCTCGGCTGATTGTGTGCGGGTACGCGAGCTTTGCATTGCTTCGTGCCCTATTCGGATAAATCACTGTGCCGGTGCCCGTGGCTGATAAGCCGCAGGGTGTGCGCCTCGCCTTGAAGTCGGGACGACGAATGACATCCAACACCTTCTCTCGCCGCACGGCCCTGTTCGGCTTCCCCGCGCTCGTGGCGGCCTCCCCGGCCGCCCTCGCCCAGCGCGCGTGGGAGCCGACCCGCCCGGTCCAGTTCATCGTCCCCGCCGGCACCGGCGGGGGCGCCGACCAGATGGCGCGCGTCATCCAGGGCATCGTCTCCAAGCACTCGCTGATGCGCCAGCCGCTCGTGGTGGTGAACAAGGCGGGCGGCGCCGGCGCCGAGGGCTTCTTGGAAGCCAAGGGCGCGCGCGCCAACCCGCACATGCTGGTCATCACGCTGTCCAACCTCTTCACCACGCCGCTCGCCACCGGCGTCCCCTTCAACTGGCGCGACCTGACGCCGGTGAAGATGCTGGCGCTCGACGAGTTCGTGCTCTGGGTCAACGCCGCCTCGCCCTGGAAAACGGTGAAGGAATTCGCGGACGCCGCCCGCGCCGGCCGCCTCAAGATCGGCGGCACCGGCTCGCGGCAGGAGGACCAGATCATCACCGCCGCCCTCACCAAGGCGACGGACGCGCAGTTCACCTACGTCCCCTTCCGCGGCGGCGGCGAGGTGGCGGTGCAGCTCGTGGGCCAGCACGTGGACGCCACGGTCAACAACCCGATCGAGGCCGTGACCCACTGGCGCTCCGGCACCCTCCGCCCGCTCTGCGTGTTCGACGGCAAGCGGCTGTCCGGCACGGAGAAGATGACGGCCACGGAGAGCTGGTCCGACATCCCCACCTGCCGCGAAGCTGGGCTCGACGTGGAGTACCTGATGCTCCGCGGCATCTTCATGGCCCCCGGCGTCACGCCGCAGCAGGTCGCCTTCTTCGCCGGCCTCCTGGACAAGGTCCGCGAAACGCCGGATTGGGCCGAGCTGATGCAGCAAGGCGCCTTCAACACCACCGCCCTCGACGGCGAGCCGTTCCGCGAATGGCTGACGCGGGAGGAAACGCGCCACAAGACGCTGATGCAGGAAGCCGGCTTCCTGGCCCAGCCGCAGTAGGCGCCGATATGTCCGCACTCACCGAGGGCGGCGATGCCCCGCCGCGCGGCGTCCGCACCGTCGGGGTCGAGATCGCGACCGCCTTGGTCCTCACCGGCCTCGGCGCCGCGGCCATGTGGGACAGCCGCCGCCTCGGCATCGGCTGGGGCGCGGAAGGGCCGCAGTCCGGCTACTTCCCGTTCTGGATCGGGCTGGTCCTCGTCGCGGCGAGCCTCGGCAACTTCGCCCTGGCGCTGCGCGCGCGCGGCACGGCGAAAGGCGGCGGCCTGTTCGTCACCTGGCCGCAGCTCCGCCTCGTGCTGTCCGTGCTGTTGCCCACGGCCCTCTACGTCGCCGCCATCCCCTTCACCGGGCTGTACGTCGCCTCGGCGGTCCTGGTGGTGTGGTTCATGATGCGCCTCGGCGGCTTCCGATGGTGGGTCGCGCTGGCATCCGGCGCGGCGACGGCCCTCGTCGCCTTCGTCGTCTTCGAGCAGTGGTTCCTCGTCGCGCTCCCGAAAGGGCCGATCGAGACCTGGCTCGGCTACTGATCGGGAGCGGACGCGGTGGAAGAGATCGGCCTGCTGATGCAGGGCTTCGCGGTGGCCCTGCAACCCGACAACATCCTGCTGATGCTGCTGGGCGTCTCGCTCGGCGTGCTGATCGGCGTGCTGCCGGGGCTCGGCGGCGCCAACGGCATCGCCATCCTGCTGCCGCTCACCTTCGCCATGCCGCCGGTCTCGGCCATCATCATGCTCTCCTGCATCTACTGGGGAGCGCTGTTCGGCGGCGCCATCACCTCCATCCTGTTCAACATCCCGGGCGAGCCGTGGTCCGTCGCCACCACCTTCGACGGCTACCCCATGGCCCAGCAGGGCCGCGCCGGCGAGGCGCTGACGGCCGCCTTCACCGCGTCCTTCGTCGGCGCTTTCATCGCCGTGGTGCTGCTCACCTTCCTGGCGCCGCTGGTGGCGGGCTTCGCGCTCCAGTTCGGCCCGCCGCAGTTCTTCGCGGTGATGTTCCTGTCCTTCGCCTGCTTCATCGGCCTCGGCCGCGGCTCGCCGCTCAAGACGCTCGCCGCCATGATGCTCGGCTTCCTGCTCGCCGCCGTCGGCATGGACACGGTCACGGGCCAGCTCCGCATGACCTTCGGCTCGACCGAGATGATCCGCGGCTTCGACTTCCTGGTCGCGGTGATCGGCCTGTTCGGGATCTCCGAGATCCTGAGCAGCATCGAGGACGGGCTTTCCTTCAAGGGCCAGAAGGCGAAGATCGACCTGAAGGTGGTGCTCCGCACCTGGGCCGAGATGCCGCGCCACTGGGCCATCGCCCTGCGCTCGGCGGCCATCGGCTGCTGGATGGGCATAACGCCCGCCGGCGCCACCCCGGCCTCCTTCATGAGCTACGGCATCGCCCGCCGCACGTCCCGCCACGGCGACGAGTTCGGCACCGGCCGGATCGAGGGCGTGATCGCGCCCGAAACCGCCGCCCACGCGGCCGGCACCAGCGCGCTGCTGCCCATGCTGGCCCTCGGCGTGCCCGGCTCGCCCACCGCCGCCGTGCTGCTGGGCGGCCTCATCATGTGGGGCCTCCAGCCCGGCCCCATGCTCTTCGTGGAGCAGAAGGAGTTCGTCTGGGGCCTGATCGCCTCCATGTACCTAGGCAACGTCGTGGGCCTGTTGGTGGTGCTGGTGGCGGTGCCGTGGTTCGCCGCCATCCTGCGCGTGCCCTTCTCCATCATCGCCGCGCTCATCCTGGTGGTCTGCGCCATCGGCGCCTTCACCGTCAGCAACGCCGAGTTCGACATCGTGCTGATGCTGGCCTTCGGCGTGGTCGGCTACGTGCTGAAGAAGCTCGACTACCCGCTGGCGCCGCTGGTGCTGGCCCTCGTGCTCGGCGACCGGACGGAGGAGGCCTTCCGCCAGTCCCTCCTCGTGTCCCAGGGCGACCTCGGCATCTTCTTCTCGACCTGGCTCGGCGGTTCCATCATGGCCGCCGGCATCGCGTTGGCCGCTTGGCCGCTGCTCGGCTGGCTCTGGTCGCTGCTGCGGCCGGCCGCCGGGCGGGAACGGCCGAAGCCCGCCTGACCGCCGCCCCGCAACGGCCGGAGAGCTATGGCCGAAACTGGGTGATGGCGGTGTGAGAAAGGCGGCGTATCGAGGCGGGTGACGAAGCCTGCCTGAACCTCCCGAAGGAGCGATACGCCATGACGAGCGATACCACCGTTGTCCCCCTGCGTCAGCCTGACGAGGTCGACGATCCGCTGACGGCCATCCTGCGGAGCGGTGCCCGCCAGCTGCTGGCCCAGGCCGTTGAGGCGGAAGCCGAGGCATTCCTGGCGGCGATGCGGGCGCTGCGGCTGCCAGACGGGCGTGAGCGCCTGGTGCGGCATGGTCTGGGACCGGAGCGCCTGCTGCAGACCGGAATTGGCCCAGTTGCGATACGGCGGGTGAAGCTGCGCGACCGCGGTGCTGGCGAGGCGGCCGAGCGCATCCGCTTCACCTCGGCGATCCTGCCGCGCTGGGCACGGCGGACGCCGAGCCTGGATGCCTTACTGCCGGTGCTCTACCTGCGCGGGGTCTCGATGGGTGACTTCCAGGAGACGCTCGGGGCGCTGCTGGGCAAGGAGGCACCGAACCTGTCGCCGTCGGTGATCGCCCGGCTACGGGAGACCTGGCAGGCGGATTATGCGCGCTGGCAACGGCGCGACCTGGCGGCGCGGCGATATGTCTACATCTGGGCGGACGGCATCTATCTGCAGGCGCGGATGGAGCCGCAGGCCGAGTGCATGTTGGTGCTGATCGGGGCGACGCCGGAGGGACGGAAGGAACTGCTCGGCTTCCAGGTCGGGGTGCGCGAGAGCGCGCAGAGCTGGCGGGAGCTGCTGGTTGATCTTAAGGCGCGCGGCCTGGCCGTCGCGCCCGAGCTGGCCACCGGCGACGGGGCGCTCGGCTTCTGGAGGGCGCTGGAGGAGGTCTCGCCGACCACCCGGCATCAGCGCTGCACCGTGCACAAGACGGCCAACGTGCTGGACAAGATGCCAAAGTCGGTCCAGCCGACGGCCAAGGCTGACCTGCGCGAGGTCTGGATGGCGCCGGACCGTGCGACGGCCGAGGCGGCAATTGAGACCTTCGCTGAGAAGTACGGAGCCAAATATGAGAAGGCGGTCACCTGCCTGCTGAAGGATCGCAATGCCTTGCTGACCTTCTACGACTTCCCCGCCGAACACTGGGACCACCTGCGCACCTCGAACCCGATCGAGAGCGTGTTTGCCACCGTGCGGCATAGGACGGTGCGGACCAAGGGCGCGCTGTCGCAGGACACTGCCCGGTTGATGGTGTTCAAGCTTGTGATGGCCGCCGCCAAGACCTGGCGCAAGCTGAAGGGAGAGAACCAGTTGCCCAAGGTCATCCAGGGCGTCACATTCAGGGATGGCGTCGAGGTCATCAACACGCCAGCGCAGAACGCCGCCTGATCACCGCGTCACCCAGATTCCGGCATAGCTCACGCAGGCTCTCCTGGTTGCTCAACACCTGCTGCGGCGTTGACTGGCGGATGTAGATCACGGCCTTGCAGCCCAGGTGCCGGGTCGTCACGAGGTT
>CADCTL010000192.1 GCA_902805625.1 uncultured Acetobacteraceae bacterium
AGGAGGCCTTCCGCCAGTCCCTCCTCGTGTCCCAGGGCGACCTCGGCATCTTCTTCTCGACCTGGCTCGGCGGTTCCATCATGACCGCCGGCATCGCGTTGGCCGCTTGGCCGCTGCTCGGCTGGCTCTGGTCGCTGCTGCGGCCGGCCGCCGGGCGGGAACGGCCGAAGCCCGCCTGACCGCCGCCCCGCGACAGCCGGACAGGCGCGACGGATGCGGAGCCGCGCGTCACGCGCTTTTGCATGCGACCGCCTCTTTTTTGCAGAGCGCAACCGGCGCTAGCTTATAATTTGGAAGACCCGAGGAGACGACGCGTGGACCACGCGCCGCAGCGCTTCACCGCTGAGGAGTTGCAGGCGGCGCTGGGCGACAAGCCTTTTGTCGTCCGCGACATGTGGCAAGGGCAGCCGCCGAGCGCCGGCCCGCCCCCCGACCCGGACGCGCCGGAGTTGCGCCAAGCCGCCGAAGCCGCCGAAGCCTCGGAACTCCGCCAGCCCATGGCGCGAAGCGACCCCGCTCCGCCGGAGCAGGGCTTCGCCGCCGACCTCGCCGCGGAGTCGCGCCCGACCAAGGCGCGGCGCTGGCCCTTGGTGGCGCTCGCGGCGGCGCCGCTCGCCGGCGCATGCGTCGCGGTGCTCTGGCTCATCGCAATCGGCGCGCCGCCGCGCGGCACCCAGCGCACCGCGGCGGCCCCCCTGGCGCTCAATGCCACCAACCCAACGCCCGCGACGTTCGCGCCCGAGGCCTCCGCTCCAGTTCTCCCGTCCGATCCCGCAGCCGCAACCGCGCCGCCGCCCGAAACCCGTCCCTCCGCGGAGCCGCCGACCACCGGCGCGCCGCCCGTCGCCGCGGTCGATGCCTTCGCCACGCCGGACACCCCGCGCCCGAGCAACCCGATCCTCGCCGCCGCCCTGCTCCAGCGCGCCGAGGATGCGTTGGCCCGCAAGGACATCGCCGCGGCCCGCGCCTTCTTCGTCCGCGCCGCTTCCGTCGATCCCTGGTCGGCCGAGGCCTCGGTCGGCGCCGGCAAGACCTACGACCCCGGCTTCCTCCAACCACTCGGGGCGGGCGGCGGGCTGGCCGACCCCGCCCAGGCGCGGCAGTGGTACGACCGCGCGTTGCGCCTCGGCGATCCCGCGGCGGCGGTCCTGGCGGGGCGCCTCGGCGAAGGGCGATGAGCCGCCGCAGCAGCCGCCCCGCGCCATAGACCCCCGCCTGATCGAGCCCCTCCCGCCGCGGCAGGACTGAAGCAGGGCGGGGAGGCCCGGCCGCTGGCGCTCAGCGCCCGGCCAGCGACGCCCGGTGCCGCCCGGCCAACTCGACGTAGTGCGGCGCGGTGCGGTCGAACTGCTCCGCCCGCTGCTCGGCCGTCAGCACCCGCACCAGCCGCGCCGGGTTGCCGATCCACAACTCCAGCCGGCCGATGCGCTTGCCCGGCGGCAGCACGCTCCCCGCGCCCAGCACGCCGCCCTCTTCGATCACTGCGCCGTCCAGCACCGTCGCGCCCATGCCGACGAAGGCGCGGTCCTCCAGCGTGCAGGCGTGGACGATGGCGGCGTGCCCCACCGTCACGTCGGCGCCGACCACGGTGTTCTGCCGCCCGGCGTTGACGTGGACGATGGTGCCGTCCTGGATGTTGGAGCGCGGCCCGATGCGGATGGTGTTGGTGTCGCCGCGCAAGACGCAGTGGTACCAGACGTTCGCCCCTTCCCCGATCTCCACGTCGCCGATCACGGCGGCGGTCGGCGCCACGAAGGCGGTCGGGTGGACGACGGGCCGCTTGCCCTCGAAAGGGTAGAGCGGCCCGGCGGAGACAGGCAGGCTGTGGTCCATGGCGCGTCCGCTCCCCCTACTCCGCGGCCGCGGCCGCGGAAGGCGTTTCGCCGAAGCCGCGCGGCTCGTCGCGCCCGGCGCCGGCGGCGGCCAGCCGCGTTTCCAGCGCGAGTCCGAGCATGAGCCCGAGGCACTGCACCGCCGCGCCCGAAGCGCCCTTGCCCAGGTTGTCGTAGCGCGCCACCAGCAGCGCCTGCCGCAGCCGCTCGTTGCCGTAGACGCGCAGCTCCAGCAGGTTCGTGCCGTTCAGCGCCTGCGGCTCCAACCGGTCCGCGGGGTCGGCCGGCGCCACGCGCACGAACTCCTGCCCCGCGTAGCGGTCCCGCAGCGCCGCCTCGATGTCGCCCGGCGCCACGCGGCCGCCCGGCAGCGCGTCCAGGTGCAGCGGGATGGAGCACAGCATCCCCTGCGGGTAGCGCGCCACGGAGGGGACGAAGATCGGACGCCGCGAAAGCCCGCCGTGGTGCTGCAATTCCGGGACGTGCTTGTGCTCGAAGCCCAGCCCGTACAGCTCGAAGTCGTTGGCGCCGCCCTTCTCGTGGGCCTCGATCATGGACTTGCCGCCGCCGGTGTAGCCCGACACGGCGTTCACCGCGACCGGGTGCTCCGCCGGCAAGATGCCCGCGTCCACCAAGGGCCGGAGGAACAGGATCGGCCCCGTCGGGTAGCAGCCCGGCACGCTCACGCGCGGCGCCGCGGCGATGCGCGCCGGCTGCTCCGCCGACAGCTCCGGCAACCCGTAGGCCCAATCGGGGTGGACGCGGTGCGCGCTGCTCGCGTCCAGCACGCGCGGCGCCCGGTCGCCGAGCGAGGCCGCCACCGCCGCGCTCTCCTTCGCCGCCGCGTCCGGCAGGCAGAGCACCACCACGTCCACCTCGGCCATCAGCTCGCGCTTGGCGTCCGGGTCCTTGCGCCGCTCCGGCGCGATGGAGCGCACCCGCACCGCGCCCGCGCAGCGCTCCAGGCGCTCGCGGATCTGGAGGCCCGTGGTGCCGGCCTCGCCGTCGATGAACACCGAAGGCACGCCGTCGTTGTCGTTGGCCATGGTCCCGGTCCTCTTTCTTTGCCCGGATTGCCGCGCAATGCGGCGCAAAAAGCAAGGGGGGCGGACCCTCGCGGATCCGCCCCCCTTTGACGCGACGATATGAAGGCAGGCGCCGGCGGATCAGCGCTTGCTGAACTGGAAGGAACGTCGGGCCTTGGCGCGGCCGTACTTCTTGCGCTCCACCACGCGCGGGTCGCGCGTCAGGAACCCGGCCTTCTTCAGGATCGGCCGCAATTCCGGCTCGTAGTTGGTCAGCGCGCGGCTGATGCCGTGCCGCAGGGCGCCCGCCTGGCCGGACAGGCCGCCGCCCGCCACGGTGGCGAACACGTCGAACTGCTGGTAGCGGTCGGCCACCAGGAAGGGCTGGTTGATCAGCATCCGCAGCACCGGGCGGGCGAAGTACCGCGCCAACGGCTTGCCGTTGATCTCCATGCCGCCCTTGCCGGGCTTCACCCACACCCGCGCCACCGCGTCCTTGCGCCGGCCGGTGGCGTAGGACCGCCCGAACTCGTCGCGCTTCGGCTCCCGAACCGGCGCCGCCGCGGCGCCGTCCGCCCCGCCGCCGAGCGCCGTGCCCTGCACCAGGTTGCGGAGGTCGGCGAGCGTGCCCGTGGATTCCGGTTGCTGCTCGGTCTCGCTCATCTCAGGCGACCTTGTTCTTGCGGTTCATCGCGGCGATGTCGAGCGGCGCGGGCGCTTGCCCCGCGTGCGGGTGCTCCGGCCCGGCGTAGACGTGCAGGTTCTTCATCTGTTGCCGGCCGAGCGGGCCGCGGGTGATCATCCGCTCCACCGCCTTCTCCACCACGCTCCCCGGGTGCTTGCCCTCGATCCGTTGCCGGACGGTGCGGCCCTTGATGCCGCCGGGGTAGCCGGTGTGCCAGTAGAAGACCGACTGTTCGGCCTTGTTGCCGGTGACGCGCACCTTCTCGGCGTTGACGACCACGACGTGGTCGCCGCAGTCCACGTGCGGCGTGAATTGCGGCTTGTGCTTGCCGCGGAGGCGGTTGGCCACCAGGGCGGCGAGCCGGCCGAGCACCAGCCCGTCCGCGTCGATCACCACCCAGGCCTTGCTCACCTCCGCCGGCTTCAGCGAGCGGGTCTGCTTTTGCAGCATCGTTCCATGTCTTGCTTAGTGGGGGCTTCAGCAGTGCGGGCACTGCGTCACACAGGACCGCTGTAGAGGCCATCTGAGCCAAGCGTCAAGCGGCTTTCCGGCATGTGGTATCCTTATACCACAGTCTTTTGGGCCGCCACTTGCCCTCGCTCCGCCCCCCTCTCAGCCGCGGAGGAAACGAACCACGCCGCACCCCCGCACCGGGCCGCCCGAACCGCCGCGCCCTGCTCCCGCCTCCGCCCTTACCCCTTGCCCAGCGGCGGGCCGCCCGCACGATCCGGGGTGTCGAACCGCAGCGCCATCAGCGTCTCGTCGTGGTAGCGCCCCGCCACCTTCAGCGCCCGGCGCTCCACGCCGTAGGTCTCGAATCCAGCGGCTTCGTACAGGCGCACCGCCGCCGCGTTCGAGGAAACGACGGTGAGCCGAACCTCCTCCACCACGCCGCGCGCGTGCTCCAGCACCCTGGCGAGCAGCGCAGCGGCCAACCCCGTCCGCCGCGCCGAAGGCCGCACGTACATGCCCCACAGCACGCCCTTGTGGCTGAGCTTCGGCGCGTCGGGCACCAGCAGCCCCGCGACCCCGGTCAAATCCACGCCGCCGCCGACCCAACCGCCGAACAACGCGTTCCGCTCCAGCCGCTCCGCGAACCAGGCGAGTGGCCGGGCGGCCTCGTCCTCCCACGACGCCCCGAAGGCTTCCGGGTGCCCGGCCAGCCCTTCCAAGCGCAGTTCCCGATACCCCGCGGCGTCGCCCGCGCCGAGCCGACGCGCCGTGACGCCGGCCTCCGGGGCGGGTGGATCGAACCGGACCATGCACCCAGCCTAGCCGACGCCCGGCCCAAGTGCGCGGCCGAGCGAAGCCGCACCCAACCACCGGCCGCGCCGCCCGAAATCTTGTCCGGCGCCGCCTCCGCGACGGACGGAAAGGCCGTGGACAATGCCGCCCCGCCATGGTCGCCTTCCGCAGAAGGAAGGAGACGCGCCGCATGGGCCAGATACTGGACGCCTTCTACAGGAACCCCGCCATCTACCTCTTGGGCGCCGCGGCGCTCGGTGCCTTGTGCATCTTCATCGGCCAAACCACGGCCGCCGCGTTCCTGTTCATGCTGCTCGGGCTGATGATCGTCCTCTGGGACGCCCACACGGACCCGCACATCCCTGAAGCGCCAACGCTCACCTAAAAGGGCGCGCCTCCGACCGATCCTCCGCCGCGAACCAAGCGAACAGCGCCGTCGCGGCCGCCGCCCCGAGCGCCTGCACCACGACGAAAGCCGGCACGTCCGCCGGCCGGATGCCGGCGAAGGTGTCGCTGAGCGCCCGCGCCGCCGTCACCGCCGGATTGGCGAAGGACGTCGAGGACGTGAACCAGTAAGCCCCGGCGATGACGGCGGCCACGGCGTAGGGGGTCGCGTGCGGGCGGTGCCGCGCGCAGCCCCACACGACGGACAGCAGCGCGAAGGTCGCCGTGAACTCGCCCGCCCACTGCCCGAAGCCCGTGCGGACGCGCGCCGAAGCCTGCACCACCGGCAAGTCGAACATCGCGTGCGCCAACCACACGCCCAGAACGGCGCCGGTCGATTGCGCGAGCAGGTAGCCCGGCACCGACCGCCAGGGCAGCGCCCCCCGCCAAGCGAGCGCCACCGTCACGGCCGGGTTGAAGTGCGCCCCCGAAACCGGGCCGAAGGCGAGGATCAAGGCGACGAGCGCGCCCGCCGTGGCGAGCGTGTTGGCGAGCAGCGCCACGCCGACGTTCCCGCCCGCGAGCCGCTCCGCCATGATCCCGGACCCGACCACGGCCGCCAGCAACAGGCCCGTACCGATCCCCTCGGCCACCAGCCGCCGCGGCAGGCGATCCGTCACGGAGCGGGTTTCGGCACGCGCGCGCCCCGCGCATCCACCACCGCCTCGGCGTCCTCCTTCGCGAATTGCCCGCGCTGCGGCGCGGGCAGGAGGTCGAGCACCGCTTCGGACGGCCGGCACAGCTTCACGCCGAGCGGCGTGACCACGATCGGCCGGTTGATGAGGACGGGGTGCGCCATCATGGCGTCGATCAGCGCGTCGTCGCCGAGGCCGGGGTCGTCCAGCCCGAGCGCGTCGTAGGGCGTGCCCTTCCTGCGCAGCAGCTCCCGCACCGGGATGCCCATGCGGCCGATCAGCCCGACCAACTCTTCCCGGCTCGGCGGCGTCTTCAGGTACTCGACGACGGTCGGTTCCTCGCCGCTGTTGCGGATCAGGCCGAGGACGTTGCGCGACGTGCCGCAGGCCGGGTTGTGGTAGATGGTGACGGTCACGCCGACGCGTCCTTCGGCCCGCAGCAAGCGACCGCGGACGACGCCTCCGCCGCCGGAGCGCAGCAGACCGGGGCGGCCGCGGCCTCCCCGACGGCCGCGAGCCGCCCGAGGGCGCCGCCGTCGCCGTAGGCCGTGCTTTCGCCGTGGGTGAGGAACGTCTCCCACGGGACGCCCTGCGGGTCGGACACCCACTGCTTCTCGGAGCGGGCGTAGCAGCACGTCGCACCGGCCTCCTCGAGGACCGGCCGCCCGGCGGCGGCGAGCCGGCCGAAGACCTCTTCCAGCTCCGCCGCGTCCTCCGCCTGGATGCCGAGATGCTGCACGCCGGACGTCCCGCCGCGCGCGGAGACGGCGAAATTCACGCGCGGGTCGTCGAGCATCCACTTGGCGTAGTCGGGCTTGGCGACGGTCGGCGGCGCGTCGAACAGCGTGCTGTAGAACCGGACGGACTCGGCCAGATCCTCGACGGAAACGTGGATGTGCAAACGCTTCATTGGCGGGCGCTCCCTTTCCCGGCGGAAACGAGGGTGGAGGTGTCGCAAACGCCGACGCCGCAGCCCGCGGGCTCGCCCCGGCAGCAGTTCTCGGTCAGGTAAGCCATGAGGCCATTCATGGCGCCGTAAGCGGCCGCGTAGATCAGCGACCGGCCCTCGCGCCGGAAGGTGACGAGGCCGGCTTGCCGGAGCTGGTTGAGGTGGAATGAAAGGGTGGCGGAGGGCAGTCCGAGGCGCTCCCCGATCTGCCCGGCCGGCAACCCCTCCGCCCCGGTCTGCACCAGCAACCGAAAGACATCGAGGCGCGATTCCTGGGCGAGAGCCGCGAGCGCTGCGATGGCATCCATTTTTTTCATATTTCCAAATGTATGGAAGCATGGGGAAGCCGTCAACAGGTTCCATGGCGTGTGCGCGCCCGCTTGTTCTCACTTGCCGCCGAGGAGTGACTAGGAATAAAACCCTAATTACTCAGTTGACAAAGCAGTGCCTCGACCGCTAAGTTGTTGGTGTTCCGAGGGCTTTTGCTTTGAACGTCGATCTCACCAAGCCGATCTTCAACGACGAGGACAAGGCCCGCGAGTGGCTGGAAGCCTCGCGCTGGCCGAACGGCCCCGCCTGCCCGCACTGCGGGTCGGTCGGTGTGCTGCGTCTCGGCGGCAAGGCCCATCGCCCCGGCTTGTTCCAGTGCCGCGACTGCCGAGGCCAGTTCACGGTGCGTACCGGGCAGGTGATGGAGCGCAGCCACATCCCGCTGGCGAAGTGGGTTCTCGGCTTCCACCTCATGGCGGCGAGCAAGAAAGGCATGTCGGCGCACCAACTGCACCGGATGCTGAACGTCACCTATAAGAACGCTTGGTTCATGGCGCACCGCATCCGCGAGGCGATGGCGGACAGCAACCCGGCGCCCATCGGCGGCGAGGGCAAGGTGGTGGAGGCCGACGAAGCCCACCACGGCAGGATCGAGACCCCGATCCCGAGCGCGCAGCGCAAGGGCCGCCCCTACCTCAAGCGCGACCTGTCCAAGCAGAAGCGCCCCGTCGTGGCACTGGTCGAGCGGGGCGGCGAGGTGCGCGCCTTCCACATGCCGCACGTGACGGCTGAGAACGTCCGCGAAGCGTTGGTGAAGCACGCCGACCGCAAGAGCCGGCGGCACACCGACGAAAGCAACCTGCTTGGGTTCAACTGGTCGTCGCAACACTTGTCTGCGCTGATCGCAGCGCCGCACCAAGAGCTTCGGCGGGCGTTCTCCAACCGAGCGTCTTGCGCGGCCTCGCGTTGAGCGCCGCGGCCACGGCCGCGAGGTCGTCGGCGCTGTGCGCGGCCAGGTCCGTCCCTTTCGGGAAGTACTGTCGCAGCAGACCGTTCGTGTTCTCGTTCGTGCCGCGCTGCCAGGGGCTGTGCGGGTCGCAGAAGTACACCCGCAGCCCGGTGTCCATCCGCAGCCGAGGATGCTCCGTCATCTCCGCACCCTGATCCCAGGTGAGTGACCGCCGCAGCGCCTGCGGCAAGGTGGTGATCGTGCGTGCGATGGCGTCGCGCACCGCCTCCGCGCCGTGCCCGGCCAGCGCCGGCCCGTTCTTGGGGCGGAGCCCATCCCCGTGCCCCGGCATGCGGGGCAGGTGCAGCAGCATCGTGAACCGCGTCGTGCGCTCCACCAGGGTGCCGACCGCCGAACTGCCGAGGCCGAGAATCAGGTCCCCCTCCCAATGCCCCGGCACGGCCCGGTCGTCCGCCTCCGCCGGGCGCTCGCTGATCTTCACCTCGGGCGCCACATGCGACTTTCCCCGGCCTCGCGTCCGCGCCCGCGGCACGCGCAGCGCCCGCCCGGTGCGCAGGCACGCCGTCAGCTCCCGCCGCAGCGCGCCGCGGCCCTGGACGTAGAGCGACTGGTAGATGGCCTCGTGGCTTATCCGCATCGCCTGATCGCCGGGGAAGTCGAGCCGCAGCCGCCGGGAGATCCGTTGTGGGCTCCATGCACTCGCCCAGCGCCGATGCTGCCGCGGCCCGTGCCGGCGGCCCGTCCACGGCACCGCCGGTCCGGGCACCGCGGCCCCGCCCGGAGCGGTCACGGCGCCCGCCAGCCGGTCCTGCACATACGCCCGCAGCGCCGGCCGCGTCACGAGCTTCGCCGGCTTCGGGCGCCGCGCCGCCCGCTCGGCATGCCACTGCGCCGTCGTGGCCCGGTACCCCAGCCCGCCGCTGCGGGTCGCGGCATTGCGCCGCAGCTCGCGCGAGATCGTCGACGGCGCCCGCCCCAGCCGCCGGGCGACCTCCCGCACGCCATGCCCCTGCGCACGCCACAGCGCGATCTCCTCGCGCTCCGCGAACGACAGGCGCCGCCCTGAGGGCGGCTTCGACGACCGCCCGAGCGCCGATGGTGGCATCCCGCCCGCCTCCCGGAACCAGCGGGACCCGACCGCCTCCGACACCCCCACGCCGATCGCCGCGTCCCAGCTCGACCGTCCCGCCGCGATCAACGCCCAGAAGCATCGCCGGTCGTCACGCCGGGCTACCCCCGGGCGGCCCGGCGAGGGACACTTCGCACGCAAAGCTCGGTCCGAACGCCGTCGACCAGCCATCGCAACCACCCTCCGCCTCGGTGTTGCGACGACCACCTGAATCCACCCCGTCGCCACCTAAACCAGTGGCCGGCCCGTTACCCCATCTAGGTGACTTGGCCGGGGCGCGGTGCGCCTGCGGGAACAGGGACACGCCGGCCATCCGATTTCGCCGTCAGTAGCGGAGTGGCCCCCGACGGCGCTTTCCCCGGTCAAACGTCGGAGGCGCAGATCACCCCTGCGGCGCTTCGCGCGCGCTTCGGGAACGGCGGGGCTGCTGGACCTCCGCATTCGGCCTTTGGCTCCCGAACTTGGTCCAGCCGGGCACGGTCGCGGTGAGGCTCACATCGCGCCACTTGGGATGCCGCGGCGGCCGCATGAAGGAGTCGAACTTCAACGACAGCGCGCGGGAAAAGCGCACCAAGCGCTCGCGGCGGTCGGGGTTTTGGTGGTTGTACGCCGCCAGGACGGCGCCCACCGCCACCGTTTCCACCGTTTCGCCGGGCGGCACCAAGGCCGGGTAGTCGGCGGAGGTGAAGCTCGCGGGCAGGTAGGTCTCCAACAGGCTTTCGGAGAGCGGCACCGCAAGCAGGCGCGTGCCCTCCGGCACCGGCGTGGTGAACCGGGCCGGCTTTCCTGTGACGCGGACCATGGCGGCGATATCGCCCCGCCGGAGCTTCTCCGTCGCGTCCACGGTCGCGTCGTAGACCGGCTGGACCGCGATGCCGAGGCGGGAGAACAGCAGCGTGGCGGTCATCGCCGTTCCGGAGCCCCGGTTGTCCATGGCGACCAGCTTGCCCGCGAGGTCGGAAAGCCGCTCCACGCCCGGCCGGGCGAAGACGTGCACCTCCTCGTCGTACAGCTTGGCGATGTACTGCACCTGCTGCGCCATCCTCGGGAACACGTTTTGCTGCTCGGCCGCCGCGAGCACATCAGACTGGACGATGGCCACGTCCACGCCCCGCATGTAGAGCAGGTCGGAGAGGTTCTGGAAGGATCCCTTGCCGATCATCGGCACGATGCGGAGGCCGTCGATGTCGTCCAGGACCGCCGCGAGGTCGGCCGCGAAGCGCGTGTACGTGCCGTCCAGCCCCCCGGAGATCACCCCGACGACGTTCGCGTTCGCCTTGGCGACCGCACT
>CADCTL010000193.1 GCA_902805625.1 uncultured Acetobacteraceae bacterium
GCCGGTTCTCGACGCGTTTGGCGTTGGTGGCGAAGCGCGGGTCGGAGAGCAGTTGCTCCTGGCCGAACGCCTTGCAGAAGCGCTCGAAGGTCGGGTCGTTGCCGACGCTCAGCACCATGTAGCCGTCGGCGGTGGGGAACACCTGGTAGGGCACGATGTTCGGGTGCTGGTTGCCGAGGCGCGGCGGGTTCTCGCCGGTGGCGAGGTAGTTCATGCCCTGGTTCGCCAGCCAAGCCAGGTGCGTGTCCAGCATGCCGATGTCGATGCGCTGGCCCTGCCCGGTCGCGTTGCGGTGGTTCAGCGCCGCCAGGAGGCCGATGCAGCCATAGAGGCCGGCGAAGAGGTCGGCCACCGGCACGCCCACCTTCTGCGGCAGCCCGTCGGGCTCGCCCGTCAGGGACATGATGCCGCCCATGCCTTGGATGAGGCTGTCGTAGCCCGGGCGGGGCGCGTAGGGACCGGTCTGCCCGAAGCCGGTGATGGAGCAGTAGATCAGCCGCGGGTGCTTCGGCGAAAGCTGCTCCCAGGCCAGCCCGTATTTCGCCAGGGCGCCGACCTTGAAGTTCTCCACCAGCACGTCGCAGCGTTCGAGCAGGCGGTGGACGATCGCTTGGCCCTCGGGTTTGGCGATGTCGAGCGTGACGGATTTCTTGTTGCGGTTCACGCCCACGAAGTAGGCGCTTTCCCGCGTGTTCGGCACGAAGGGCGGCGCGAAGCCGCGGGTGTCGTCGCCGGCCTCGGGACGCTCGATCTTGATGACCTCGGCGCCCAGGTCGCCCAGCATCTGGGTGCAGGTCGGCCCGGCCAGCACGCGCGTCAGGTCGAGCACGCGAAGGCCCCGCAGCGGGCCGGTGGGGGCTTGGTCCATTCCCGTCTCCCTGTTGTCAGCGCGCCACCTATATGCTCCGCGGCGGACGGTCTGCACAGGGACGCGAGCGCGGCACATGGAAGCGACAGCGACGAAGACCGAGGCGGAAACGGGCGAGGCCCAGGGCGCAGCGCAATCCTGGGTGGACCGCCTTTGGGGCTCGATCCTGGAGCGGACCGGGCTCGGCGGCGCCGGGCGGACCGGGACGGAGCCGCGACGGACTGACGGCGCAGCGGCCGCGATGGCGGAGCTGCCGCCGCTGGAGCGGGCCAAGCGCCTGGCCGAGGCGCTGCTGTCCGAGCGCGGCGAGGCTTCGGGCGCGGCGGTGGCGCGCGAACTGCACACGGCGTCCCGCGAGCTGGACGCCGACGGCCGCGCCGCCCTGTATCGCTTCGTCGCCGAGAATTTCGGGCCGGATGCGGCCCGACTGCGCGCGGCGGCCGAGGCGTGGCTTTCCGATCCGACGCCGGAGAACGCCGCCCGCCTCGCCGAAGCCTCCGAGCCGCCGCGCCAGGAATTGCTGCGGCGCATGAACATGAGCGCCGGCGGCACCGCCGCGCTGGTGGCGGCGCGCCGGGAAGTGCTGGGGCGGCTGCGCGAAGAGCCGGCGCTGAAGGCGCTCGACTCCGACCTCAAGCACCTGCTGGGTTCCTGGTTCAACCGGGGCTTCTTGGAGCTGCGCCGCATCGACTGGCAGACGCCCGCGGCGGTTCTGGAGAAGCTGATCCAGTACGAGGCGGTCCACGAGATCCAGGGCTGGGACGACCTGCGCCGGCGTCTGGCCGCGGACCGGCGCTGCTTCGGCTTCTTTCACCCGGCGCTGCCGGGCGAGCCGCTGATCTTCGTCGAGGTCGCACTGGTGGAGGGCTTGGCTTCGGCGGTGCAGCCGCTGCTCGCCCGCGACGAGGCCTGCGAGGACGCGGGCGGCGCGTGCGCCGCGCGGGCGGACACGGCGATCTTCTACTCGATCTCGAACTGCCAGGAGGGGCTGCGCGGCATCTCCTTCGGCAACTTCCTCATCAAGCAGGTGGTCGAGGAGCTGAAGGCGGAGCTGCCGCGGCTGGAGCGCTTCGCGACGCTCTCGCCGGTGCCGGGATTTCGCCGCTGGCTGGAAGGGCGCATCGCCTCGCCCGACGCCGACCTCTTGCACGGGGAGGAGCGGGCGGCGGTGCTCGCGGCGGGCGGGGATGGCGATGCCGCGGCCGCGCTAGCGGCGCTGTTGCGGCATGACCGCTGGTGGGACGACACGGCGCGGGCGGAGGCGCTGCGCGCGCCCCTGTTGCGCCTCTGCGCCGAGTACCTCACCGCCGCGAACAACGGGCGGGGCCCCCGCGACCCGGTGGCGCGCTTCCACCTCGGCAACGGCGCCCGGCTGGAGCGGGTGAACTGGCTCGGCAACACCGCCCCGCGCGGGCTGCGCGAGTCCTTCGGCCTGATGGTGAACTACCTCTACGACCTCCGGTCGATCGAGGCGAACCACGAGGCGTTCGTGCGCAACGGCGCCGTCGCGCGCTCGGCGCAGGTGGAGGCGTTGCTGGCGCCCTAGCTGTCCGCGCGGATGTTGTTGTCGCGGATCACCTTGCCCCATTTCTCGATCTCGGCCCGGATGAACCGACCGCACTCTTCCGGCGTCGAGGAAACGACGTCGGCGCCCTGCTCCTCGATCTTCGCCCTCACGTCGGGGTCGGCCAGCACGCCGCTCAGGGCCTGGTGCATGCGCTGCACGATCGGCGCCGGCACGCGCGCGGGGGCTTGCAGCGCCCACCAGGTCGGCGCCTCGAAGCCGCCGAAGCCCTGCTGGGCGAAGGACGGCACGCCGGGGACGTGCGGCGTTTCGCCCGGGGTGGTGACGCCGAGCGGGCGCAGCGTGCCGGCCTTTATGTGCTGGCTGATGACGACAACGTTCGACATGAACAGCGGCACGTGGCCCGCCATGGCGTCCTGCACGGCCGGGCCCGCGCCGCGGTAGGGCACGTGCGCGATCCGGAAATCCCCCTGCTGCTGCAACAGGGTGGTCGCCACGTGCGCCAAGCCACCGACGCCGGAGGTGGCGTAGTTGAGATCGCCGGGGGCGCGCTTGGCGGCCTCCACGACGTCCTTGAAGGTGCGGTACGGCGTGTCCTTGTGCGCCACCATGCAGAGCGGGCCGGTCGCCACCAGCGACACCGGGGCGAAGGCCTCCATCGCCTTGTAGGGGAGGCGCATGACCGTTTCGTTGGTGGCGGTGGTGTCGTAGGCGAGCAGCCACGTGTAGCCGTCCGGCGCGGCGCGGGCGGCATCGGCGGCGCCGATGGAGCCGGACGCGCCGCCCTTGTTTTCGATGACGATGGGCTGGCCGAGCGCCTCCTGCCACTTCGGCTGGAGGATGCGCGCGATGGTGTCCACCGATCCGCCGGGCGGCCAAGCCACGACCAGCCGGACGGGGCGGGCCGGCCAGTTCCCTTGGGCGAGCGCCGGCCGGGCGAGCGCGGCGGGCGCGGCGAGGCCGGCGGCTAAGGCGATGAGGCTGCGGCGTTCCACCATGGGCGAGTCCTCCTGTTCTTCTTCGCTGGCCCGCCGATCGCTCGGGCCGGGGGCACGGTTTCATCAACCCGGAGGCAGGCCAGCCGGTTCCGGCGATTGCCGGGGAACGCCGCCCGCCGCATGGTCGCGCGCCCCCCCATGAACGCCTCCGCGCCGCCCGCGCCCGGCTCTGATCCTCCCTCGGACGCGCTGCTGGGGCACTGGTTCGACCTCACCCGTCGCGTCCTGCCGGGGATGGCCGCCGCCGAGGGGTGGCCCATCCGCCTCGACCATTGCTTCATGCGGGTCTGCCTCGACGCGGCCTTCGGGCGGCCTTGGCACGAGGCGGTTCGCCGCCCGGCGGTGCGCCACATGACGGCGGCCGAGCTGGCGCGCGCCGTCGCGGTGGCCGAGCGCATCGCCGCGGTTCCATCGCTGCTGCACGGACTGAACGCGGAGTCGCTCCGCCTGCGCGGCAAGGCGGAGCGGCGACGGGGGGCACGGTGAGGCGCCGCCTTACTTTCCGCCTGCCTTACCTTCTTACTATCTTGCCATCTTACTCCCGGGCCCCGCTGTTTTCCGGACAAACGGTCGGGGCTTGGGCGTCGGCGGGCGAGAGTAGCTCTTTTCGGACCGGTGGCGCGAGCCAATCCCGCTAGGAGCGGGGTGGTTCGCCAAGCCGCGGCCAGGTGTTCGCGCGCTCGCCCCGTTCAGCGCGCGCCGCGATCTCGGCCACCCGCGCGGCGCGGGTTTCCGGCCGCTTCGCCTGGGCGATCCACTCCAGGTTCGCGCCGCGGCGCGAGGGTGGGAAGCCTCGCCATGCTTCGACGGCGCCGGGGCGAGCGGCGAAGGCAGCCAGCAGGTCCGGCGGTTCGGAAAGGGCGGTAGCGGCATCGAGCCGTTCCAGCTCCCCTCCTTCTTCGCCTGTTCCGTGGCGAGGAGGCCGGCGGGCGTCATCAGCTCGGCCGCCGTGAGCCGGCGCACCCGTTTCTTGTTGACGCCGGACCAGGCGCTGCCGGGCTTATGCGGGGACATCAGCAACAGGGAGCGGCGCTCGTCGAGCTTCGCCCGGCGGCAGGTGCGGCAGGCCACTGCCTTTGCGGTTGATGATTAGCCAGACGCCGCCGCCTGTGGATGCGTGGTTGGTTTCCAGCCAAGCGCGCCACGCGGCGCGGGTCGGGGCGCGGGTAGCGGCCGGTTTTCCCCGTCGCTTGCCCTCCGCTTTGCCCAGGGGCATCGTCCCGCGCACCACGGGAGGAAGCCATGCTCGATCGCCCCCATCCCACCCCCGGCGCGCCCACGACCGACCCCTTCGCGCTCGCCAAGGCGCTGTCCGGCCTGCATTTCATAGGCGGGGCCTACGCGCCGGCGCGCTCGGGCAAGAGCTTCGCCGTGGTGAACCCGGCCACGGGCGAGCAGGTGGCGACCGCGGCCGAGGGCGACGCGGCGGACGTGGACGCGGCGGTGCGGAACGCGGCGGGGGCGCAGAAGGAGTGGGCCAAGGTGCCCGCCCGGAAGCGCGGCGCGCTGGTGCACCAGTGCGCCGCGCTGGTGCGCCAGCACGTCGAGGAGCTGGCGAAGCTGATCGCGCTGGAGACCGGCAAGGCGCTGCGGACGGAGAGCCGGGTCGAGGCCGGCGTGGTCGCCGACATCTTCGAGTTCTTCGGCGGCCTCGGCGGCGAGCTGAAGGGCGAGAGCGTGCCCTTCGCGCCCGGCGTCCTGTCGGTGACGGTGCGGGAGCCGCTGGGCGTGGTCGGCGCCATCATCCCCTGGAACGTGCCCATGCTGCTGATGGCGCTGAAGATCGCGCCGGCGCTGGTGGCGGGCAACGCCGTGGTGGTGAAGTCGGCGGAGGAGGCGCCGCTCGCGGTGCTGCGCATCTGCGAGCTGATGAACCGCATTCTGCCGCCCGGCGTGTTCAACATGGTGAGCGGCTACGGCCCGGAGTGCGGCGCGCCGCTGGTGTCGCACCCGCTGGTGCGGAAGGTGACGTTCACCGGCTCGGTCGAGACCGGGAAGATCGTTTACAAGGCGGCGGCGGAGAAGCTGATCCCCGTCACGCTGGAGCTCGGCGGCAAGTCGCCGATGATCGTCTTCGCGGACTGCGACTTCGAGAAGACGGTGGCCGGGGCGCTGACCTCCATGCGCTTCACCCGCCAGGGGCAGAGCTGCACCGCCGCCAGCCGCATCTACGTGGAGCGGCCGATCCACGACCGCTTCGTGGAAGCGATGAAGCGCGCGGTGGACGAGATGGCGATGGGCGACCCGCTGGACGAGAAGACCGACATCGGCACCATCATCAGCGAGGGCCAGCTCGAAAAAGTCCGCGGCTTCATCGAGGAAGGCCAAGCCACGCCCGGCGCGACCGCGCACGTGTGCAGCGCCATGCCGCAGGACCAGGGGCTCAAGAAGGGCCTGTTCGTCCAGCCCGTGATCTTCACCGGCCTGCCGCGCGACAGCCGGCTGGTGCGGGAGGAGATCTTCGGGCCGGTCACGGTGATCGCGCCCTTCGACGACCCGGAAGCGGTGCTCACCGAGGCGAACGACAGCGAATACGGCCTTGCCGCTTCGCTCTGGACCAATAACTTGAAGGTGGGGCTGGATTTGGCGCACCGGCTGGAAGCGGGGCTGGTGCAGATCAACCAGAACCTCGTGGTGCAGGCCAACCTGTCCTACGGCGGGGTGAAGAGCAGCGGCCTCGGCAAGGAGGCCTCGCTGGAGGCCATGCTGGAGCACTTCACCCACAAGAAAACGATCATGGTGAACATGGGGTGACAGGAAACAACACGATGCGCGCCCTCAGACTCTGCGCCGCCGCGGCGTTGCTCGCCGGACTGGCCGCTTGCACACCGGGCCCGAGCTACTCGCCGCGGGACAACGTGGCGCTGCCGCCCGACTCCGTGCAAGGCGCCGGCGACCCGACGCGCTCGGCCATCCTCAACGCCGCCTACGCGTTCGGCACGCCGTCCAGCTTGGCCGGCCGCCCGGCGGAGGCGGCGGTCGCGGTCGCGCAGCTCGATTACCTCGCCAGCGAGATCCCCTTCGGCCCCCGCTGGCGCGAGTTCGACCCGACCGTGGGGTTGCTGCTCCAGCGCGCGCGGCAGGAGGTGCGCAACTACGTCGGAGTCTCGCAGGACGCGGCGCCGCAGGTGGTGATCGACTCGTTCTACACCGCCTCACGCGCGCTCCGGGCCAACGACACGGCCGCGGCCGAGCGCATCCTGGCGCCGCCCGTCGTGCCCAACGCCCGGCAGGCCTTGGGGCATCTGACCGCCATGCCGCTGCTGCCGATCGCCAACCAGGCGACCGCCCGCGCAGCCCAGGAGCTGGACCGCGTGGGGCGGATCGACGGCCGCAGGGGCGGCGGCAATGGCGGCGGCGGCCGGAACTAGCGACGCCGCAGGCGCGCCGCCCGCCGCGCCGCGGGACATCCTTGGGGCGCTCTGGCGCTCGGCGGACCTCCCGCCGCAGGCGCTCGGTCCGGTCGTGCTTTCCGGCGAGGAGCCGGCCCTGCCCTCCTCCTTCCGCATCGGCGCCGCGGCGCAGTCCACGGTCGCGGCGGTGGCGGCCGCGGCGGCGGCGGTGCATCGCCGACGCGGCGGGCCAGGGCAGGCCGCGCGCGTCGCGATGCGGCACGCCGCGCTGGAGTTCCACAGCGAGCACTACCTGCGGCTGGACGGCGCGGAGCCGCCGAATCCTTGGGACTCCGTCGCCGGCACCTACCCCTGCGGCGACGGGCGCGTGGTGCGGCTGCACACGAACTTCCCGCACCACCGCGAGGGCGTGCTGCGCTTGCTGAAATGCGAGGGCACGCGGGACGCGGTGCGCGCCGCGCTGCGCGGCTGGTCCGCCTTCGACTTCGAGGACGCGGCCGTGGCGGACGGCCTTTGCGTCACCGCCATGCGGAGCTTCGCCGAGTGGGACGCCCACCCGCAGGGTGTCGCCACCGCGGAGTTGCCGCCGCTCCGCATCGAACGCATCGGCGACGCGCCGCCGACCCCGTTGCCGCCCTTGGCGTCACGGCCGCTGGAGGGGCTGCGCGTGTTGGAAATCACCCGCGTCATCGCCGGGCCGGTCTGCGGCCGGACGCTCGCGGCGCACGGGGCCGAGGTGCTGCACATAAGCGCGGCGCACTTGCCCTCCTTCGACAACCTGCTGGCCGACACCGGCCGCGGCAAGCGCACCGCCCGGCTGGATCTGCGCGCGCCGGAAGGCAGGGACGCGCTGCGCGGCTTGGTCGCCGGGGCCGACGTGTTCCTGCAAGGCTACCGCCCCGGCGCCGTTTCCGGGCACGGCTTCGCGCCGGCGGAGTTGGCGGCGCTGCGGCCGGGCATCGTCTGCACTTCGCTCTCCGCCTACGGCGAGGTGGGGCCCTGGGGCGGGCGGCGCGGCTTCGACAGCCTCGTGCAGACCGCGAGCGGGTTCAACGTGGCGGAAGCGGAAGCGGCCGGCGCGGCGGCGCCCAAGCCCCTGCCCTGCCAGGCGCTGGACCACGCTTCCGGCTACCTGCTGGCCTTCGGCACGTTGGCGGCGCTGCTTCGGCGGGCGGAAGAGGGCGGGAGCTGGCACGTCCGCGTGTCCCTCGCCGGCACCGGCGCTTGGCTGCGCAACCTCGGCCGGTTGGACGACGGCTTCGCCGCGCCGGCGCCGCGCTTCGGGGAGATCGGCGATCTGCTGGAGGAGAGCGGGAGCGGTTGGGGCCGGCTGACGGCCCTCCGCCATTCCGGTTGGCTGGACGACACGCCGCCGCGCTGGGCGCTGCCTTCCGTGCCGCTCGGCACCCACGAGCCGGCTTGGGTCTGACCGAGCCGTCGGGGGATGTCCATGCGACGCCTTCTCCTGCTAGCCGCCGCGCTGGCCGCGGCGGCGCCTCCCGCCTGGGCGCAGGTCTTTCCGGAGCGGCCGGTCCGCATCGTCGTGCCCTACTCCGCGGGCGGCGCCACCGACGTCGCGGCGCGGGTGCTGGCGGAGGCTCTGACCGCCGCGCTGCCGCAGCCGGTGGTGGTGGAGAACCGCTCCGGCGCCGCCGGCATGGTGGGCGCGGAGGCCGTGGCGCGGTCGCCGGCCGATGGCCACACCTTGCTCCTCAACAACGCCAGCCACGCCGTGCTGCGGGTGGTGGCGCCGAATGTCGGCCTCGACCCGCACCGCGCCCTCCTGCCGGTGACTGTGTTCTCCGAGATGCCGATGGTCATGCTGGTGGCCAACAACGTCCCGGCGCGCGACGGGCGGGAATTCCTCACCATGGTCCGCGCCGAACCGGGCCGTCACGACTACGGCAGCACCGGCGGCGGAGGCACGCTGGGCATGGCGGCGCTGCTCCTGACGACAACCGCCGGCCTGCGGATGAACGAGATCCCCTACCGCGGCGGGGCGCCCGCGACCTTGGACGTGGCCGCGGGCCGGATCGCCATGGTGTTCGACGCCGCCGTCACCGGCCTGCAAACGGCGCGGGGCGGGCAGGCGCGCGCCTTCGCCGTCACAGGGCCGCAGCGCAGCCCGACGGCGCCGGACGTGCCGACCTGGCGGGAGATCGGCGTGAACGCCGAGATGCTGCTCTGGCAGGCGCTGTTCGTCCCCGCCGCGACGCCGGTGCAGGTCCGCGCCGCGTTGCACGCCGCCGTCGCGCGGGTGCAGGCGGACCCGGCGCTCCGTCGGCGCTGGGCGGAACTGGGCGTGGACCGGGCCATGGCGCTGCCGCCGGCCGAGAGCGAAGCTTACGTCGCGGCGGAGGTGGCGCGCTGGGAGCGCGTCATGGGCGGCGGGCGCGGCGGGGAACCGGCGGCGCGCTGAGCCCGGCCGGCGCTCCCCTTCGAGGGCGAACCTGTCTGCTCCATTGAGCGCGCGTTGCGGGTGGTGGAGCGAGGTTGCGCGATGCCGGTCTGGCCGGGCGGCTGGAACCGCGGCGCGCGCCGAAGCGAACTCGCGGCATCCACTTCTCGCCACGGTTCTCATCTCAACGAGCTGTGACCATTTTCGTCACATGTTCATGAAGCGTGAGCTGCGGCTGCGCGCTTCCGAACCATGTGAGGTTTTTCTGGGAAACAGAGTGTTGCCGTATCATAATGTCCTGAACGGCCGTGCTCCTCCGCACGGCGCCGCCGATACCTTGCCGCGACACGCCAGCGCCGACGGCCCCGTTCCGGCGGGCTCGGTCGAACTGACGATACTGATGCCGTGCCTGAACGAGGCCGAAACGCTCGCCACCTGCATCGCCAAAGCCAAAAGCTATCTCGCGCGCAGCGGCGTTTCGGGCGAGGTACTGATCGCCGACAACGGTTCGACCGACGGCAGCCAGGAGATCGCCCGTTCCCTCGGCGCGCGGGTCGTAGACGTGGAGCGCAAGGGCTACGGCGCGGCGCTGCTCGGCGGCATCGAGTCGGCCCGCGGCCGCTACGTGGTGATGGGCGACGCCGACGATTCCTACGATTTCGCCGACCTCGACGGCTTCCTGACGAAGCTGCGCGAGGGCTACGACCTCGTCATGGGCAACCGCTTCGAGGGCGGCATCAAGCCGGGGGCGATGCCGTGGAAGAACCGCTACATCGGCAACCCGGTGCTTTCCACGGTCGGGCGGGTCTTCTACTCCAGCGGCATCCGCGACTTCCATTGCGGTTTGCGCGGCTTCTCGCGCGAGGCGATCCGGCAGCTCGGTTTGCGGACCACCGGCATGGAGTTCGCCTCCGAGATGGTCGTGGAAGCGACCTTGCACGGCCTGCGCATCGCCGAGGTGCCGACGACCCTTTCTCCGGATGGGAGGTCCCGGCCGCCGCACCTCAAGCCTTGGCGCGACGGTTGGCGGCACCTCCGCTTCCTGCTGACCTACAGTCCGAAGTGGCTCTTCCTCTACCCCGGCGCGGTGCTGTTGGCGCTCGGCGTCCTAGCCTGCAAAATTCATGAGGACGACCGCGGGCTCCGAAGGCGCCGACCTGGTTCGCGCAGCGGTTGCGAGGGCACGCATTATCGGTTCCGGCTTGGAAGCCAGCTATCGGATGCGGATCGCGGGGCATGGGGTTGCGGGTCGGAGGGCTCGGCAGGGGCATGCGCCCCGGTGTTCAACTGATCAGCCGCGGCATCCGCCCGAGGGCGAGGCGCACCAC
>CADCTL010000194.1 GCA_902805625.1 uncultured Acetobacteraceae bacterium
TCGACGTTCTGCGCCGCCGGGGCGGTGCTCCCGGCCGCCCCGGCGGCCGCCGCGGCGCCGCCGACCGAAGTCCCGGAGGGGCCGGCCGCTGGACTCGGCGCGGCGTCGCCCGCCGCCGGGGCGGCGCTGGCGTGGCCGAAAATCTTGTTCATGATCGTGCCGAAGATGCTCATTGGCGTGCTCCCGGAAAGGTACGGTAGCAGAGCGCCGGCTGCCGGCCTTGGTTCCGGCGCGCGCACGGTCAGGCGAGGCGCGGCGACACGGCGGGACAGCGCTCGGGCGCGCAGGCGTCGCGGCACCTCCGGGGAACGGGTCGTCCGTTGTTCCTGGCCGTCGCCTCTACAGCAGCACCATGTCGTCCCGGTGCACCATCTCGTCCCGCCCCCGCCAGCCGAGGATGGCCTCGATCTCGTCGGAGCGGCGGCCGGCGATGCGGCGGGCGCTGTCGGCGTCGTAGGCGGACAGGCCGCGCGCGACCTCCCTGCCCTCCGCGTCGCGGAGGCTCACCGGGTCGCCGCGCTCGAATTCGCCCGCCACCGCCCGCACCCCGGCCGGGAGCAGGGAACTGCCGCGGGCGAGCGCCCGCGCCGCGCCCTCGTCCACCGTGAGGGCGCCGAGCGGCGCCAGGCTGCCGGCGATCCAGCGCTTGCGGGAGGAGCGGCCTTCCGGTTGGGGCAGGAACCAAGTGCAGCGCGCCCCTTCCTCGATCGCGCGCAGCGGGTGGTCGCGCTTGCCGAGCGCGATGGCCATGGCGCAGCCGGCGCCCGTGGCGATGCGCGCGGCTAGGAGCTTGGTCCGCATGCCCCCGGAGGAGTAACCGGGCGGCGGTTCCCCGCCCATGGCCATGATCTCGTCGGTGACGCGCTCCACCACCGGCAGGTGGCGCGCGTCCGGATCGCGGCGCGGGTCGGCGGTGAACAGGCCGTCTATGTCGGATAGCAGAACGAGCGCGTCGGCCGCGACCATCTCCGCCACGCGGGCGGCCAGGCGGTCGTTGTCGCCGAAGCGGATTTCGGCGGTGGCGACCGTGTCGTTCTCGTTGATGACCGGCACGCAGCCCAGTTCCAGCAGGGTGCCGAGGGTGGCGCGGGCGTTGAGGTAGCGGCGCCGGTCCTCGCTGTCCTCCAACGTCAGCAGGAGTTGGGCGGCGGCGAGGCCCTTCGCGGAGAGCGCGGCGTCCCAGGCGCCCGCCAAACGGATCTGGCCCACGGCGGCGGCGGCCTGCTTCTCTTCCAGGCGCAGCCGCCGACGGGTCAGGCCGAGGGCGCGGCGGGCGAGCGCGATGGCGCCGGAGGACACCAGGACCACCTCCGCGCCGCGCGCCCGCATGGCGGCGATGTCCGCGGCCACGGAGGCGAGCCACGCCTCGCGCGGCGCGGCGCTCCGTTCCTCCACCACGAGGGCGGACCCGACCTTGACCACCACGCGCCGGGCGTCCCGGAGGGCCGGGAGCCCGGCCGCCGCCTCGCGCGCCGCTTCCATGGCCGCGCGCATAGCACGCGCGGCGGGCGGCGGCGACGCGCTGGCGAGGCCGTCAGGCGATGGGCGCGAGGTCCAGCACGGAGGCCAGCGCCGCTTGGCCGGGCGCCGCGATCTCGGAGTCGCCGAAGCGCACCCGCTCGATCCCCCACAGCACGCTCAGGCCCAGGGCGCCGGTGGTGTCGGCGACGCGGGTCGAGCCGTCGGCGAGCGCGGCGACCGCGTAGCGCGACGCGGGGCCCTCGAAGGCCGCGGTGTCGTTGCCGGCGCCGCCGTTCACCACGCTGCTGCCCGCCGACAGCCTCGCCGTGTCGTCGCCGGCGCCGAGGTCAATCCGCGCCACCGAGGCGAGGCCGTCGTAGTCGCCGCGCCAGTCGGCGCCCCAAGAGAAGGGCTGGTCGGCGCCGGAGCGCGCGACCGAATCCACCGCGACGTTGTCGTCGCCCCCGCCGGCGATGATCGTCATGAGGTTGTTCGGGCCGGCGTTCGGCGCCGAGTGCGCGACCCACGTCACCCAGTCGTTGCCGTCGGCCGTCTTGATGTTCCCCCGCTGCGCGCCCGTGACGACCACGGCTAGGCCGGCGGCGCCCGCAGCGCTGAAGTCCAGCTCCACGCCCACGAAGTTGGCGTACAGCAAGCGGGTGGCGTAGCCCGGATCCCAAGCCGGGGACGCCGACGCGACGACGGGCACCTGCGCGTCGTTCCACGGCCCCGCGTTCCAGGTGGCGGCGTAGGTCGTGCCGTCGAAGCTGCGGACGGCGGAGCGGGCGAACTCGCCGGTGTTGCCGGCGATCCACGCGCCGGTCCAGGGCTCCGTGGTCGGCCGCACGGCCCCGGCCGGGCCGTAGAGGGCGGGGGGCGGCGCGCCGGGATACAGGCTGTCGGGCGTGTAGGTGCGCACCCAGTCCACGTGCATGCCGCTGAAGCCGGGGGAGCTGGCATCGGGCGGGCCGCCTTGCCACACGTCCTTCTGCGCGTTCACCCAGCCGAGGAAGCCGAGCGACATCATCTCGCTCGGCACGCGGTCCGTCGTGCGGTGGATTTCCTGGCCGTCCAGGTAGAAGACCAGCCGGTCCGGGAGCCAGTCCACCGCGTAGGTGTGCCACTGCGAAGAGTCGTAGCGGAACTCCACGCTTTCGCCGTCGCCGCCGCCGTGGATGGTGATGTTGTTCAGCGTGCGGTCGGCCCTGCGGGGCTCGATCAGGTCCACCTCCGCGCCGCCCTCGTCGTCGCTCGGCCAGAGCAGGATGGCGCCGGAGATGCCCTGGCCCTGGTCGAACCGGGCGCGGATCTCGAAGCGGCCGTAGAGCTGGCCGTTCCACCCCTGTTGGAAGGCGCCGCTGGTCCAGCCGTTGGGCGTGCTGATGCTGTTGACCGAGGCTTCGCCGTCCCAGACCGAAACGTTGGCTGGAAGGAATGTGTAAGCGCCGTTGGTGGAGCCGCCCCAGGACACCAGGGGCCAAGCGGCGCGGTCGAGGTAACCCGCGTCGAAGCCGTCGAAGAAGGTGAGCTTCCAACCAGCGGCGGGTAGCGGTGTCGGATCTATGTTGGTCAGCGTCACTGTTCCCATTCCGGCGGTGGTCGTGGCACCTCAAACATAAGATGCCATGTGCAGTTTTGCGCCGGAATGGAGCGAAGTCGAATGTGTCACGGAAGGCACGGCGCACGGAGGGAGAACGAATTCCTCGCCGTGCACCGTGGAGCCGGGCTCCGGTGGAGCGGCCCAGGGGGCTGAAAGAGTGGGGGCGGAAAGAGCGGCACGGACCGTTTTCCGGACCGTGCCCGCCTTTTTTCCTCCGTCAGCCGAAGGCCATGTCCCGGGCGGCGAGGCTGGCCACGCCGGCGAGGAACACGGTGCCGGCGTCGCCGTAGCTGACCAGCAGCCCCTGCTGCCCGTCCTGGGCGGCGGCGGCGCTGGACACGTCGGCCGCGTCCAGGTCCACGAACACCAGCTTGTCGGTGCGGGTGGCGAAGTCGGTCACCGTGACGTGGCCGTCGCCCCGCTCCAGCACGAACAGGTCGCGCCCGCCGCCGCCGGTGAACACCCCGCCCGCCCCCGTGGCGTCGAACAGGTCGGCCGCGGCCGTGCCCGCCTGGACCACCGGCGGCGCGGCTTCCGCGAAGGCGAAGCCCTTGGCGCCCGCGGTCTTGAACGTCGCCGCCGCGCCCGTGACCGCCGCGCCGTTGTAGGTGGCGCCGTCCACGTGCAGGTTGCGGTCCGTCGAGGCCGAGCCGCCCCAGGCGTCGTTGAGGAACCTCACCTCGACCTGGTGGGCGCCCGCCGCCCAATCGCCCTTGAGCGTCAGGGTGTCGCTCTGCCCGGCCGAGTGCCAGGCGGAGGCGGTGAAGGCGCCGCCCACCTGCACGCCGTCCACCGACACCGTGTACTGCGCGCTGCCCTGGTAGGCGTCCTGGCTGATCTTCAGCACCAGCGCGTCCGGGCCGCTGCCGGCGGTGATGGAGACCGGGTCCGGGGCCGTCGGCGCCGCCGCCTCGGTGAAGGTGAAGGTTCCGGCTTGCGTGTCGCGCTCGACGGCCTGCGCCGCGCCCACCACCGCCTGGCCGTTGTAGCTGGCGGCGTCCACGTGCAGGTTGCGGTCGGTGGCCGCGCTGCCGCCCCAGGCGTCGTTGAGGAACTTAACCTCGACTTTGTGCATCCCCGCCGCCCAATCGCCCTTCAGGGAGAGCGTGTCGCTCTGGCCGGCCGAGTGCGCGGCGGAAGCGGTGAAGGTGCCGCCCACCTGCACGCCGTCCACAAACACCGTGTACTGCGCCGGACCTTGGTAGGCGTCCTGGCTGATCTTCAGCACCAGCGCGTCGGGGCCCGTGCCGGCAGAGAGCTCCACGGGCGCCGGGGGCTGGACCACCGCGGGCTCGCCCACTGCGGGCGCCGAACCGTTCGCCAGCGGGCGTAGCGTCTCGGCCATGCTCGCGGCCAGGTCGCCGCCGAGCTTCACGGCGTCGGCATTGCCCATGTGGCTGCTGTTCGCCCAGCCGTCGCCATCCATGGTGAGGGACTGCGCCGCCCAGGAGATTTCGGCGTTGAAGGACGCGTCGGCGTCGAGCGTCGCCATGCCGTCACCGATCGGCGTCCAGTTGCCGCCGTAGGGGTAGCGGATGGGCACGAAGGTGTAGGGCGTCGTGGCAGCGTCCTGCCCCAATGCGTCGCGCACCATGTCCGCGTCGGCGCGGACCTCGCGCAACCAGTCTTCCGTGCTGAAGCTGCCCTGCTGGTCGTACTCGTTGTGCATCCAGACGGTCGCGGTCGGATTGTCCTTGATGTCCGCCGGCAGCTCGTTGACGTACCGGAGCAACGACGCCTGCTGCCCTTCGGTGTCCCAGGTCATGAAGGGGGTGGCGCTGTGGATGGTGCTGCTGTCCGTGCCGAACTCGTAGAGCAGGTGGACGTCCACCCCGAGCCGGCTTTCCAGCCCCTTCTCCAACGCCGCGGCGCCACCGCGATCGGCGAACAACTGCGCGTTGGATTGGCCGCGGATGAGAACGTTCAGGTCCAAGGGACACCTCAGAGGTGGTTACGAGATCGGCGGGCCGAATCGCGTCCCTCACGGGTTCGCGATTGGATACCTTCTTATTGCCTACTCGCAACCTTGAGATCAACCCCTGATTACATTCTGTTTAATGTAACTCCACCAAGACGAAAGAAGCCGGCCCGCTGCGAGGCGGACCGGCCAAGAAAATATTGTGTTTTTAATGGGTTAGGCTAACGCCGCGGCCGCGGCGGTCATCGGATCCCGAAGACAATGGCCAACTCGGCGGCGACCCAGCAGAAAGCCAGGGCGAAACCGCCGACCAAGCAAGCTTCGCGCAACTCCGAGATCGGGTGGTCTTCCTGCCGGGCGAGGAGCGCCACCCTGATCTCGGGGAGCCGGCGGGTGGGAGGCGGAGGAATGGCAATGCTGTGTTCGGACATGGCTCGGATCTCCATGTCCCAGATAAGAACAAATAGTGAACAGCGGCGCAAGAGAATTTTCGCCGGGCCGTCAGCCCCAGCGTACGGTGCTCACCCCTCCCCCGGCAGGCGGATGCCGCTCAGGGCTTGGTAGGCGCGGATGACGAAGGCATCGTCCACCCCGCCGTGCCCCTGCGCCCGCGCGGACACGAAGAGCTGGTGCGCTTGGGCCGCCAGTGGGGCGGGGAAGGCGACCGCCCGCGCCAGATCCCCCACCAGCCCGAGGTCCTTGACGAAGATGTCCACGGCCGAGCGAGGGGTTTCGTCCGCGTCCAGGACATGTGGCATCCGGTTCTCGAACATCCAAGAATTGCCGGCCGCGCTCGTGACGATCTCGTACAAGGTGCGCGGCTCCACCCCGGCGCGGATGCCGAGGGCCATGGCCTCGGCGGCAACGGCGATGTGGACCCCGGCCAGGAGTTGATGCACCACCTTCATCGTGCTGCCGAGGCCCGGCTCCGCGCCGAGGTGCCAGACCTTCTTGGCCACCGCGTCCAGCACGGGGCGGGCGCGCGCCAGCGCCGCCTCGCTGCCCGAGGCCATGACCGTCATCGCCGCCGCCCGCGCCCCGGCCGTGCCGCCCGACACCGGCGCGTCCAAGTAGAGCAGCCCAGCCGCTTCGGCCTTCGCGGCGAGGCGGCGGGCGTCGTCGGGGGCCACGGTGGCGGACACGATCAGGACCGCGCCGGGCGCCAAGCGCGGCGCGGCGCCCTCCGGCCCGAACAGCGCCGCCTCCGCCTGCGCGGCGTTGACCACCAGTAGGAGGGCCGCCTCCGTCCCTTCGGAGAGGTCGGCCGCGCGGGCGACCGCGGCGCCGCCGGCCCCGGCGAACTCCGCCCGCGCCGCTTCCCGCGGGTCCACGCCGCAAACCTCCATGCCGGGCGCCTTCAGCAGGCTGAGCGCGGCGCCCATGCCCATGCTGCCCAGGCCGACCACCGCAGCGCGCATCCCTTCCCTCCCCCGTTCGCTCCCGCGCCAGGGTCCGTGGCGGCCCCGGCGCGCGTCAAGCGCCCGGCGCGCGGCGTGGCGGGCCCGGCCGGGGCGCGTTACACCGGGCCGGACCGCCGGAGGGGACACGCCGCCATGAACCTGCACCGCATGCTGCGCGCCCGCGCCGCCGAGGGGCGCCCCGTGACGGTGGGCGTCATCGGCGCCGGCAAGTTCGGCTCCATGTTCCTGGCGATGGCGGCGCGCACGCCGGGGCTGCACGTGGCGGGCATCGCCGACCTCTCCATCCCCCGCGCGCGGGAAGCGCTGGCGCGCGTCGGCTGGCCGGCCGAACGCTACGCCGCGCCGTCTCTCGACGCTGCGTTGAGCGACGGCGGCGGCGGCGCCACGGCGCTCACCGAGGACGCGATGGCCTTGATGGCCGAGCCGCGGATCGAGGTGGTCGTCGAATGCACCGGCCATCCTTCCGCCGGGCTGCGCCACGCGCTGGCCGCCATCGCGCACGGCAAGCACATCGTCATGGTGAACGTCGAGGCGGACGTGCTGGCCGGGCCGTTGCTGGCCGAGCGGGCGCGGCAGGCGGGCGTGGTCTACTCCATGGCCTACGGCGACCAGCCGGCGCTGGTGTGCGAGCTGGTGGACACGATCCGCGCCATGGGCTTCCCGGTGGTCGCCGCGGGCAAGGGCACGAAATACCTGCCGCACTTCCACGCCAGCACGCCGGAGACGGTGTGGGGCCACTACGGGCTGACGCCGGAGCGGGCGCGCGAGGGCGGCATGAACCCGCAGATGTTCAACTCCTTCCTCGACGGCACGAAGTCCGGCATCGAGATGGCGGCCATCGCCAACGCCACGGGGCTGGCGCCGCCCTCCGACGGCCTCGGCTTCCCGCCCTGCGGCACTCACGACCTGCCGCTGGTGCTGCGCCCGCGCGAGGCGGGCGGCGTGCTGGAGCGGAGCGGGCAGGTTGAGGTGGTCTCCTCCGTGGAGCGCGACGGGCGGCAGGTGCAGGGCGACCTGCGCTGGGGCGTGTACGCCGTGTTCGAAGGCGAGACGGACTACATCCGCCGCTGCTTCAGCGAGTACGGCGTCCACACCGACCCTTCGGGCCGCTACGCCGCGCTTTGGCGGCCCTACCACCTGATCGGGTTGGAACTCGGCGTGTCCGTCGCCTCCGCCGCGCTGCGGAAGGAGCCGACCGGGGCGCCGGAGGCGTGGCGCGGCGACGTGGTGGCGACGGCCAAGCGCGACCTCCAAGCCGGCGAAGTGCTGGACGGCGAGGGCGGCGCGATGGTGTGGGGCCGCTGCGTGCCGGCCGAGCGGTCGCTGGAACTGGGGGCGCTGCCGATCGGCCTCGCGCACGGCTTCGCCCTGAAGCGGGCGGTGCGGGCCGGCGGCACGGTGGGCTGGGCGGACGTGGCCTTCGACCCGGCGTCCGAGGCGGTGCAGGTGCGGCGCGAGATGGAGGCGTCCGCGGCACTCGGGCAGCGGCGCGCGGCCGAGTAGCTTCAGCGGATTCAGAACAGCGCGGAGAGGTCGGCAAGCCGGTCCGGCCGCCGCGCCGCCCGCCACGCGGCCTCCCACCGCTGCCCGAACGCGGGCTCGGCGCAGCGACGGAACTTCTCGCGGAGCGCTTCGTCCGGCAGCGGGCGGTCGGGGTCGCCCGGCGTGCCGACGACCTCCCTTTCCCGCACCGCGCCGTCGCGCAGGCGCAAGGCCATCCGGCAGACCCGCTCGGCTGGCAGGCGGGCCGTGAGCGCCGGCGCTTCCCGCACCGCCACGCGCGCGGCGAGCGACCGCGTTTCCGGGTCGGCGATGGCGGCTTCGGAGAAGGCCTCGACCCAGGCGTGGCCGCGGACGATCCGCGTGGCGAGGACGAAGGGGATGGAGAAGCGGCCGGCGATGGGCGCGGCCGGGGCGCGCTCCGCCAGCGCGGCGGCGGAAGCGAAGGTCTCCACGTCGATGGCGGCCACCGAGTCCGGCGGAACCGGCGCCTCGGACAGCAGAAGCTCCAGGGCTTCCAACGCGCCCTGGGTCTCGCGGCAGCAGCTCGCTTCTTTGAAGAAAGCTTCCGTCACGAGCCAGCGCACGCCGATACCTTCCACCATGGCGCCCTCGTCGAAGGCCTCGCCGACCACGCGGCCGAACACCGCCGCGATGCCCTCGGTTTCGCCGGTGATGCCGGCCTCCGCCAAATCGCAGGCGAGCATCCCGTTCTGCGCAGCCATCCCGGCGTAGGCGTTGCGCACGCTGCCGCCGCGGAGCGCCGCCGTCGCGCTGGTGGCGAGGCCGAGGCTGGCCGCGACCTCCAGCACGCGAACCGTGGTCGCCGCGTCGTGCCCGCGCAGCCTCGCCACAGCCGCGGCGGCGCCGAGGGTGCCCCAGGTGCCGTGCGGGTGCGCGGCCGGGCGCAGCCGCGCCGCCATGCCGACCCGCGCGCCCGCTTCGTAGCCTGCGATGACGGCGTCGAGCAGCAACGCGCCGCCCGCGTTCCGGGCCTCCGCCTCGGCCAGCGCGGCGGCGACGGTGTGGATCCCCGGATGGCCACCGGCGGGGTAGTTGCCCTCGTCGAGTTCCAGCGCCGTGCCCGCGAAGCCGTTGAGGAACGCCGCCATGGGCGGCGCCGCGCGGAGCCCGGTGCCCGACAGGCGGCAAGGGCCGGCCGTCGTCGCGTGGCGCCGCGCCGTTTCGCGCACCGCCGCGTCGCCCTGCCCAACGATGATGGCGCCGAGCGTGTCCGCCAGCACCAGCCCGGCGCGGTCGCGCACCGCGGCCGGCACGGTGTCGGCGGAGATGCCGGCGAGGTGCGCGGCGAGGGTCGCGGTCGGGGACATCGGTGCGGCTCCGGCGTGCAAACGCCTCCATGCGGCGCGCGGCGCGGGCCGGCAAGCGCGGCGGGTTGACGCGCCGGCGCGCGGCGTGAACCCTGCGCCGCAAGAAGAGGAGGAACGCGCATGTCCGACGGAACGGAAGCGGCACGGCCATGAGCATCAACGGCAAGGCCTACATCGTGGGCGCTTTCGAGCACCCGACGCGCAAGGCCGACGACAGGTCGGTGGCGCAGCTCCACGCCGAGGTGGCCTACGGCGCCTTGCAGGACGCGGGCCTCTCCAAGGACGACATCGACGGCTACTTCTGCACCAGCGCCGCACCCGGCCTCGGCCCGCTGAACATGGCGGACTACCTCGGCCTGACGAAGCTGCGGCACCTGGACAGCACCGACGTCGGCGGTTCCTCCTACGTGCTGCATGTGGGCCATGCGGCGGAGCAGATCGCGCTCGGCCGCTGCAACGTCGCGCTGATCACCTTGGCCGGGCGGCCGCGCGCCGAGGCCATGGCCACCGGCACCGCGCCGCGGAGCTGGGGCGTCAACGTGCCGGACGATCCGTTCGAGATCCCTTACGGCCGCACCGTCGCCAACGTCTACGCCATGTGCGCCATGCGGCACATGCACGAGTACGGCACGACCTCCGAGCAGCTCGCCTGGATCAAGGTCGCGGCGAGCCACCACGCGCAGCACAACCCGCACGCCATGCTCAAGAAGGTGGTCACGGTGGAGGAGGTGGTGAACTCCCCGATGGTGGCCGACCCGCTGCACCGGCTCGACTGCTGCGTGATCTCGGACGGCGGCGGCGCGCTGATCGTGGCCCGGCCGGAGATCGCGCGCAGCCTTCAGCGCCCCAAGGTGAAGATCAAGGGCGCGGGCGAGGCGACCAAGAACCAGGAAGGCGGCTACATCGACCTCACCTACTCCGGCGCCCGCTTCTCCGGCCAGCGCGCCTTCGAGGAGGCGGGGGTGAAGCCTTCCGACATCCAGTACGCCTCCATCTACGACAGCTTCACCATCACCGTGCTGATGCAGTTGGAGGACCTGGGTTTCTGCGAGAAGGGCCAGGGCG